>CADCUK010000166.1 GCA_902805865.1 uncultured Nocardioidaceae bacterium | reverse complement strand
GTCACGCCCCCCACGACGCGGTGGCACTGCTCTCCAGGCTCGGCTGACCGCTTCCGGACGACCCCTTCCCGGATTGTTCGCGGTTCTGCTGCGCCGAGCACCGCGCGACTCGTACCTTGTGTCTGATTTGTCTCATCTCGGTGATCGGGGTCCCGTGTCTTCTCATCGTCGTTCCTCCCGGCTGTCGGCACTGACGGCGAGCGGCGCGGTCGCAATGGCCGTCCTCGTCGTCGCCCCCCAGGCGCACTCAGCGGTCCCGGACTCACCCACGGTGCTGACCCCCGCGGGAGGTGCGAACGTCGACGGGCTGGTCGAGCTGGCGTGGAACCGCCCGGCTGGCGCGATCGAGTACGACGTGCAGGTCGACGATGCCGGTGACTTCGCGACCCCGTTGGTCTCGGTCACGAACACCGTGAACCTCCGCTACGTCCCGACCGTCGAGCTGCCGTCGGGAGACCTGTGGTGGCGCGTGCGCGCGAGCGACGGCACGACCGAGAGCGAGTGGAGCACCGAGGCGTTCAGCCACCGCGCCAGGCCGGCGCCGGACCCGATCCGTCCCGGCCCGAACGCAACCATCCAACCTCCGGTGGACACCCCACGGTTCGGCTGGGAGCCCGTGGAGGGCGCTACCTCCTACCGGCTCGAGGTGAGCCCGGACCGCTACTTCGCAGATCCTGACCTGATCATCTCGTCGACGCAGAAGACCACGGCGGCGGTGCTCACCGGCTACCAGCTTCCCGGCGTCTACCACTGGCGGGTCAGCGCCATCCTCGGGAACGGCTACTCGACCGAGTGGTCGGCCAATCGCAGCTACACGGTGAACGGTCTGCCCCCGGCACAGCTCACCTCACCGGCCGACAGCTTCGACGCTGCGGTGCGCGAGGTGGTTCTCGACTGGGAGCCGGTGCCCGGGGCAGTGACGTACGAGCTCGAGATCGGCACCGACATCAACTTCCTGAGCGGCGTCCACCGTCGCGCCGGCATCGTTGGGACGCGGTACTCGCCTCCGGACGGGCTCGACAACGACGAGTACTACTGGCGCGTGCGACCGGTCGACGCCTCCGGGAACCCCGCTCCGTGGCCGGCTGAACCATGGCACTTCCGCCGCGCGTGGCCGGACCAACCGGGCCTCGTGCACCCCCGCGGCAGCGTCGGAAACGACGTCCACTTCTTCTACCAGTGGGACGCCATCGAGATGGCAAGCCGGTACACCGTGGTTCTCTACGACGGGAGCGGCCGGCAGGTGTGCGCAGCGACCACGGCGCACACGACCCTGGGAAACGCGTGCGTGCCTACGTCGGCCGGTGACTACTGGTGGAAGGTGCTCGCCATCGACGAGGGCGGGAGACTGCCGGACCCGACCACGGACGTCATCGGCCAGTGGGCCGCGGCCTTCCGCTACGACCCGAGCCCGACGAGCGCAGGCAGCGGACCCCTCACCGTCGACATGGTGACCGGGCACGCCGCCTCCCTGAACGGCACCGAGGCTTACGACTCCGGCGACCAGCGCGACGCCTGCACCGCGACCTTGCCCGCGACCTGCGTCGACCTGCGTCAGACACCGGTGCTCACCTGGGACCCCGTGCCGGGTGCCGTCCGGTACCGGTTGACGCTCGCCCGGGACCAGGAGCTCACCAACACGATCGACGCCTTCCTCGTCAAGGACCCGATCTGGACTCCCACGGAGTCGCTCCTCGACAGCCAGGCGGGGTCGGCGTACTTCTGGGTCGTGCAGCCGTGCTGGACAACCACCCTGTGCGCTCCCCTGCAGCACGCGCGGCACTCGTTCGCGAAGAGGACGATCGCGCCGCGGCTGGTCAGCCCGGTGGAGGTGCCTGACGTGAAGGGGACGCTGGTCGCACCGCCCCGCGAGGACGACATCACGCTGAGCTGGGGCTCGGAGATCGAGGCGTTGCGGGCGCCGGGCGCCGCGGACGGGTCGTCGCTGACCACGCCCGCGTCGACGGAGGCCAAGTCCTACGTCGTCGAGACCTCGGTCGACCGCTCGTTCAACACGGTCATCGAGCGCGCGACCGTGGACCAGACGACCTTCACCTCACACGCCCAGACGTATCCCGAGGGAATCATCTACTGGCGGGTGCGGGCGGTCGACGGCTCTGACAACCCGATGGCCTGGAGCGCAACCGGCGCATTCGAGAAGCGTTCCCCGAAACCTGACCTGGACCTCCCGGCGGATGGTGGCAGGCTCGGCTCTGACTACGCCTTCAGCTGGACGCCGCTGGCGTTCGCCGCCTCCTACGACATCGACGTCTTCGCCGGACCCACCAGGGTCGCGGGGGCGACTGCCTGGAAGCACGCGTCCTGGGCGCCCTCGGCTCCGCTGCCGCCGAGCGTCGAGGGCTACACCTGGCGCGTCCGCCGGGTCGACGCCCGCGGCCGACGGGGCGACTGGAGTCCGACCAGGACCGCATTCGCGCCGTCCCTGACTCCCTCCCCGATCGGCCCAACCGAAGGCGCCACCGTCGCACCGAGCACCGCGTACTTCTCGTGGGAGCCCGACGTCCGCGCGAGCAGCTACCGGTTCGAGCGCCGACTGTCCGGCACCACGAGCCTGGCGGAGAACGTCACGACTCGGGCGACCGCCTGGGCCCCGACCCGCGCACTGCCTGCCGGGACGTGGGAGTGGCGCGTCGTCACGCTGGACACCAATGGTGCCGCCCTGGGCGCGGCGCCGTGGCGCAAGTTCAAGGTGATCGATCCGCCCGCGGTGGTCACTGGGGTCTCGATCGCCGGGAGTGGCGAAGTGGGCACCGACCTCAGGGTCGCCGCCCCGACGTTCGACCCACAGGTCGATGCAGTCAGCTACCAGTGGTACCGCGGCACGACGAGGCTCACCGGCCAAACTGCAGAGATCTACACCGTGACCGCGGAGGACCTCGGCAAGGGGTTGACCGTGCGTGCCACGGGTGTGCTGGCGGGGTATCAGCCGGCCGTCTCGACGAGCGCTCCGATCATGGGCACGACGGGATCGGCACTGGTCGCGGCCCACCCACCGTCGATCGTCGGGCGCCCGGTCGTGGGCGAGACCCTGACGATCGACCAGGGCGTCTGGCCCGTGGAACCCAGGCGGACGTACCAGTGGTACCGGGACGGCGCCGAGATCTGGCGGGCGACCGCGCCCAGCTACCGACTTGCCCCCGAGGACGCGGGACGGCAGATCCACGTCGTCGAGACTGCGTCTGCCGCGGGGCGGACGCCGGGGACCGCTGCCAGCGCCCCCGTCCAGGTGGCGAAGCTGCCGTCGAGCACGGCGTTGACCCTCAGTCGTGCCCGTGCCACCACCAGGCAGCGAGTCACGGTCTCGGTGACCGTGCTGGTCGCCGGCTTGTCGGACCCTGGTGGTTCCGTGGCGGTGTTCGACGGCCAGCGGAAGCTGTCGACCGTGCCGTTGTCGACGAGCACGGTGCAGGTCCGGCTGCCGCGCCTCGCCGCGGGTAGGCACGTGATCAAGGCGGTCTACAGCGGAGCCGAGCAGGCGGAGCGTTCGTCCCGTTCGGCCAGGTTGACCGTGGTCCGGGCAGCTCGGTGAACCCAGGACCGGGACGTTCGATCCAGGTCTTTTCGATTTCAAACCCGCCGTTACCAAACTGTTGCCTAACGGACGCAACCAGTCCAGGTATTCGCGCGTCTCACGAAGCAGAGTGCCCTCACACTCGAAAAACCCTGTCGAAGGGAGTCGCCGTACTCATGCCGACGCCGCCCCCACAGCAGGACGATCGACCCAGCGCACAGCCACTTGGGGCTGTCGCTCACCAAGGGAGCAGCTATGAAGAGATCGACACTGCCCTGGTCCGGCAGGCGACTCGCCACGAAGGGCGCTGCGGCGGCCCTGGCGACTGCCACAGCGGCCACGCTCGCAGGGATGGCAGCCACACCAGCACAGTCCGCGATCGGCCCCGAATGCCCTGAGCCGCTGCCCGTGAGCGAGCTCGAGGCCGGAGACCCTGTCGACGGTCTGACGGTGATCAAGGGCACCGAGCCCGACGCGTTCACCGGCGAGGTCCTCGGCGTCCTCGACGACGGGATCGCACCCGGCCTCGACATGATCATGGTCCGGCTCGGCTCGGACGGCGGTCCCGGGGCCGACGACCGCATCCACGACGTCGGCATCTGGTCCGGCATGTCCGGCTCCCCGGTGTACGACGCCGACGGCAAGCTGATCGGCGCGGTGTCCTACGGACTCGCGCTCGGTCCCTCCACTGTTGCCGGTGTCACCCCGGCCGAGGACATGCGCGCGCTCATCGAGTCCGGCGCCGACCCGGTGTCGCAGATGGCTCGCAAGGTCACGGTCCCCCAGCGCATCGCCAACCGGCTGGTCGCTGACGGCGAAGCCAGCCAGCGCGAGGTCGAGTCCGGCCTCGCGCAGCTCAGGCTGCCCTTCGGGATGTCCGGTCTCAGCCAGCAGCGGGTCAACAAGGTCGCCAAGAAGCTCGACATCCCCGGCGTCAAGGTGACCCGGATGGGCACCGCAGCGGCCGACGACCTCGACGCGAGCTCGATCGTGGCCGGTGGCAACCTCGGCACGGCGATCTCCTACGGCGACGTCTCGTACGCCGGTGTCGGCACCGCGACCATCGTCTGCGGCGAGGAGGTCGTCGGCTTCGGCCACCCGATGATGTGGAACGGGCCGACAGGACTGAGCCTGCACCCCGCCGAGGCGGTCTACATCCAGGAGGACCCGACCCTGTCGGGGTTCAAGGTCGCCAACATCGGCGGACCGGTCGGCACCATCGACCAGGACCGGATGGCCGGCATCGCCGGCTTCTTCGGCGCCCTGCCGGAGACCAGCACCATCACCTCCCACGTCACCGCCGAAGGCCGTGAGCGGACCGGCACCAGCCACGTCAACCTCGCCGACTGGGTGCCTGACGTCGCCCTGTCGCACCTGCTCTCCAACGAGGACCGCGTCTTCGACGGCGTCGGCGCCGGCAGCGGCTCGGTGTCGTGGGTGATCAAGGGCGAGCGTCAGGACGGCACGGAGTTCGAGCTGACCCGTTCCGACGTCTACGCCGACGAGCGCGACCTCACGTGGGAGACCGCCTGGGACCTCTACATGGCTCTGTGGAGGCTCGAGTCCAACCGGGTGGAGAACATCTCGATCGACACCGTCGACACCGACTCCGACCTCACCCGTGACGTGGTGGTCGCGACCATCGAGGGAGCGAGCATCAAGAGGAACGGCACGTGGGTCCCCGTCGGTGACCGCTTGAGGCTGGTGGCGGGCGAGACTGCCAAGTTCCGCGTGGACCTGCTCAGCACCGGCGGCGCAATGTCAACGGTTCAGGTCGACCTCCCGGTCCGCAACAAGGACGCCGGTCGCCGCGGCTACATGTCACTCGTGGGCGGCAACTCGCTGTGGAGCTGGTTCAGCGGACGCAACGCCCCGATCGACAAGGTCATCGAACGCATCGAGGACGCGCCGCGCAACGACGACGTGGTCGCGAACCTGCGGCTGTACCGCGAGCGTCGCAGCGACCGCAACGTGTCGCTGGAAGAGCGCGCTCCTGCAGGGGTGCCGGTCAACGACGGCCTCAGCACGCGGGTGCGCATCATCGGTTGAACAGAAGGCCTCGAGGGAGCTCAGAGCTCCTGAGGAGCCGTAGCGGGGCGGGTGCCGACGGCACCCGCCCCGTTGCACGTTCGGAGACAGACTCGGCTGCACGCCCGCGACGGGGCGCCGCTGGCGGCCCGTCCCCGGCTGGGATCAGGGGGCGGGCCGCCTGGCGGTCGGCTCTTCTGGGATCGAGCCGGGCCTGGGTCGCCCGAGAGGGGTGTCTGCTGAGGTCCTTGGGAGGAGGTCCTCCGGCAGCTCTGCGCGACCGTATCTGGTTGATATGACCGTATTCGAGGTCGCGCCTCCGCTCTACCCGAACAGCGGTGCACACTTCTGCACTGCTCTGATTCGCAACTTCTGCAGGGCAACTTCTGCGGGCCAGCTTCTGCAGGGCAACTTCTGCAGGGCGTCAGTCGAGCGCTTCCCCGGCGAGCGCCTTCGCCGCCAGCCGCTCCTCCTCGGCGAGCTCCCACACCTCGTAGGCCGCGCGGCCGTTCAGCAGCACGATGACGACGCCGAGCAACAGGTCCGGCCACCCGGTCCCGACAAGCGCCGTGACCGCTGCCATGACGAGGATGAGGATGTTGATCACCACGTCGTTGCGGGCCGCGACCCAGGCTGCGTGTCCCATCGAGCCGCCGTGCTGCCGGACTCGCACCAGCAGCCAAGCCGCCACCGCGTTGACCGCGACCGCACCACCGGCGGTGAGCACCAACGACAGGAGGTCGGGAGCACTGGGGTCGCCGGCCTTGGCGACCGCCTGCCACACCGCCGCAGCTGCGGGCGCCAGGATCACCAGCGCCATCAGCCTTCCCACTCGGGCTCGCGCCGCAAGGGACCAGCCGAGAGATGCGAAGACGAGGAGGTTCACCGCGGTGTCCTCGAGGAAGTCCACGCTGTCCGCCATCAACGAGACCGAGCCGATCGCCAGGGCCACCGTGAATTCGACGAAGAAGTAGCCGCAGTTGAGCGCCGCGACGAGGAGGACCGTGCGCCGCAGCGCTCGTGGCGTCGTGGTCACATCGAGTTGAGCCCGATGAAGCCCGCGCACGCGCCGGCGCCGGTGATCGAGCCGAGCGCGACGCCGATGAGGAAACCCGCCCCCCACCGGCGCGTGCGTCGCGGGACGAGCAGCAGTCCGGAGATCACCGGCAGAGCGAAGAGCGCAACGGCCGGTACGACGACCTCCATCGCGCCCCGCAGCTGCTGGCCGTAGAGCACGAGGGTCGCAATCGTGAGCAGGAACCAGGTCGCGGCGAAGCCCAGCACCGCTCCACCCAGCACCGGGAGCGTCCGCACCGGTTGCGACTCGGCGCCCGTGGTGTCGTGGCCGTCCATGCTGCTCCTCTCAGAAGGGTTGGATCCAGATGCCGAGTGCCGCCGCCACGATCAGCAGCCCGAGGTAGCCGAGGACCAGCCTGGTGTCCCGGAGCACGCACTTCGACCGGGACAGCCCCGCTCGCCTGGCCTTGAGGTAACCGAGGAAGCCCAGCCCGGCGAAGAAGAGCAGCGCGAAGGGACCCAGGAGCCAGCCCAGCAGGGCCACCGTCGCGAAGATGCACAGCCGCAGCGGGTCGTACGGCTCGTCGGTCGCCGGCTCGGGCGGCGTGCTCGTGACAGGGGGCACGGAGGTCATTGCGGCAGCTCCTCGAGGAGGTTCGGACGGTTCCCGGAGCCGGTGGAGCCCGTCGCGGTCGAGAGCCGCGTCCGAGCCAGCGGCGCCCAGGCCTGGACCGCGCAGAACGGCGCGCACTGGTGGGCGTCGGTCAGCTCGTTGACCGTCGCGACGTGCACGCAGCACTGCGTGAGCCGCTCCTCGATCATCGTGTTCATGTCCATGAACGGCTTGACCGTCACGCGCAGAACCCGCTCCCCCAGCATCGCCCGCATCCGCTGTCGTTGACCGGGCAGCGACGAGGCGGCGAGCCTCGTCAACGTGCCGATGCCCAGGTCGCAGTTCTCACAGATGTCCTTCCAGATGTTGCCGATGGAGGGGTGCGACAACGAGGACTGCTCGCTCAGCAGGCCCAGGAGCGAGTCCTTGACCAATCCCTTCACCGAAGCGGGGATCGCGTCGTCGGCGATCCGGTTGGCGACGGTCTCCGGCTCCAGGTCGAGCCACTGCTTGAGCTTGTCGTGACCGACCAGGGAGGTCAGCGAGCGCCACGACCCCGAGTCGTCCCGGAGCAGGTAGCCGACCGAGCAGCAGTGCGGGTGCGAGCACGGCAGCGCAGTGAGGTCGCGCCAGCCGACGACACCGGCCGTCTGCTCCTCGAGCCGGGCCAGGACGCCGGTGTGGGTGAGGCGGTCGTTCGGGTCGATCCCGGCTGACCGCCCGGAGCCGAACACCGGCTGGATGGTCACCCCGCCGACGTACGGCGTGTCCAGCGCCCGTTTGAGCACCATCCCGATCTCGTCGTCGTTCACGCCGAGCGCCGCCGTCATCGTCAACGTCGTGAAGACACCGGCAGCGGACAGCCGTTCCAGTGCCCGCTCCTTGAACCTCCGGATGTCGGCGCCCCTGTGATGGGTCGAGGCCTCGGCGCTCTCCCCGTCGTACTGCAGGTAGACCTCGACCCGTTCCCGGTGCTTCTTCAGCAGCGCGAGCAGGGCGTCGTCCTGCGCGACCCGCAGCCCGTTCGTGTTGACGAGGACGCGGACGACCGGGCGGGCCGTGACCGCGTCGAGGAGCTCCTCGAGCTGTGGGTACAGGGTCGGCTCCCCGCCGGACAGCATGAGCACGTCGATCCGGCCGTTCTCCCGGGCCAGTCGCGCATCGACCGATGCGAGCACGGCGTCCAGCGGAGCCACCGACGCCAACGCCGGCGCGGACTCGGCGAAGCACGTGGGACAGCGCAGGTTGCAGTGGTCGGTCACGTCGGCCAGCAGGATGCAGGTGTGCTGGGTCTGCATCTCCGGCAACCCGTCCTCGTACGCCGACGGCACCGGCTTGAAGTTCCCGGTCACGTCGGGCTGGTGGACCTTCGTCGGCGCGGTCCACTGCTCGAGGTAGGACAGGATCTCCGCCGACTCGTCGTAGAGCGTGCGGACCAGCCCGTGGTCCGGGCAGCCCCGCTCGAGCCACACCTGCTCGCCCCTGACGGCCAGCCAGCCGGACAGGCGCCGCACGTCCGCGAGCGGACGGTCCGGCTCCTCCTCGTGGCAGAGCGGGCAGAACGCGTTGACGTAGCGGTGCACGCGGTAGTCGCGCAGCGGCATGCCGGACATGGTCATCCTCCGTTGTAGGCGGCCAGCACGACGACGAGGACGGCGACGCACGCCCCGGCGCCGATGATGAGCATCCCGAAGAAGCCGAGGAGGATCCCCGCACCCCAACGTCGGGTCTCGTCGGAGAAAAGCAGCCCGACGCCGGTGGCCAGCGTGGCCAGCACCACCGCGACGGAGGCCAGCGGCGCCGCCCCGGATGCGGTCTCGCTGCGGGTGCTGGACAGGAGCGTGGACAGCGCGAACCCGGAGAACGGCGACGCCGCACCGAACAGCGCGCCGAGGAGCAGCGGCAGCTTCGGCTTGGGTTGCTGTGGTTGCCAGGGCGCGGTCACGACACCTCCACGGGTTCGGGTCGGTAGACGCCCTTCCTTGCCTGCCAAGCGATCCGAGCCAGGAGCAGCGGCACGGTCGCGAGCAGGAAGAGCTGGGGACGGGTCAGCCCTTCCCAAGCCACCTCGTTGCCCCGGACGTACTCGACCAGGAAGCGGAAGACGCCGTACCCCGCGAGGTAGAAGGTCAAGGTCTCCCCCGGCGCCGTCAGCCGGTGCCGCAGCCAGAACCAGAGGACGGCGAAGGCAGCAAGGTGGAAGACGATCTCGTAGACGAACGACGGGTGGAGGTCGACGCCCGCCGGTGCCCCGAGCCGTTCGGCGTCCTCGACACCGAGCACGACGCCGTACGACGACCCGGTCGGTGTGCCGGGCAGCTCGGTCAGCAGGCAGCCGACGCGCCCCACCGCCATGCCCAGAGCGACCGCCGGCGCGAACAGGTCGCCCGTGCGCAACGGGTAGCCGACGATCCGCTTGGCGACGTGGACCCCGAGCCAGGCGCCGACGAGGCCGCCGAGGATGCTGCGGTTGCCGTGCACCCATTGCTCCACCAGCGATGCGTTCTGCCGCAGGTCGACGTGCTGCAGCCAGGTGCCGAGCCGCATGAAGATCGCGCCACCGACAAGGGCGCCGAGGACGACGTAGACGATGCGCTCATCGGTCTGACCGCGGCGACGCGCCTCGAGCACGAAGACACCCGTTGCGACCAGCACCCCGAGGCCGACGAAGAACCCGTGCGTCGGGACCGGCACCCCGATGAACAGGGCCAGCGTCGGGTACATGCCCGACAGCATGGCACCGGCGGACCCGGGCGGGGATGCGTACGGCTACTCAGCGCGACGTGGCGCGAGCGTCGGCTCAGAGGCCGACGAGCTCCTTGGCGCGGTCGACGAGCTCGTAGTGGCCGACGGCCCAGAACACGGCCGCCGCCGCTGCAAGTCCGCCGACGGTGATGATCGCGGAGCTCACCGGATGCCGGCGGGCATGGGCCCAGGCGTCACGCGCCTTCTGCTTGAAGGAGGTGAAGAACCGCTGAGCCCAGTCGAACTCGGTGGACCAGATCCACAGCCCCACCAGCACGGGTGGGATCGTCAGCGGACCGGGCAGCACCGCGAGCGCGACGCCGAGGCAGATGAAGAGGAGCCCGGCGACGAAGACGCCGATGCGCCAGACCTGGGCCAGCCCGGGCTTGCTGCGGATGTTGTCGCGCCAGCTGTGCTCGGGCACCGCCGCCGCGCGGCCGAGACCGTCGGTGCAGTCCGGGCAGCCGGCTTCGTGTCGGGTCTCCGAGGCGTCGGTGGAGCTTCTCATGACCAGAGTGTGCCCAAGGTTTGCTCGGCTATGCGTGGCGCCAAGTTCCGTGCGCGGTCAACGGGGTAAGTACCGCCTGGAGGCACGTCACCCGCACGCGCCGCAGGAAGGCTGTGATGAAGAGCATCATCTCGTTGCTGTTGGTGGTGTGGCTCGTGATCGGCGCGTTCGCCGCCTACCAGCGCGGCTACTTCGGCGACGCGAAGGACGTCAAGTGCGCGGAGATCGCCGACACGGCGCTCACGGTGGTTGCCGGCCCGCTCAATTACGTGGGAGTGAACCCGAAGGTGAAGTGCAAGACCCCGAAGCCCTCGAAGAAGTGAGCACGGGGCACACGGGCGTTCACTAGAACGCGTACCGCACCCGGCACGACGGCAGCTTCTCCGCGATGAGCCCGGTGAGCTGCTCGACGTACCTGCTCTTGTAGCCGGTCCTGTACCGGACGTTCCACTGACCCGACTGGCTCTGCTTGACCTCTTGGAGGTCGGGCCTCCACAGCAGCTCCTCCCCCTTGGGGTGCCATCCGAGGTTCACCTCGTGCAGCCCCTCGTTGTGGGTGAGGAAGATGATCTCGCAGGCGAGCTGCCGCTTGGTCGCCTCGCTCGTGCCGGCTGCGACCTGGTCGAGGAGCTCCGCCCAGTCCTCGAGCCACCGCTCGTGGACGATGACCGGGCTGAAATTCAGGTGCACCTCGTAGCCGGCGGCCACGAAGTCATCGATGGCGGCGATGCGGTCGGCGATCTTCGACGTCCGGATGTCGACCCTCTTGGCCGTCTCCTCCGGCATCAGCGAGAACCGCACGCGCGTCCCGGCTTGCGGGTCATAGTCGAGCAGCCCCCGGTTGACTAACTTCGTGGCGAAGCTGGCCTTTGCGTTGGGCAGCCGCGCGAAGAGCCGGACCAGGTCCTGGACGTTGTCGGACACCGTCGCGTCCACCGAGCAGTCGCCGTTCTCCCCCAGGTCGTAGACCCAGTCCACCGGGTCACACTGGTTCGGCTCCACCTTCGGACCCTGGCGTCCGGCGTGCCGTTCGAGGTAGCCGACGATCTGCTCGATGTTGACGAACACCGTGATGGGGTTGGCGAATCCCTTGCGGCGAGGCACGTAGCAGTACGAGCAGGCCATCGCGCAACCGTTCGAGGTGGAGGGCGCAATCCAGTCGCTGGACCGGCCGTTGCGCCGCGCGGTGAGGCTCTTCTTCTGGCCGAGGACCAGGACCTCGCGCTTGTTGCGCACCCAGTCCTGCACGTTCCCCTCGTTGCCGTAGAGCCCGGGGATGTCCTGGTGCGACGGCACCTCGATCAGCTCCGCACCGGGGAACCGGTCCAGCACCTGCTGTGCGCGGGGGAAGAGCTCGAGGCCGGGCTCGTGGTAGATCCGGCGGATGTCGAGCATCCGCTCGGCGAGGGTGAGGGGCACACTGTCCCAACCTCGCCGGAGCGGCTCGGATTCCCTCAGGCGGAGCAGCAGACAGGGCCTTCCTCGGCTGCGAAGGTCTGGCTGTCGGCGAGCACGGCGTAGATCTCCCAGCGCTCGCCGTCCGGTGCGCCCTCGACCCAGAACTTGTCCTGCTTGGCGTAGCAGCACGTCGTGCCGCGCTCGTCGACCGAGGCCAAGCCGCCCTCGGCGAGACGGGTCTGCTCGCTGTCGACCTGGTCGACGCTCTCGACCTCGACGCCCAGGTGGTTGAGGGAACCGCCCTGACCGGGGTTCTCGAGCAGCACGAGCTTGAGCGGCGGGTCGACCACCGCGAAGTTGGCGTAGCCGGGACGCCGCTTGGCCGGCTCGACGCCGAACAGGTTCGAGTAGAACGTGACGGCCGCGTCCACGTCGTCGACGTTGAGGGCCAGCTGGACTCGTGACATCTGCGTCTCCTAGACATTGATGATCGTCGATGTGTTTGCCAGATTGCCATCGGACATAGACGGCTGTCAACATAGATGCATGTCTAAGTCCCTTCTCGAGCTGACACCGGTCGAGACCGTCGCTTGCTGCTCGCCCCTCATGAAGGAGCCCCTCTCCCAGCAGCGCGCCGAGCGGATCGCACCGCTGCTCAAGGCCCTCGCGGACCCTGTGCGGCTGCGGCTGCTCTCGCTCGTCGCCGCGCACGCCGACGGCGAAGCGTGCGTCTGCGACCTGAACGACGCCTTCGACCTCTCCCAGCCCACGATCAGCCACCACCTGAAGGTGCTCCACGACGTGGGGCTGCTCGACCGCAGCAAGCGCGGCGTCTGGGTCTACTACGCCGTACGCCGTGAGGCGCTCGCCGACCTGGGCTCGCTCATCGGCGGCGTGGGGGCATGAGCGCGCCCACCCACGACGCTCCCGCCGACACCGGCAGCATCTCCCGTCAGCTCTCCACGCTGGACCGTCTCCTGCCGCTGTGGATCGGCCTGGCGATGGTGGCCGGGGTCCTGCTCGGTCGCCTGGTGCCGGCTCTGGACGACGCGCTGTCGGCGGTCACCGTCGGCGACGTCTCGCTGCCGATCGCGATCGGGCTGCTGGTGATGATGTACCCGGTGCTGGCCAAGGTGCGGTACGACGAGCTCGGTCACGTCACCGCCGACAGGCGGCTGCTGGGCTCGTCGATCGTCCTCAACTGGGTCATCGGCCCGGCACTGATGTTCGCGCTGGCGTGGCTGATGCTCCCCGACCTGCCCGAGTACCGCACCGGGCTCATCATCGTCGGGCTGGCTCGCTGCATCGCGATGGTGATGATCTGGAACGACCTCGCATGCGGGGACCGCGAGGCTGCCGCGATCCTGGTCGCGCTGAACTCGGCGTTCCAGGTCGTTGCCTTCTCACTCCTCGGGTGGTTGTACCTCGAGGCGCTGCCGGGCTGGCTGGGGCTGAGCCGGTCCGGGCTCGACGTGTCCATGTGGGACATCGCCCGGAGCGTGCTGATCTTCCTGGGCGTGCCCCTCGTTGCCGGCTACCTGACCAGGCGCTTCGGCGAGCGCGCGCGTGGGCGGGAGTGGTACGAGGGCTCCTTCCTGCCGCGCGTCGGCCCGGTGGCGTTGTACGGACTGCTGTTCACGGTCGTCGTCCTCTTCGCCCTGCAGGGCGACACGATCACCAGTCGCCCCACCGACGTCGCGCGCATAGCCCTGCCCCTGCTGGCCTACTTCGCGTTGATGTGGACGATCGCCTTCGCGCTCGGCCGGGCGCTGGGGCTGGCCTACGCGCGCACCACCACGTTGGCGTTCACTGCCGCGGGCAACAACTTCGAGCTCGCGATCGCCGTCGCCATCGCCGTCTTCGGGGTGACCAGCGGACAAGCACTGGCCGGCGTAGTCGGACCTCTCATCGAGGTGCCGGCACTCGTGGCTCTGGTCTACGTCGCCCTGTGGGCCAGACGCAGGTTCTACCCGTTGGAGGTGGGTCGATGAAGGAGCGGCCGACCGTCCTCTTCGTCTGCGTGCACAACGCCGGCCGCTCGCAGATGGGCGCCGGCTTCCTCGAGCACATCGGCGCGGGGCGCGTCGACGTCCTGTCCGCGGGGTCGGCACCTGGTGATCAGGTCAACCCGGTCGCGGTCGAGGCGATGCGGGAGCTCGGTGTCGACATCGCAGACGCACGACCCGAGCAGCTGACGACCGATGCCGTCGAGGTCTCCGACGTGGTCGTCACGATGGGGTGCGGGGACGCGTGCCCGATCTACCCCGGGAAGCGTTACGAGGACTGGGCACTCGACGACCCTGCGGGCCAGGGCATCGACGCCGTACGCCCGATCCGCGACGAGATCAGGCGGCGCGTCGAGGCGCTCGTGCGTCAGCTCCTCGACGCGTCGGACTGAACGACACGACCAGGACAAGCGAAGGCCCGCTGATCGGTCATTGGGGACCGAGCAGCGGGCCGTCGGAGACAACCCCAGATGAGGTGCCTCAGTTGTTGCCACTCCACCACTCACCAGGACCGGGGTCCGTGTTCGGATCTGTGTTGGTGTCGGGCTCGCTGTTCCCGACCGGCGGCGGGGTGCCGCAGTTGTGCGGCAGCGCCGGGTTGCCGGCCACCCCTGCACCCTTGTTCCCGTCGCAGGTGAAGCCGTTGTTGTGGTCGTTCTTGTACTGGCCCTTCGGGTCGGCCTTGAACTGGGCCTGGCCGACCTCGCCGACGCCCGGACGGTTCGGGTTGGACGCGTCCGGCGCAGCGGTGGCTGGGATCGTGATGCCGAAGACCACCAGAGCGGCGCCGGCAGCGAGAAGCGCCCTCAAGCGCGGGGACTCGGTGTTCATGGTCTTTCCCTTCGTTGGGTGCGCTCCCCGACTTGCTCGAGGTGCGCTTCTGTCCTGACCTCAACGCTAGGCGTTATGTCTGATTTGTTCCCTGGCCAAAGGTCCTGAAGGGGCAGAAAAGGTCTCCCCTTCGTCGGGTGGAGGACGGCTGGCACAGTGGAGGCATGGCTGACGACACGACCAAGACCCGCTCCAACGATCTCCTCCGCCTCCACCAGGACCCGACGCTGCTCACGGTTGTGAACGTCTGGGACGTGATCACCGCCAAGGTCGTCGCCGACGTCCCGGGCACGAAGGCGCTCGCCACCGCCAGCCACTCGATCGCGGCCTCCTGGGGATACCCCGACGGCGAGAACATCCCGCTCGACCTGATGCTCGACACGGTCGGCCGGATCGCCGCCTCGACCGAGCTACCGGTGAGCGCCGACCTCGAGGGTGGGTACGGCGACGCCGCGGAGACGGTTCGCCGGGCGATCGGCCTCGGCGTCGTCGGCGCGAACATCGAGGACCAGCTGAAGCCTCTTCCCGAGGCTGCTCGACAGGTCGAGGCGATCATGAAGGCCGCAGAGGACGAGGGAGTCGACTTCGTCCTCAACGCACGGACCGACACCTTCCACCTGCAGCGGGACCGCGACCCGGCCGCCAACGTCGCCGAGTCCATCGAGCGGGGGCGTGCCTACCTCGACGCCGGCGCTCCCGTCGTCTTCGTGCCCGCGATCCTCGACGAGGCCCAGGTGGCTGAGCTGGTCGAGGCCTTTGGCCCGCAGCGGCTCACGCTGATCGGGATTCCCGGGTTGCCCACGCTTCAGCGGCTCGAGGAGCTCGGCGTCGCCCGGGTCTCCTACGGTCCCCTGTCGCAGAACGTCGCGCTCACCGCACTGCAGGAGCTCACCGAGGACGTGCAGCGCGGCGGCGGCGTCCCCGGGAACATGCGCCTCCTCAACTGAGCAAGCCTGACATGACCAGACCCGCCACCCCGGGTCGCCCGGGATGGCGGGTCTGTGACGGTCTGTCAGTCGTTCAGTTGTTGGGGTCGTACGGGTCGGGGTCGGAACAACCCGTGTGCGCCGGGTTGGTCTTGCCGATGCCGCTGTTCCCGTCGCACTCGTAGCCGTTGTTGCTGTCGGACCCGTCGGGAGCCTGCCCGGGCGGGTTCTTGCTGTCGGCATTGCCGACCGTCCCTGCCGCCGGCTTGCCGACCGCCTTGCCGTTGCCGTTCCCGTTGCCCGACGGCGCTCCGACGTTCGTCGGGCAGTACGAGTGACCCGCGCCCGAGCACGGGTCGTTCGCGCCGTCGGCCATCACCGGTGCGGTGAGGCCGAACGCGGCGAGCGCGGCGCCGCCGGCGAGAAGCGCCTTGAGGCGCGCTGAAGCAGTGTTCATGTGAGTTCCCCTTGTCCCCGCGCGGCGCGAGCAATCCCCAAAGCTCGACCGCGTATTTGATGTGATCTGTGGAGGTTAGGGCGATTCGCCACGTCCATAAATGGGCTGAAAGTCCTGTTCGAGGTAAAGATCCCCAAGCGCCATATGTGGATCCCGCGAGGCCCGCGTAACGCCGGTGGCCTTCTCCTCGTTGAGCGAGATCTAAACCACCTTGCGCGCCAGCGCCTGTCCCGGGGGATCTTCCGTGGCTAATTCTCTGTCCCGCCGTTCCGCGGCCTTCGTGAGCACGGCGCTTGCCGCGGTGCTGACCGTGTCGCTCGGGGGCGCTCCCGCCGTCGCGGCACCGACTGCTCCGTCGACCGCCCAGGTCGACAAGGCAGCGACTGCTGGCGGCTTCCTCTTCTACAAGTACCCCGCGGGTCAACCCGTGTCTTCCGCAACGTGCAACGGCTCGGGACTGAACGTCAGCTCGGCGCCGGACTACTCCCGCGACGACTGTGGCTTCACGGTCTTCAAGGTCGGCGGCGAGGTGCAGGCGGTCAAAGCTGCTCTCTACGGTCCAGGCGCCAGTGACCCCTTCGCCACGGTCAACGCCACTGCGCGCAGCACGCCCGGCGAGTACAGCGTCACTCTCACACCCAAGGAAGACTGGCCCGCAGGGTCGATCCAGATGGTCGTGCTTGCCGACGGCGAGGAGGCCGGCGAGGCCACCTTCGGGCACAACCGCCTGGTCGCCACCGTGGCCACGGCTGCGAACGGTTACCAGCCCGGCGAGGACGTCACGGTGGAGGGCACGATCGCCGAGGCTGACTCCGTCACCAACGGGCCGGAGGAGCGTCCGGTTCCTGCGTCCTTCGCGCTCGAGCTGCAGCAGCCTGACGGCACCAGCGAGCCGGTCCCTGGCCGGGTGACTGCCGCCGACGACGGCACCTTCAGCGCCACCGTCCCGGGCTCGATGACCGAGAACATCCAGGCCGGCCCCGAGACCGATTACACGGTCTCGCTCCGGGTCGCCGCAGTCGACGCCGAGTACGAGGACCCCTCGACCGGTAGGTACGCCGCCGAGGAGGCCGGTGCGGGACCGCTCGTGCTCACCACGCCGCCCGACTCGCTCACGCTTGAGAACAGCTTCGTCTCCGCCCTGGGCTGGGTGAAGCCAGGTGAGACCTATCCCTCACGGATCTTCGTGCGGAACCCGACCGAGCAGCCCTTCGACGACGTCTCTGTAGCGGTGAGCGCGGCAGAAGGAGCCACCTTCACCCAGACCTCCACCGGCGGCACGCTGGCCGACGGTGGTTCGACCGTCAACTGGGCGATCGGCACCGTGAACCCCGGCGAGACCAAGACGCTGGTCCTCGAGGGCAGGGCCGACACCACCGACCAGGACCCGGAGATCGTGTGGAAGGACCTCTCCTCCACCGCCGTGCTGACCATCGGCGCCGGCGAGACCTCGACGGAGGTCAGCCACGGACCCAAGGTGATCCCGCCGTCCACGATCTACGACACCGCGCGGTACGGCGACCGCCCGTTCCCCGTGGTGCCGGTCGACTACCGCGACCGCAAGCACCAGGGGACGAACTCCGGCGACGAGCTCTCGGCGAAGATCAACTCCAAGTCGGTGCCCGGCTCGACGTACAACCTGTTCCAGGAGATGTCGCTGGGCCAGCTGTTCCCCGAGGGCACGATCCCGTCCTCCGGGATCGGCAGCGCCACGTTCGAGCAGGAGGACAACTACGACTTCACAGCCCCGCAGCCGCAGGGCACCTGCAAGGGCGCGACGACGCCGGAGGCGAACGGGACCCCGCTCAACCCCGAGCGGATCAAGGACGGCTTCTACCAGCTGCCCGGCGACACCGAGTACTACGGCGGTGACCGCTACGGCTCCGCGGTCGTCGGCTCCGCAGGAGCCGCACCGCTCTTCGACATCGACTCCGCGTGCGGACCGACCGGGAAGCTGGTCTACGACGCCGCGACGATCGCCGACCCGGAGATCGACTACTCCGACTTCGACACCGACAAGGACGGTGTCGTCGACTTCTTCATGGTGGTCTACGCCGGCTGTGGCGGCAACGGCGCCTCGCAACTCGGCCCGCTCGGCTGCCCCTACGACAACGTGCCCTACGACAACATCTGGCCGCACAGCTCCTCGCTCGAGTTCTACTACACCGACGGCGAGACCGGTCAGACCGGTTACATCAGCAACGACCAGCTCAAGGACCTCGAGGGCAAGCCGCTCTGGTACACCGACAAGAGCCGCAGCGAGATGACGACCACCGAGACCGAGTTCCCGGTCTTCGTCCGTGTAGGTCCCTACAACGTGAACCCCGAGACGGCGATCGACAAGGCGAGCGTGATCTCCCACGAGTACGGCCACTCGCTCGGGCTGCCGGACTTCTACTCGACCGGCGGCCGCGAGACCTACGGTGACTGGAACCTGATGGCGACCGACAAGTCGCAGCACATGGACATCTTCAGCCGCCAGGAGCTCGGCTGGGTCGTCCCGGAGGTCCTTCAGCCGGGTGGGACCGCCCAGGTGGAGGGCTGGCAGGACTCCAAGACCGACACCGGCCGGATCACCTGGGAGACGCCGGACGGCGAGCCCTACACCCTGGTCGACGGCCAGGACGGCATCGTCCACAACTCGGAGGCCTACGTCGCGAAGCTGCCGGGCAAGCAGCTGATCGACCCCGCCAAGTTCGACACCGGTGACAAGGCCAGCAAGACTCATGCCTGGTGGTCGGGATCCGGCAACGACTTCGGCTGCTCCCCCGACGGCGGGCACAACCTCGACGTGGTCGTGCCCGGTGTCGCCGATCTGCCCGAGGGATCAGAAGTCACGCTCGAGTTCAAGTCCCTGTGGGACATGGAGTGGGACTACGACTACGGCTACGTGCTCACGTCGACCCCGACGAGCGAGGCCGGTGAGCCGTCGGGTGAGTACACCTCCAACGAGTCGGAGAACGGCTACACGACCGCCGCGACCCAGAACCCCAACGGCAACTCGTGCCAGCTCAAGTACGGCAACGGCATCACCGGTTCGAGCGGCTCCTACAAGAACAACACCGCGCCGGCTGACCGGTTGACCGGTGACTACCCGGAGTCGGTGTTCCTCGCCGACCGCTACGACGTCAGCGAGATTGCCGGCCAGGAGCTCGGCGTGGTGCGGTTCAGCTACGCCACCGACCCGGGTGTGGCCCGGCCCGGCTGGTTCATCGACGACATCAAGGTGACCGCCACCCTTCCCAACGGCGGCGGTGAGCGAGTCCTCCTCGAAACCGATCTCGAGGACGACGCCGAGGGCGGACCGGACGCGCCGTCGTTCTACAGCGGTGGCTGCAAGGACGACACCGCGGTGGCGCAGCAGTGCACCGACGGCTGGAACTACATCGCCTCCGACGCCGAGGCTCCGGCCGACCACGCCTACTACATGGAGCTGCGTGACCGGTCCGGCTTCGACCTCGCCGGCAACGGCGAGATCGACCGCGACCCGATCGCCTTCGCACCCGGCCTGTCGTTGGTCTACACCAACGAGGCGGAGGGCTACGGGAACACCGGTGACAGCAACCCGCCGAACCAGTCACCGCTGGACTCGCAACCGGACCCGGGCAACGACGTTCCGGACCTGAGCGATGCCGCCTGGACCGCCGCGGCCGGCGACAAGCTGTTCAGCGACACCGGCAGGGGTCACGTCGACAACTACACCGATCCCGAGGAGGACAAGCCCGAGGGCGACGTCGCCAATCCGTGGCGCTTCGACTTCAACTGCCTCAGCTTCGCGGTCGACCAGATGGGTGGCACGGACCTCGGCCCGGCGAAGCCGACTCCTGGCGACCTCGTCGGCGACGTTACCTTCGACATGGGTGAGGGCTGTGGTGAGTTCGACTACGGCTACGTGGTCGAGGGCGGCGGCACGGACCCGGGCAACACCGATCCGAAGGCCGTGATCAAGGTCAAGCGCAAGGCGGTGCGGCTGGGGCTGGACCACCAGTTCAACGCCACCGGTTCGACCGACGGCGAGTCGCCGGACGACCTGGACTACTCGTGGGACTTCGGCAACGGAGGCGTCACCAAGGACGCCGTCGGGCCCAAGGTGAAGCACGAGTACGCCGACCCGGGCGTCTACAAGGTCAAGCTGACGGTCACGGACCCGCGCGGAAAGACCGACACTG
>CADCUK010000165.1 GCA_902805865.1 uncultured Nocardioidaceae bacterium | reverse complement strand
GTCCATCAGCGGATCCCCGAGCGTGGCCATCTCCCAGTCCAGGACGCCGATCACCTTCGTCGGGTCGTCGCGGTCGAGGACGAGGTTGTCGAGCTTGAAGTCGTTGTGGATCACGCAGTTCGCGACGTCCTCGGGCTGGTTGGCGTCGAGCCACTCCATGATCGCCTCGAAGTCGGGGGCGTCGTCGGTGACCGCGTTGCGCCACCGGGCGGACCATCCCTCGACCTGCCGCCGGACGTAGCCGAGCCCCTTGCCGAGCGAGCCGAGCCCCGCAGCCTCCGGGTCGACGGAGTGGAGCTCGACGAGCACGTCGAGCATGTTCAGGCACAGCTGCCGGGCCTGCTCGGCGCTCAGGGCGTCCGGGGCGAGGTCGGCGCGCGGCACCACGCCGTCCAGCCGCTCCATCACGTAGAAGTCGCTCCCGGCCACGTCGGGGTCGTCGCAGAACCCGACCATCCCCGGGACGTAGGGGAACACCGGCTTCAGCTGCCGCTGGATGCGGAACTCGCGCCCCATGTCGTGCGCGCCCTTGGCCTTGGTGCCGCGCGGTGCGCGCCGCAGGATCAGGTCGCGACCGCTGCCGGCGGCTCCATCGGCAGGCGGGTAGCGGAGCAGGTACGTCAGGTTCGAGGCACCACCCGAGAACTGCTGCACCTCAGGCACCCCGTCGAGCTCGTCGCGCAGCGGCGGCTCGGTGTTGACGCGCAGCCAGCGGGCGACCGCCTCGACGTCGAACGCGTCCTCGTCGCGGACCGGCCTGGCCCCCTCGACGGTGCTGTCCGGACTGCTCATGCGGTGCCCTCCCTGCGGTGCGTCTCGGCGCCCTCGAGCTTGACCGCCTGCTTGCGCATCATCACGTCGTAGGCAGCGCGGTCGTCCCGCTTCAGCTCGTAGGCGAACCGCGCCGCGTCGTCGGGGATGATCAGCTCGTCGCCACGCTCGACGCCCTCGATGACGCCGGCCGCGATGTCGTCGGCGGTGTACGGCGAGCGCTCCACGAGCCGCGTCATCACGCTGCCGAGGGCCTCGTCGGCGCCCTGGAGGGAGTCCATGAGGTTCGTCCTGAAGTACGACGGACAGACGACATGGGCCCGCACGCCGTACGCCGCGAGCTCGTGGCCGGTGGTCTCGGTGAACGCGACGACGGCAGCCTTCACCGCGTTGTAGGACCCCATCCCGGCGGGGTGCACCAGACCGGCGAGCGAGGCGACGTTGACGATCCGGCCGGAGCGCTGCCGCTTCAGCATCGGTGTGAAGGCCCTGGTCCCACGGACCACGCCGAACAGGTTGATCTCGGTGATCCAGCGCCACTCCTCGAGCGTGCTGACGTCGATGCGACCACCGCCCGCCACCCCGGCGTTGTTGACGAGCACGTCGAGACCGCCCCAGCGCTCCTCGACCTCGGCCACCGCAGCGGCCCAGTCGTCGTCCGAGGTGATGTCCAGGCGAAGGTAGTCGTCCCCGCGCTCCGGCGCCGTACCGGCCAGGTCGGTCGCCAGCACCCGGGCACCTGCGGCGCGCAGCCGCGCGGTCAGCGCTGCTCCGAGCCCGGAGGCAGCGCCGGTGACGAGCACCCGGGCATCGGCGAAAACCATGGGAGGACCCTAGACCGGCCCTGACGCCGCGACCGGACCCGGTGGGCTGGTTAGGCTGCCGGGGTCGGCCCGGGAAGCCGGCGGGAGGGAGTCCACTGTGAAGACCGCACGACTCGGGGTGCCCGGCGTGCTGCTCCTGCTGGCGGTGCTGACCGGCTGCGGCGGCGACGGCAGCGAGGACACGGACTCGTCGAGCAGCCTGTCCGAGGACGAGAAGGAGGCCGCGGACAACCTGTCTGCCCAGATCATCCGCTCCGGGGAGATGTCCCAGCCGGAGTCGGAGAGCTCGGTGACCGAGGAGCAGGCGGGCTGCATCGCCGAGGGGGCGGTGGCCGAGGTCGGACTGGCCGAGCTCCAGGAGTACGGCATCGTCACCGACGACCTCCTCGTGAACAAGAGCATCCAGGGCGTCGAGATGAACGCCGAGGACGCCGATGCCCTGGCCGGGGTGTTCGTCGAGTGCATCGACGCGGAGGCGCTGTTCGAGGACCGGTTCCTCGCCGGGCTGCCGAAGCGCGGATCCGAGCAGGACCGACGGGCGTGCGTGCAGGAGGCCGTCAGCGTCGACGCCGTGCAGGAGGTCCTCGCGGCCAGCTTCCGCGGTGCCCGCGCGGACGCCTACGCCGAGATGCAGCAAGCGGTGTCGTCCTGCGGCGGCGGCAAGGTTCCTGGCCAGTAGGCTGCCGAGGACCCCCGAAGACCTCCCAGGAGAACGCATGAAGAAGATGGCAGCCGTGCTCTGCGCGGCGGCGCTGACGCTCACCGCCTGCGGGAACGGTGACGACGACAAGGCCAAGGAGAACATCAAGGCCGCGGTCCTCGAGGAGGACGGCACCGAGCTCACCGGCGGCACCAAGCCCACCGAGGAGCAGGCGGACTGCATCTCCAACGGCATGGTGGACGAGGTCGGGGTGGAGAAGCTCCAGGAGTACGACCTGCTCAACGCCGACCTCGAGATCAACGAGGAAGCCGACCCGACCGACATGGAGCAGGGCGACGCCGACGCTCTCGCCGCGGTCTTCGTCGACTGCATCGACGTCGAAAAGATGTTCGCGACGCAGTTCAGCTCCGGCGAGGAGGAGCTCCCCGCCGAGGCGCAGGACTGCATCAAGGAGGCCATCGACGAGGACGCCATGAAGGCCGGCCTCTCGGCGTCGTTCCAGGGCGAGGAGGACGAGGACTTCAACGCGATGCGCGAGGAGATGCTGGCCTGCGTCATGGGCGACATCGGCGGTGGAGCCGAGTGACCTGACAGGTCACCGACTCACTGACTCAGCTGGCGACGGTGGCGACCACCCGGCACCGGGTGTCGGCATCGGCCCAGGCGTTCGCCGTGCGCACGAGGCGCCAGGCCGAGAACAGCAGCAGGGGCAACGCGCAGAGGACCGACCACTCCCAGGGGACCCGGGCCAGCACGGAGAAGAAGATCCCGACGAACGTGGTGCTCAGCGCGAGGCGGGCGGAGTACCCGACCATGACCAGCGGAGGAGCGGGCGTCGCCCGGGCGCTGCGCAGGTCGACCGAGAAGGGGCGGCGTACCGACCACCGCATCGATGCCGAGACCACCTGGGCGACGACGACGACCCCGCCGGCGCAGACCGCGGCCAGCTCCGAGGCGGACGGCAACCCGGCCCGCAGCGCCGCCATCACCAACGTCCCGAGGGTCGCGACGAGGAGCACCTCGACGAGGACCCAGCACCGGGAGAGGAACACCAGCCGCGGCTCGACCGGGAGGCTGTCGCGCCACAGCGCACCGCGGCCGTCGAGGCTCCAGGCGTTGACGCCGAAGAGCAGGGCACCTCCGGACGCCACGAGCCCGGGCAGGATCGTCAGCATGTTCCACTGGAGGTCACCGGCGATCGCCACCAGCCCGGGCATCACCGCCAGCACGGCGAGGCCGCGCCGGAGCGGGACCGAGCGCCAGATCGCGACGCGGTCCACACGCACCATCGCGAGCAGGTCCGAACCGGGGTTGGCCCGCGGCTGGTACGCCGAGCTCTCCAGCCGGGTCTCGTCGCGCGCCGGACGGCGGCTCACCGCCGAGGCCAGCCAGGCGCCCGCGACCACCGCCGAGAGCATGATCACCAGCAGCACGGCGAGCACGCGGACGTAGAACCACGAGAGACCGTGCGCGGCGCCGAGGCTGGCGATCGTGACCTCGGTCGTCGGGCTGGCCTCGAGTGCCGGGACCAGCCGGTCGTCCGCGACCAGGTACGCCGCGACCAGTCCTGCGAGGACCGTCACCAGGCGGGTCGACCAGACGCCTCGTCGGCCACGGCGCAGCCACTCGAGGCCCCAGCCGACCACCTGGGACAGCGCGGTCGCGGTGGCAAGCCAGACCAGCAGCATGAGCTGGCTCAGGACCAGTCCGGGCCCAGGTCCGGTGACAAAGGCGGTGGCGCCGAGGAGCACCCACGCCTGGAGCAGCCAGGCGATGTTGAGCGGCGCCATCACCAGCGCACCGAGGTGGTCGGTGGTGGGGCTGACCGGATAGGCCACCGCCTGGTCGCGGGGCACGAGCTCCCGTCCGCCTCCGGAGGCCGCGGCGGAGACGACCCCGATGACGAGGATGCCGACGAGCGCGCTGGGCAGGAGCGTGAACACGTCGTCGCGCCGCGCCATCTCCTGGGGCAGGTGCGCCGGGAGCCAGGCGACCAGGACCGTCATCAGTCCGATGACCCCGGTGCCGTACGCCGAGAGCCGGCGCGACCGACCCCGCAGGCCGGCCACCCGGAACCGCAGGAGCGCCCGGAGGTCGACGACGGCGATCCAGGCGTCCGCGGCCGACGCCCTGAGCCGTGCGGGAATCGTCGGCACTGCGCGGTCCTGGTCGGCATGGCCGGGCCCGGCCGGGTTCGGATCAGTCGAGGAGACCCCGGTAGACACCGGCACCCGCCTCCCCGTGCATGTCCGCTGCAGGGAGCACGGCGACCGCGGAGCCGCCGCGGAGGACGATCGCGTCCTGGCAGGCCTGCACCGCGAGCTCGCGCAGGTGCGTCGACACCAGCACGGCAGCGCCGCGGGCACGCGCATCGGCGATCACGTCCATGGTGGCCTCGACACCGACGGGATCGACCCCGTCGAACGGCTCGTCGAGCAGCAGCACCGGCGGCTCGTGGAACGCCGCGAGCACCACCGAGAGCCGGCGACCCATCCCGTGGCTGAAGCCGGCGGTGACCCGGTGCGCGACCGCGCCCAGCTCGAACCGCTCGAGCAGCTCCCGGGCACGCTCCTCCCAGCCGTCGAGGCGGCGCAACCGGGCGGCGAGCTGGAGGTGCTCCCACGGCGTCGAGCGCGGCACGAGCCCGCCCACGTCGGGGCAGTAGCCCGTCAGTCGCTTGACGGTCAGCGTCTCGGTGCGGATGTCGTGCCCGCACACCGACACCAGCCCGTCGCTGGGCGGGATGACGCCGGCCAGCACCCGCATCGTCGTGGACTTGCCGGCGCCGTTCCGGCCGAGGAGGGCGGTGGCCGCCCCGGGCTCGACCGCGAAGTCGATGCCCCTGACGGCGTCCACCTCACCGAACCGGACGTAGAGGGACCGGACGTCGACGACAGGCAGGGGTCCAGGCACGTGCATGCCCTCAGTGTCCCCGCCCGCCGTACCGTGCGTGCCCGATTTGCCCTATTCGGCCTCCAGTCGGCAGAAGGCGACCGTCAGGTCAGAAGCGCTCGCCCTTGTCGGCCTTCTCGACGAGGCTGGCCGGCGGGGTGAAGCGGTCGCCGTACTTCGCCGCGAGCTCCTGGGCCCGGGCGACGAATGCCTTGATGCCGCTCCCCGCAGGGCCCTCGTAGCCGTTGATGAACTGCGCCGCGCCACCGGTGTTGGCCGGGAAGCCGATGCCGAAGATCGAGCCGATGTTCGCCTCGGCGGTCGAGCCGATGACGCCCTCGTCGAAGCAGCGGGCGGTCTCGACGGCCTCGATGAACAGCATCCGGTCCTCGAGCTCGCGCAGCTCCGGCTGCGACTCGGCCGGCGGGAACTCGTCGGCGAGCCCCTTCCAGAGACCCTGTCGCTTGCCGGACTCGTCGTACTCGTAGAACCCGGCGCCCTTGAGCTTGCTGGGCCGGCCGAGCTCGATCATCCGGTCGATGACCTTCTCGGCGGGGTGCGGCGTGTAGGTGCCGCCGTCGCGCTCGATGGCTGCCTTGGTGGCGTTGCGGATCTTGACCATCAGCTCCATGTTGAGCTCGTCGCTGATCTGCAGCGGACCGACCGGGTAGCCGGCCTGCGCAGCCGCGCGCTCGATCGTCATCGGCCGGACGCCCTCGCCGAGCATCGCCAGCCCCTCGTTGATCTGGGTGCCGATGACGCGTGAGGTGTAGAACCCACGGCTGTCGTTGACGACGATGGGGGTCTTGCGGATCTGCTGGACGACGTCGATCGCCTTGGCCACCGCGGCCTCGGAGGTCTCCGCGCCACGGATGATCTCGACCAGCGGCATCTTGTCGACGGGCGAGAAGAAGTGCAGCCCGACGAAGTCCGCCGGACGGTCGACGCCCTGCGCCAGCTCGGTGATCGGCAGCGTGGAGGTGTTCGAGCAGAGCAGGGAGTCGGCGTTGACGACGGGGAGGATCTCGGCGAACACCTTGTTCTTCAGCGAGGGGTCCTCGAAGACCGCCTCGATGACGAGGTCGCAGCCCTTGAGGTCCTCGGTGTTGTCGGTCGGGGTGATCCGGGCGAGCAGCTCGTCGGACTTCTCCTGCGTGAGCTTGCCGCGCGAGATGCCCTTCTCGTTGATCTTGACCGAGTAGTTCTTGCCGCGCTCGGCCGCCTCCAGCGACACGTCCTTGAGCACGACCTCCATGCCGGAGCGGGCGCACACGTAGGCGATGCCCGCGCCCATCATCCCGGCACCGAGCACGCCGACCTTCTGCGCGCGGTAGGTGTCGTGGCCCTGCGGACGCAGGGACCCGGAGTTGATCGCCTGCAGGTCGAAGAAGAACGCCTGGATCATGTTCTTGGCGTTCTGGCCCGTGGCGAGCTTGGTGAAGTAGCGCGCCTCGATCTTCTGCGCGTTGTCGAAGTCGACCTGGGCGCCCTCGACGGCGGCGGCCATGATCGCGCGCGGCGCGGGGTAGTCGGCGCCCTTGGTCTGCTTGCGCAGGGTGGCGGGGAACGCCGGCAGCATCGAGGCGAGCGACGGGTGCGAGGGGCTCCCGCCGGGCATCTTGTAGCCCTGCCGGTCCCACGGCTGCTTCGCCGCGTCCTCGTTGCCCTTGTTCTCCAGGACCCACTCCCGTGCCCGCGACACGAGCTGGTCGGCCGGAACGAGCTCGTCGACGAGCCCCTTCTCCTGCGCCACGGCCGGCTTGTAGCGCTGGCCCTGCAGGAGCACCTCGGTCAGTGCGGTCTGGATGCCCAGCATCCGCACCGTGCGTACGACGCCGCCGCCGCCGGGCAGGAGGCCCAGCGTGACCTCCGGGAGCCCGATCTCGTAGCTGCCCTCGGCCGCGATGCGGCGGTGGCACGCCAGCGCGATCTCCAGGCCACCGCCGAGCGCAGCGCCGTTGATGGCCGCGACGACCGGCACGCCGAGCGTCTCGAGGCGACGCAGGTCCGCCTTGATGCTCATGCTCTGGTCGAAGAGCTCCTGGGCGTTCTCCTGGGTGGCTGCCTGGAGCATGTTGAGGTTGCCGCCGGCGAAGAACGTCTTCTTGGCGCTGGTGAGGACCACACCGGTGACGTCGTCCTTCTCGGACTCCAGCCGGCCGATGGCCTCGCGCATCGCGGTGGCGTAGGCCTCGTTCATCGTGTTGGCGCTGGCCGACGGGTCGTCCATCGTCAGCGTGACGATGCCGTCGGTGTCGCGCTCGTAGCGCACGGCGCTCTGCTGGGTCGTGGCCTCAGTCATCTTCTGCAGGTGTCCTTCGCGTTGGTGGGTCGGGGAGGTCAGACGCGCTCGACGATGGTGGCGATGCCCATGCCACCACCGACGCAGAGCGTGGCCAGGCCGCGGCGCAGGTCGCGACGCTCGAGCTCGTCGATGAGCGTGCCTAGGATCATGGCGCCGGTCGCGCCCAGCGGGTGGCCGAGGGCGATCGCGCCACCGTTGACGTTGACGACCTCGTGCGACAGGCCCATGTCGCGCATGAAGCGCAGGGCGACGGCGGCGAACGCCTCGTTCATCTCCCACAGGTCGATGTCGCTCGCGGTGAGGCCGGCCTTGGCCAGCGCCTTGCGCGCGGCCGGAGCAGGACCGGTCAGCATGATCGTCGGGTCCGCTCCGGAGACGGCGGCGGAGATGATGCGCGCGCGGGGGGTCAGGCCGAGGTCGGTGCCGACCTGCTCGCTGCCGATCGCCACGAGCGCGGCGCCGTCGACGATGCCCGAGGAGTTGCCGGCGTGGTGGACGTGGTCGATCTTCTCGACCCAGTGGTACTTCTCCAGCGCCACCGAGTCGAAGCCGATGTCACCGTGGAACGCGAAGGACGGCTTGAGCTTGGCGAGGCTCTCGACGGTCGTGCCGGGGCGGATGAACTCGTCCTTGTCGAGCACGGTCAGGCCGTTGATGTCCCTGACCGGGATCACCGACCCGTCGAACCAGCCGTTGGCCTGCGCCTTGGCGGCGCGGTCCTGGGACTCGGCCGCGTAGGCGTCGACGTCGGTGCGCGAGAAGCCCTCGATCGTCGCGATGAGGTCCGCACCGATGCCCTGGGGGACGAACGCGGTCTCGAAGGCCGTGGTCGGGTCGCTGGCCCAGGCGCCGCCGTCGGAGCCCATCGGCACGCGGCTCATCGACTCGACACCACCGGCGAGGATCATGTCCTCCCAGCCGGAGCGGATCCGGGCCGCGGCCTGGTTGACGGCCTCGAGGCCGGAGGCGCAGAAGCGGTTCAGCTGGACGCCGGACGTGGTCTCCGGGTAGCCGGCCTTCAGCGCGGCGGTCTTCGCGATGTCGCCGCCCTGGTCACCCAGCGGGGAGACGACTCCCAGCACCACGTCGTCGACGCGCTCGATGTCGAAGCCGTCGTGACGCTTGCGCACCTCGTCGAGCAGGGTCACCACGAGGTCGACCGGCTTCACCTCGTGCAGGGAGCCGTCCTTCTTGCCCTTGGCACGGGGGGTGCGGATTGCGTCGTACACGAAGGCTTCAGCCATGGTTCCAACTTTCGACGTGACGTCCCGCGGCCAGAGCGGCGGCGGTTACCCGGGAGTACCCGATTGTGACACCTTCACTGTCACGGTGACCATGGGCGTCCCTGTGTGATCCCTGTCGCAGCCCGGCCCAGCGCGATGTGTTCCGGCCGGCCGAGCTGGGCACCTGGGGCGCATGAGGCACCGAGCTCGCGGCACGCTCCGGGTCCGTCGGACGAGCAGACGGGTCGCTGCCGCCTGCGTCCTTGCGCTCGTGACGGGGTGCGACCTCTCCGGACCCACGTTTCCTGCCGACCCGGACGGCACCCTCGAGCGCGTCCGCGCCGACCAGGTGCTGCGCGCGGGCGCCGCACCGAACCCGGGCTGGGTCGAGGTCGACGACGGCCGGCCGACGGGGCGGGAGGTCCGGCTGGTCGAGGAGTACGCCGAGTCGCTGGACGTCGAGGTGCAGTGGACCGTCGGCACCGAGGAGCACCTGGTGGGACTGCTCGAGGAGGGCCGGCTCGACCTCGCCGTTGGCGGCCTGACCGACCAGAACCCCTGGGTGGAGAAGGTGGCGCTGACCCGCCCGTACGTCGAGGTGACGGTCGGCGGGACCACGGAGGCGCACGTGGTGATGCTGCGGATGGGCGAGAACGCCTTGTTGACCTCCCTGGAGCGCTGGCTCGACGAGCACGGGGAGCTCCCGTGACAGCGCGCTTCGGCAACACCGAGCTGGCCGCGAAGGAGTCCGCCGCGTTCACGAAGGCGGTGCGGCTGGAGGTCGTGACGTTCGCGTTCATGGTCACTGCGGTGCTGGCGGTGATGCTGGCGATGGGGAGCTCCCAGGCCATGAAGGCGGCCTGGATCGAGGACATGCTGGCGCTGATCCCGCCAGCGGCCTTCCTCGTCGGCGCTCGCCGGGCGAGGAAGCGGCCGACTCCCGGACACCCCTACGGCTTCCACCGTTCCGTGGCCGTGGGACACCTGGTCTCCGCCGTCGCCCTGCTGACGATGGGGCTGTTCCTCGTCGAGGACTCGGCGATGTCGCTGCTGCGTGCCGAGCATCCGCCGATCGGCACCGTGCAGCTCTTCGGGCAGACCTTCTGGGCCGGGTGGCTGATGATCGCGGTGATGGTCTACACCGGTGTCCCGCCGTTCTTCCTGGGCCGGATGAAGCTCCCGCTGGCCGAGCAGCTCCACGACAAGGTCCTCTACGCGGACGCGGACATGCAGAAGGCCGACTGGATGACAGCGGCCGGCACCATCGTCGGTGTCCTGTTCATCGGCATGGGGTGGTGGTGGGGCGACGCCGCGGCCGCGCTGCTCATCGCGGCCTCGATCCTGCGGGACGGTGCGCGCAACCTCAGGTTCGCCACCAGCGGACTCATGGACGAGCGTGCGCGGACGTACGACGACAAGCAACCGCATCCCCTGACCCAGCGGGTCGACGAGCGTCTCCGCCAGCTCCCCTGGGTCACCGACTCGCGCTCGAGGATCCGCGACCAGGGCCACGTCTTCCACGTCGAGGCGTTCGTGTGCCCGGCGCCGGACGAGGAGCCGACACTGGACCGGCTCGAGGAGGCCGTGGCCGCGGTCAGGGAGCTGGACTGGAAGCTCGACGACGTCGTCGTCATGCCGGTGCGCGACCTCTCCGACACCGTTCCGGACCCGACCGCCTGAGGTCTGAACCCGACCCCTCGAGGCTGCTCAGCCCTGGACGGCGGCGCCGCTCTCCAGCAGCTTCTCGACGTCCGGCACGCCCCACGCCTCGAGCACCGCACGCGTCCCGGCGCCGGGCTTCGACGGCCCGGTGGAGAGCGTCGCCTCCGTCCGCGAGAAGCGAGGAGCCGGGGCCGGCTGGAGGAGGCCGTCGTGCTCGACGTACACGCCGCGCGCCTTCATGTGTGGGTGCTCGGCGGCCTCGGTCAGTGGCAGCACCGGGGCGCAGCACGCGTCGCTGCCGTCGAAGATCTCGGCCCACTCGGCCTGGGTGCGCTGCTTGAACGTCTCGGTGAGGATGTCGCGCAGCTCGCCGAGGGTGCTGAAGTCGTGCCGGTCGGGGACCCGGTCGGCGATGCCGAGCCGCTGCACGAGCTCCTCGTAGAACTGCGGCTCCAGCGAGCCGACGGACATGTGCTTGCCGTCGGCGGTCTCGTAGAGGTCGTAGTAGGGGATGCCGCCGTCCAGCAGGTTCGCCGAGCGCCGTTCCTGGCCGAACCCGCCGGCCAGCATCGCGGCCCACATGAGGTTGAGGTGGGCGGCGCCGTCGACGATCGCGGCGTCCACGACCTGTCCCTGCCCGCTCGTCCTCGCCTCGAGGAGGGCGGCGAGGACGCCGATGACGAGGTACGTCGAGCCGCCACCGAAGTCGCCGACGAGGTTGCTCGGGAAGTGCGGTCGTCCTGGGTCCTGTCCCAGTCCGTGCAGCACCCCCGCGATCGAGATGTAGTTCATGTCGTGGCCGGCGGACTGGGCCAGCGGACCGTCCTGTCCCCACCCGGTCATCCGGCCGTAGACCAGCTGAGGGTTGCGGGCCAGGCACTGGTCCGGGCCGATGCCGAGCCGCTCGGTGACCCCGGGACGCATCCCCTCGATGAGGACGTCCGCCTCGGCGATGAGGTCGAGCAGCGCCTCCAGCGCGGCCGGGTTCTTGAGATCCATCGCCACGCTCGGCCGCCCGCGGGTGAGCAGGTCGGTCTTCCGCGGTCCCGCACTCGCCGCGCCGCCCGGCTTCTCGACCCGGATCACGTCGGCACCCAGGTCGGCCAGGATCGTCGCCGCGTGCGGACCGGGTCCGATGCCGGCGATCTCGACGACCTTGATGCCCTTGAGCGGCCCGGTCCCCTGCCCCAACGCGTAAGTCATGCCGGTGATCATGACAGTCCGACTGTCAACGTCAAGGGGCAGGCACGGCCGCCAGGTGGTCTCAGTGCCGCCCCGGTGCCGCCTGGTTGCCGTCTCGGCGCCGCCTCAGTGCCGCCTCAGTGCAGGACGCGGCGCAGGAACCGCCGGGTCCGCTCCTGCCTCGGCGCGGAGAACATCTCCCCCGGCGGCCCCTCCTCGAGCACCCGGATGGCGGCGAGCGCGAGGCGGCGGCGCATGGCGGAAGCCTAGTGATCCGCGACCCGGCGCGTCCTGCCCGTCCAGAGGTGTCGACCCGGCGCGTCCTGCCCGTTCAGAGCTGTCGAACCGGCGCGTCCTGTCCCGCGCTCTCGCAAGGATGCGCCGACTCGACCGGGTTGGGCGGCGAGGACGCGCCGGCTCGGCAGGTGTGCAACGAGTTGCATATAACTTGCAACTCGTTGCATAGTGTCGCCATGGCCTTGGAGCACGCGATCCTCGTGTCGCTGAGCGAGCAGGCCGGCTCGGGGCTGGACCTGACCCGACGGTTCGACCGGTCGATCGGGTTCTTCTGGACCGCCACGCACCAGCAGATCTACCGCGTGCTGGCGCGCATGGAGGGCGAGGGCTGGGTGCGTTCCGAGCAGGTGGCCCAGCAAGGCCGCCCGGACAAGAAGGTGTACGACGTCACCGCGGCGGGCCGACGGGAGCTCGAGCGGTGGCTCGCCGAGCCGCTGGGTCGCGAGCAGTACCGGTCCGACCTCGCGGTCAAGCTTCGCGCCGCGTCGTACGGCGACCGGGGCCCGCTCCTGGACGAGGTCGCTGCTCTTCGCGCCGAGCACGCGACCCGGCTGGGGCTCTTCGAGGAGCTCGAGACCCGGGACTACGCGGACCCCGGAGCACTGACGGGCGCCGACCTGGACCGCTACCTCGTGCTGCGCGGCGGGATCCGGATGGAGCAGTTCTGGGTCGACTGGCTGGACGAGTACCTGACCGCGCACCGCCACGGACAACAGGAGAGCCGATGACGACGCCGCACTTCCCCACGCTCATGTCACCACTCGAGGTGCGCGGCGGCACGCTGCGCAACCGCGTGGTGATGGGGTCGATGCACACCGGCCTCGAGGACCGGCCCTGGCACGTGCCGCAGCTCGCAGCGTACTTCGCCGAACGCGCCCGGGGCGGGGTCGGCCTGATCGTCACCGGTGGCTACTCCCCCAACATCCGCGGCTGGCTGCTGCCGTTCGGCTCGCAGATGACCTCGCGGCTCCAGGCGATGCGCCACCGGACCGTCACCGACGCCGTGCATGCCGAGGGCGGCAAGATCGCGCTGCAGCTCCTGCACGCCGGGCGCTACGGGTACACGCCGTTCTCGGTGTCCGCCTCGGCCAGCAAGTCGCCGATCACGCCGTTCAAGGCGAGCGGCATGTCCGCACGGATGGTCGAGCAGACGATCACCGACTTCGCCAGGGCGGCCCGGCTCGCCAAGAAGGCCGGCTACGACGGTGTCGAGATCATGGGCTCCGAGGGCTACCTCATCAACCAGTTTCTTGTCGCGACGACAAACAAGCGCACCGACCGCTGGGGTGGCTCGCCCGAGAACCGGATGCGCTTCCCGATCGAGGTCGTGCGCCGGGTCCGCGAGGCCGTCGGCGAGGACATGATCGTGATGTACCGGATGTCGCTGCTCGACCTGGTGCCGGAGGGACAGACCTGGGACGAGACCACGCTGCTGGCCAAGGAGATCGAGACCGCGGGTGCGTCGATCATCAACACCGGCATCGGCTGGCACGAAGCCCGCGTCCCCACGATCCTGACCCAGGTGCCCCGGGGCGCCTGGTCGTGGACGACCCGCCGCCTGCGTCAGGAGGTGTCGATCCCGGTCTGCGCCTCGAACCGCATCAACACCCCCGAGCTCGCCGAGGAGCTGGTCTCCGACGGCAGCGCCGACCTCGTCTCGATGGCGCGACCGTTCCTCGCCGACCCCGAGCTCGTCAACAAGGCGGCCGCCGGCAGGGCCGACGAGATCAACACCTGCATCGCCTGCAACCAGGCCTGCCTGGACCACACGTTCGCCAACAAGCGCGCCTCGTGCCTGGTCAACCCGCGTGCCTGCCACGAGACCGAGCTGGTGCTGCTGCCGGTGCCGCGCACCCGGGCGAAGAACGTCGCCGTGGTCGGCGGTGGCCCGGCTGGGCTGTCGGCCGCGCTGTCAGCGGCCGAGCGCGGCCACCACGTGACCCTCTTCGAGGCCGGGTCGGCCATCGGGGGCCAGTTCCGGCTGGCGATGAACATCCCCGGCAAGGAGGAGTTCGCGGAGACGCTGCGCTACTACCGCCGCAGGTTCGAGGTCCTCGGCGTCGACGTCCGCCTCGGCACCCGCGCCACGCCGTCCGGGCTGGACGGCTACGACGAGGTCGTCGTGGCCACGGGTGTCGCGCCCCGGATGCCCGAGCTGGCCGGCATCACCCACCCCAAGGTCGTCTCGTACGCCGACGTGCTCGACGGTCGCGTCGTGCCCGGCAAGCGGGTCGCGGTCGTCGGCGCCGGCGGGATCGGGGTCGACGTCGCCCACTTCCTCACCCACTCGCCGGAGACCGATCAGGAGTGGCTGGAGCACTGGGGTGTCGCCGACCCCGCGGTGCACCGCGGCGGGCTCGACCACAAGGTGCCCCGGGTGCCTGCGCGCGAGGTCCACCTCCTCCAGCGCAAGACCACCCCGATCGGCAAGGAGCTCGGCAAGACGTCGGGGTGGGCGCACCGCCTGGTCCTCAAGGACTCCGGTGTGCACCAGATCAACGGCGTCACCTACGAGCGCGTGGACGACGACGGGCTGCACGTCACGGTCGACGGGGAGTCGCGGGTCCTCGACGTCGACCACGTCGTCATCTGTGCGGGGCAGGAGCCGGTGCGCGACCTGTACGACGAGCTTGTCGCCGGATCCGCCGAGCACTCCGGCGTACACCTGATCGGCGGTGCCGACGTGGCAGCGGAGCTGGACGCCAAGCGGGCGATCAAGCAGGGCACCGAGCTCGCGGCTCGTCTCTGACACACCGGGGGAACCGCTTGCCCTGCAGGTGCGTCGGAACCACCATGGACACCGTGCACCGCACCCTCATCGGCATCTCCTTTGTCCTGTCGGCGACGCTCGTCGGCTGCGGCTCGCAGACGTCGACCTCGGCCGCCGACGCGGAGCCCTCACCCAGCGAGTCGGCGTCCTACGAAGCACCGAAGGGGCTGACCTGCCCCACCAACGGCAGGGTCAGCTCCGGCGGCGGACTTCTCGCGGAGGTCCCGGTGGGACCTGACACCGCCGAGGAGCTCGTCGACGCCGAGAGCACCGAGGAGAAGCCGTGGGTGCTCGTGGGTCGGAAGGCCTACGAGCTGCGTCCGGACGGTACGGCGTTCAAGGTCCACGACCTGGTCAAGGGACCGAAGGGCTGGTTCGTCGACGGCTACGAGGCCTGTGGCTGAGCAGCCCCGGACGGCGCCAACCTGGCCGGCCGAGCAACCGGTGCTCACGGACGGGCTGGTCACGCTGCGCGCGCTGGAGCACGGCGACATCGGAGCGGTCTTCCGCGTCTGCCAGGACGAGGTCATCCAGCACTTCACCCGGGTCCCGGTGCCGTATCTCGAGCAGCACGCCCGTGGGTTCGTCGCCCAGGGTTCGGCGAGGTGGCGCACCAGGGAAGGAGTGTCCTTCGCGGTCACCGGCGCCGGCACGGACGAGTTCCTCGGCACCTGCGGGCTCGTCGAGGTCGACCTGGCGCACGGTGAGGGTGCAGCCGGCTACTGGGTGGCGCCGTCAGCCAGAGGCCGTGGGGTCGCCCGGGCAGCACTGACCCTGCTGACCGCGTGGTGCCTCGACGACCTGGGGCTCCACCGGTTGACCCTCGAGATCGAGCAGGCGAACCCGGCGTCCGCAGCGGTCGCGGTGGCCGCCGGCTACGAGCAGGTCGGCGAGTCGGTCACCGAGGAGCTGAAGGGGACTGCAAGGCAGTTCCTGACCTACGAACGTCGCAGCGACCGCTGACGACCCGTCACGGGTGCGCCTCACCGAGGTGCTCGTGCTCGCGGTGCGACGCCGGCTCGACCTGGAACGTCGCGTGGTCGACCTCGAAGTGCGCCGCCACGCAGTCGCTGAACCTGTCGAGCAACGCACCGACCCCGACCTGCTCGAGCGTCCGGTCCTCGACCGTGACGTGGACCGACAGCGACGGCAGCCCGCTGGTGATCGTCCAGACGTGGAGGTCGTGGACGTCGACGACGCCGTCCATGCCGAGGAGGTGGTCGCGGATCTCGTCGGGCTCGATGTGCGACGGCGTCGCCTCGAGCAGCACCTCGAGCGCCTCCTTGGCGAGGACGAGGGCCCGGGGCACGATCACGAGCGCGATGAGCAGCGTCGCGATCGCGTCGGCCCGCAGGAACCCGGTCGCCAGCACCACGAGACCCGCCGCCACGACCGCCACCGAGCCGATCAGGTCGCCGAGCACCTCGAGGTAGGCGCCCCGCATGTTGAGCGACGACTCCCGGCGCCCGCTGAGCAGCGCGAGCGAGACGCCGTTCGCGAGGAGCCCGACGACGGCGAAGACCACCATGGGTCCGGCCTCCACCTCGGGCGGGTCCAGGAGCCGCCGTACGCCCTCGACGAGCAGGTAGACGCAGACCACCAGCAGCACCACCGCGTTGGCCAGCGCGGCGAGGACCTCCGCGCGGTGCCAGCCGAACGTACGACGCGTCGACGGCGGGCGGCTGGCCATGTAGGAGGCAGCCAGCGCAAGCAGCACGGCACCCGCGTCGGTGGCCATGTGGCCCGCGTCGGCAAGGAGGGCGAGCGAGCCGCTCCACCACGCTCCGACCAGCTCGACGACGAGCACCGTCACCGTGATGGTCAGTGCCGCGCGCAGCCGGGACCGGTCCACCGCACGCCCTGCGGCGTGCCCGTGCCCGTGTCCCGCACCGTGCGCACTTCCCATGACAGCAAGCCTAGGGACCTCGGCAGCCTCGGGTCAGGGGTTCCCGTCGCGGCGTACGGTTGAGGCATGGCTCAGCGACGCGCAGCGGCCAGGGTGACCGACGTGCCGCCCGGCCTGAGCGAGCGGCTGCGGACCCGGCAGCGCTGGTACTTCGCGATCATGGGCACCTGCATCCTGCTGATCGTGCTGGCGTGGAACGTCGTGCGCTACTTCTCCACCGACCTGGCCATCGCGATGTCGCTGATCGCTGCTCCGCTCCCTCCGGTCGCCGTGCTCGTGGCGAACTGGCGCCAGGACCACTTCTGATTCCGCAGCAAAGGGTTCAGGGCAGGAGGACCTGGATCGCCCCCGGCTTCACGGTGGCTGTGCGCGGCAGAGGACCGATGCGCTCACCGTCGCCGTACGCCTGCACCGGGCAGTCCGCCTCGACCGTCACCGACCGGCCACGGAAGCAGGTGACGCCGGCCAGCTCGATGTGCTTGCCGTCGTACACCTTCGGCAGCCGGCGGACCATCCCCCACCGTGAGTCCGCAGGCAGCACGATCACCTCGAGGAGCCCGTCCCGCACGTCGGCGGCCGGCGCGATCTTCATCCCCTTGCCGTAGTAGGCCGAGTTCGCGACGACGACGTTGTAGGCCTCCTGCTCGTGGCGGTGGCCGTCCACGGTGACGACGAAGCCGGCCGGGCGATAGGTCAGCAGGGCGCGTACGGCGGCGTAGGGGTACTGCACCGCCGACGGCAGCCGACGGGCGTTGTCGACGAGCTCGGAGGCCATCGAGTCGACCCCGGCGTACATGCTGCCCAGCACGATCTGCCCGTCGGCGTCGATGACGTCGGTGGCGGTGGGCTCACCCGACAGCAGGCAGCTGGCGACGTCGGCAGGATCGGCGGACAGCCCGAGCATCCGGGCGAAGTCGTTGCCCCGGCCGCTGGGGATGATGCCGAGCTGCCCTCCGGCCGAGACGACGGCACCCGCGATCGAGGCCAGCATCCCGTCGCCACCGGCGGCGACGACGATCTCGCCGCGAGCGACCGCGTCGGCCACCGCGGCCTGGCTCTGCTCGGCGCTCCTGCTCGGCTCCACGGTCACCTCGGCTCCGGCGTCGCGCAGCAGTGCCTCTACACGGGCGACGGCCGCCGGGGCCGAGCCGCCACCGGAGAGCGGGTTGACCAGGATCCGGAAGCGCCTCGTGGGACCAGTCATGGGATCAGGATGCCCGGGTTGAGGACACCGCGCGGGTCGATGCGTTCCTTCACCGCTCGCAGCATCTCGACACCGACCGGTCCGATCTCCGAGGCCAACCAGGGCTTGTGGTCCTGGCCGACGGCGTGGTGGTGGGTGATGGAGGCGCCCGCGGCGATCATCGCGTCGCTGGCCGCGGCCTTGGCCGGCAACCACTGCGCGAGGCCGTCGGGGAGCTCCTTGGCTGCCACCGTGAAGTAGAGCGACGCCCCGGTCTCGTAGACGTGCGAGATGTGGCAGAGCACGAGGGGCGGTGTCCCCTGCGACGTGAGGTCCTGCTCGATCGCCGCCTTCACCGACTCGTAGAGGTTCGCCAGGTTCGACCAGAAGGTGACGGTCTCGAAGGTCTCGACGAGCACCCCGACGTCGAGGAGCGCGTCCCGCAGGTAGGGGCCGTCGTAGCGCCCCTCCGCCCAGGCCTGACCGGTGTCCTCACCGAGCGACGTCCCGCCGACCTCGGTGAGCAGCTCCGTGGAGGCGGCCCTGGCCCGGGACACCTGGTCGGGGGTGCCCTCGTAGCCGGTGATCATCAGGCAGCCGCCGGCGCTCTCGCTGCCGACCGCGTCGGGACGGGCCAGGTTGACCGAGGTCTCGGCCTCGTCCGACAGCCGCAGCACCGTGGGCATCACCCGCCCCTGGGCGAGGCGGCGCATCGCGTCGGCGCCGGCTGCGAACGAGTCGAACCGCCACCCCTCGTAGACCTTGACCTCGGGCACCGGACGGACCTTGAGCGTCACCTCGGTGATCACCCCGAAGGCGCCCTCGCTGCCCATCACCAGCTCGCGGAGGTCCGGCCCGGCGGCGTTGGCCGGTGAGCTCCCGAGGACCAGGTCGCCCAGCGGGGTCGCGACCTTCAGGGCCATCACCAGCGAGTCGAAGCGGCCGTAGCCCGCGGACGACTGGCCACTGGAGCGGGTGGCGGCGAACCCGCCGATGGAGGCGTACCGGAACGACTGGGGGAAGTGGCCGATCGTCAGCCCGTGCTGGGCGAGCAGCGCTTCAGCCTCGGGACCGAGGAGCCCTGCTTCCAGCGTCGCGGTCCCGGAGACCGGGTCCACCGCCAGCAGCCTGGTCAACCGGCGCAGGTCCAGGGCGATGACGCCGGCATACCCGTCCCGTCGTGCGGCGAGCCCGCCGACCACCGAGGTCCCGCCACCGAAGGGCACCAGCGCCACCTCGTTGTCGACGCACCAGCTCACGACCGCGGCGACCTCGCCGTGGTCGAGGGGGCGTACGACGGCGTCGGGCGCGTCGCTCGCGTCGCCGGACCGGATCTTCAGGAGGTCGGGGGTCGACTTGCCGCGGGTCCGGGCGACCCGCCACTCGTCGTTGGTGTGCACGTGCTCGTCACCCACGAGTCCGCGCAGCGCGGCCAGCAGGTCCTCGGTCAGCCCGACCTCCGGCAGCCGCACCTCGGCGAGCGCCACCGCCGGCCGCTCCTCGAGAGGCCCGAGGAACGCCTCGATGAGCCCTCGCATCGTCTCCGAGACCGGGTGGCTCTTCTCCGGGTCTCCCCAGCGGGACCAGTGCATCTGCGAAGGCAGCTCGATCGTCATGTGATACAGTGTTACACATGACGTCCATTCGTCACAACCAAGCACCGAGCCGCAGCGTGGATGACGGCTACCTCGACGCTGCCCGCGACAACATTCTTGCTGTCGGTTGGCGGCGCACCACGCTCACCGACGTCGCGAAGCGGGCCGGCGTCTCGCGGATGACGATGTACCGCAAGTGGCCCGACATGCAGTCGCTGCTGGCCGACCTGCTCGTCCGCGAGTGGGGCGGCCTCATCGACGCAGCGCTGGTGGACGCCGACGGCTCCGTGTCGCGGGGAGTGGTCCGCACGGTCGCCGCGCTGCGCGAGAACCCGCTGTTCCGCCGCATCGTCGAGATCGACCCCGAGCTCCTGCTGCCCTACCTGCTCGACCGACGCGGCCGGAACCAGGACCACGTCCTCGAGCTCCTCGCCGCCGCGATCGGTGCGGGACAGGCCGACGGCACCGTCCGCGCCGGCGACCCGGAGGTCATGGCCCGGACCCTCCTCCTGGCCGTGCAGGGATTCGTGATCTCCCAGCCGACGATGGCCGACACCCCGGTGGCCGAGCTCGACCGCGAGCTCGGCGCCCTCGTCGAGAGGTACCTCCAGCCATGAACCCCTCCACGGGCGGCGCCCTGACCGCCGACCGCCGCGCAGGCGATCTGGCTGCAGCGGCCGACGGCCGGGTCGACCTGCTGGTGATCGGCCTGGGAGTCACCGGAGCGGGGGTCGCCCTGGACGCCGCTTCGCGCGGCCTCTCGGTGGTCGCGGTCGACGCGCACGACCTCGCCTTCGGCACCTCGCGATGGAGCTCGAAGCTCGTGCACGGCGGCTTGCGCTACCTCGCCAAGGGACAGCTCGGCGTCGCCCGGGAGAGCGCGGTGGAGCGCGGGATCCTGATGACCCGCACGGCCCCGCACCTCACGCGGGCGCTGCCGATGGTCATCCCGCTGACCGACGCGGTCTCCAAGCAGCAGGGGCTGATGGCGATGCAGGGACTCCGGTCGGGAGACCTGCTCCGGGCAGCGGCACGGACGCCGCGATCGCTCCTCCCCCGCCCGCGGCGGCTCTCGGTGGACGAGACCGTCGCGATGGTGCCCAGCGTCAAGCGTGCAGGGCTGCGCGGCGGGCTGCTGTCCTACGACGGCCAGC
>CADCUK010000164.1 GCA_902805865.1 uncultured Nocardioidaceae bacterium | reverse complement strand
GGCCACTTCCGCGCGGAGTCGCAGACCGAGGACGGCGAGGCGCTGCGCAACGACGTCGAGTACGCCTACGTCTCGGCGTGGGAGTGGAGCGGTGACGGAGGACCCGGGATGGGTCAGGAGATGGGTCAGCCGGTGCTCCACAAGGAGGACCTGGTCTACGAGTTCGTCGAGATGAAGCAGCGGAGCTACAAGTGAGACTCACCCTGAAGATCTGGCGCCAGGCGAACACAGCGGCCAAGGGCGCCATCCAGACCTACGAGCTCGAGGACGTGTCCCCGGACATGTCGTTCCTCGAGATGCTCGACCTGCTGAACGAGAAGCTGAACAACGAGGGCGAGGAGCCCATCGCCTACGACAGCGACTGCCGCGAGGGCATCTGCGGCATGTGCGGGCTCATGATCAACGGTGAGGCGCACGGCCCCGTGCAGACCACCACCTGTCAGCTCCACATGCGGTCGTTCAAGGACGGCGAGACGATCACGATCGAGCCGTGGCGGGCGGACGCCTTTCCCGTGCTCAAGGACCTCTGCGTCGACCGGAACGCCTTCGACCGGATGATCCAGGCCGGCGGCTACATCTCGGTGAACACCGGCTCGGCGCCGGACGCCCACGCGACGCCGGTGCCGAAGAAGAACGCCGACCGGGCGTTCGACGCGGCCGCCTGCATCAGCTGCGGCGCCTGCGTGGCGGCCTGCCCGAACGCGTCGGCGTCGCTGTTCCTCGGCGCGAAGATCACCCACCTCGGTGAGCTGCCGCAGGGGCAGCCGGAGCGGGACACCCGGGTCCTGAGCATGGTCGCGCAGCACGACCACGAGGGGTTCGGACACTGCACGAACATCGGTCAGTGCGCGTCGGCCTGCCCGAAGGAGATCCCGCTCGACGTGATCTCCCAGCTCAACAAGGACCTCCGCAAGGCGCTCCGCAGCAGCTCCTGACTGCTCCTGACCTGCTCGCGACCCGTTCCGGACCGCTGCGGGGCGGGCTCCGGGGCTGCACCGTGTGACGGGGGCGACGTGGTCGTGACCTGCGCAACAGGACTAGTCTTCGCTGCGGCAGGCCCGCGCCAGAGACGTGCTGCGGGGACTACACAGACACAGACAGGCTGAACCCGTGGACCTGATGGAGTACCAAGCGAAGGAGCTCTTCGCCAAGCACGGCGTCACCACCACGCTCGGCGAGGTGGTGGAGACCGCCGACGCGGCCAAGGCTGCCGCGGAGAAGATCGGCGGCGTCACCGTCATCAAGGCGCAGGTCAAGGCCGGCGGCCGCGGCAAGGCCGGCGGCGTCAAGGTCGCCAAGACCGCCGACGAGGCCCACGAGCACGCCTCCAACATCCTCGGGATGGAGATCAAGGGGCTCACGGTCAACCGGGTCCTCGTCACCCCGGCGACCCCACCGGTCGAGGAGTACTACTTCTCGTTCCTGCTCGACCGCTCGAACCGCTCGCACCTGTGCATCGCCTCGGTCGAGGGCGGCGTCGAGATCGAGGAGGTCGCCAAGACCAACCCCGACGCGGTGAAGAAGATCTCGATCAACGCGCTCGAGGGCGTGACCGTCGAGAAGGCGACCGCGATCGTCGACGAGGCCAAGTTCCCGGCCGAGCTGCGCGACCAGGCGATCGAGATGGTCCAGAAGCTGTGGCAGGTGTACGTCGAGGAGGACGCGACCCTCGTCGAGGTCAACCCGCTGGCCCGTCTGGAGGGCGACAAGCTCGAGGCGCTCGACGGCAAGGTGTCCCTCGACGACAACGCCTCCGAGGTCCGCCACGAGGACCACGCGCAGTTCGAGGTCCGCGAGGCGGCCGACGCCCTGGAGTCCAAGGCCAAGGACCTCGGACTCAACTACGTCAAGCTCGACGGCCAGGTCGGCATCATCGGCAACGGTGCGGGGCTCGTCATGAGCACCCTCGACGTGGTCGCGTACGCCGGCGAGGACCACGGCGGCGTCAAGCCCGCCAACTTCCTCGACATCGGCGGTGGCGCCAACGCGAAGGTCATGGCCAACGGCCTCGACGTGATCATCCACGACGAGCAGGTCAAGAGCGTCTTCGTCAACGTCTTCGGCGGCATCACCGCCTGCGACGAGGTCGCCAACGGCATCAAGGGCGCCCTGGAGATCCTCGGCGACGAAGCCAAGAAGCCGCTGGTCGTCCGTCTCGACGGCAACAACGTCGAGAAGGGCCGCGCGATCCTCGAGGAGCTCAACCACCCGCTGGTCACCGTGGTCGACACGATGGACGGCGCGGCCGACAAGGCCGCCGAGCTCGCCAACGGCGCCTGAGAGAGAGAACGAAGAGATGTCTATCTACCTCAACAAGGACAGCAAGATCATCGTCCAGGGCATGACCGGCGGGATGGGCTCCAAGCACACGACGCTCATGGTCGAGGCCGGCTCCAACATCGTGGGCGGCGTCAACGCGCGCAAGGCCGGCACCACGGTCGAGCTGGGCGGCAAGGAGCTTCCCGTCTTCGGCTCGGTCGAGGAGGCGATGAAGGAGACCGGCGCGGACGTGTCGGTCGTCTTCGTGCCGCCGGCGTTCACCAAGGACGCGTGCATCGAGGCCGTCGACGCCGGCATCGGGCTGCTCGTGGTGATCACCGAGGGCGTGCCGGTGCAGGACACCGCCCAGGTCTTCGCCTATCTCGAGGGCAAGAGCACCCGGATGATCGGCCCCAACTGTCCCGGCGTCATCACCCCGGAGGAGTCGCTGGCCGGCATCACGCCGCACACGATCGCGGGCAAGGGCCCGATCGGACTGGTGTCGAAGTCCGGCACGCTGACCTACCAGATGATGTACGAGCTGCGCGACTACGGCTTCACCACGGCCATCGGCATCGGCGGTGACCCGATCATCGGCACCACGCACATCGACGCCCTCAAGGCCTTCGAGGAGGACCCCGAGACCGAGGCGATCGTCATGATCGGCGAGATCGGTGGGGACGCCGAGGAGCGCGCGGCGGCGTACATCAAGGACAACGTGACCAAGCCGGTCGTCGGGTACGTCGCCGGCTTCACCGCACCCGAGGGCAAGACGATGGGCCACGCCGGCGCCATCGTGTCGGGCTCCTCGGGCACCGCGCAGGCGAAGAAGGAAGCGCTCGAGGCAGTGGGCGTGAAGGTCGGCAAGACGCCGTCGGAGACCGCGCAGCTGATGCGCGAAATTCTCGAGAGTCGGTAGACAAAAGCGACGTTCCCGGCCACTCCAGACGCGGAGTGGCCGGGGTCACGTCGTGGCAGGTTAAATGCCTGTTCACGATGTCGCTGTTGACGGTCGGAACTCTTATGGTCTGGACGTGAGCCTGCCACCCGACCAGTCCCGGCCGACGGCCTCGGTGGACCCGTCGGCGATCCAGGACGCGGCCGGATTCGCCTCAGCCCTGACGGAGCTGCGGGCACGGGCGGCCCTCACGATCCGGGAGGTCAGCCGGCGCACCAGCATCCCCAGTGCGACGCTCGGTGGCTACTTCAGCGGCCGGCACCTGCCGCCGCCGACCCAGCCTGCGCAGCTGTCGGAGCTGCTCTCCACGCTCGGGGTCCCGGCCGACGAGCACGACGTGTGGCGTGCAGCGCTGAACCGGGTCCGACGGGTCCCAGGACCTCGGACCGCGGGCAAGGTGACGCCCTACCGCGGGCTCGAGAGCTACGGCGTCCGGGACGCCGCCTGGTTCGTCGGTCGCGAGCAGTTCGTCGAGCTGCTCCAGACCGAGGTGGCAGCGCTTTTCGACGAGGACGGGCCGCGACTGGTGACGCTCGTCGGGGCGTCCGGGACGGGCAAGTCGTCGCTGCTGCGTGCCGGGCTGATGGCGCGGCTCGCGATGGAGGGCATCACGCCGGTCCTGCTCGCGCCCGGCAGCGACCCGCAACGCTCGCTGGCGACGGCGCTGGCCCGCTTCCGCCCCGACACCCGCAAGCGTCTGGTCGTCGTCGACCAGCTCGAGGAGATCTTCGCCGAGCGGATGCCCGAGGAGGAGCGGCAGGCGTTCCTCCGGACGTTGACCGACCTCGCCGGCCGGCGCGCGACGGTGGTGGTCACCGCGCTGCGCGCCGACTTCTACGGGCACGCGGTGCAGGAGCCGACCCTGCTGCCGATGCTGCGCAGCCACCAGGTGCTGGTCGGACCGATGGACGAGGAGTCGCTGCGCCGGGTGATCGTGGAGCCGGCGCGTCGGGCGGGTGCGACCGTGGAGTCGGAGCTGGTCGACCTGGTCATGCGCGACCTCTCCCCACGCGGTGCCCCGCCGGAGGCCAGCGCGCTGCCGATGATGTCGCACGCGTTGCTCGCGACCTGGAAGCACGCCCGCAACGCCCGCCTGTCGGTCTCCGACTACGTCGCGGTCGGCGGCGTGGCCGGTGCAGTGCAGCGCACCGCCGAGCAGGTCTACGGGTCGCTCGACGAGGACGGCCGACGCACCGCGCGGTGGTTGTTCTCCCAGCTGGTCAACGTCGACGAGGAGGGCGTGGTCACCCGCCGTCGCCTCGACAACGCCGACCTGGACGGCGGGGACGCACTGCCCCACGTCATCGAGGCCTTCGTGGCCGGTCGCATCCTCACCGCGACCGACCAGACGCTCGAGATCAGCCACGAGGTGCTGCTCACCGCCTGGCCCAGGCTGGGCGACTGGCTGGCCGCGGACCGCGACGTGCTGCGGCTGCGTCGTCGGGTCGGCATCGCCGCGCAGGCGTGGGACGAGAACGGTCGTGAGCGCGAGGGGTTGCTGCGGGGTGGGTTGCTCGACCTGGCCCGACCGCTGGCCGAGGACCGCACACCCCTCAATGGGCTGGAGCGGAGCTTCGTCGCCGAGAGCATCGAGCACGCCGCCGAGGACGAGCACAGCCAGCGGCGGCGACTGGTCGGCCTGCGCACGCTGTGCGCGATCGTCGCCGTGCTGGCCCTGGTGTCCACGCTGCTCTCGATCTACCTGGTGCGCGCGATCGGCCGGGCGGACGAGGAACGGGTGGCGGCCGAGAGCGAGCGGAACAGCGCGCAGTCGCGTCAGGTCGCCGTCCAGGCCAGCACGCTCCAGGACTCCGCGCCCTCGCTCGGGATGCAGCTCGCGCTCGCGGCGTACGAGCTCTCGCCGACGGTCGAGGCCCGGTCGCAGCTGCTGGGCGCCACCGGGGGCACCATCGTCAGCCGGCTCGTCGGTCCCGAGGGGTCGATGAGGGCGGTCGTCAGCCCCGACGGCGACCTCGTGGCGACGGCGCACGCCGACGGCGTCGTACGGCTGTGGTCCGACCCGGGTGACGCGGCCCCGGAGCTCCTCACCGAGATCGACGCCGAGGAGCCCGGCGAGCTGTACGCCGCTGCCTTCAGGCCCGACGGCGAGCTCTTCGCCACCGCCGGGGCCACTGGCGAGGTCACGGTCGTGAACCTGCGGGACCCCGGCAACCCCAAGGTCTGGACCGAGCCCCTCACCGGTCCCGAGTCGGCCGTGCAGGACCTCGCGTTCGGCCAGGACGGCCGCACGCTCTACGCGGCCACGAGCGACCCGGCGCTGTTCAGCTGGCGACTGGAGAGGGACCAGCGCGGGATCCCGCTGCGCACGGTCGACACGCCCTTCGGCGGCTCCGTGCAGGGTGTCGCAGTCTCCTCCAACGGGTTGCTCGCGACCGGCAGCGCCGACGGCGTCGTCCGGGTGTGGCGGATCGGCGACACCGAGCTGCTGCCGCTGTACAAGCTGTCGGTCGGCGCTCCCACCAACTTCGTGCACTCCGTCGCGTTCAGCCCCGACGGCGGGCTGATCGCAGCCGGCAGCAAGGACAAGCAGGTCCGGGTCTGGGACACCGAGGACCGCAGCCAGGTCACCGAGCCACTCGGCGGGTTCTCGTCGTGGGTCAACTCGGTGGCGTTCAGCTCCGACGGCCGCTCGCTCGCCGCGGGCGCCTCCGGCGGCGTGGTCCGGACGTGGAGCACGGGCACCTGGAAGCCCGAGCGGGAGCTCACCGGTCCCACCAACTTCACCTCCGTGCAGTTCTCGACGTACGGCGACCGCCTGGTCACGGGGTCGATCGACGGCACCGCGAGGATCTACCGGCTCGATGGCCCTCAGCTCCCGCCGTTCGGCGACAACGTCTGGGGCATCGCCGCACCGACCTCAGGCGACCTGATCTACGTGGGCGTCGGCTCGTCGGACCCCCAGGTGGCCCGTGTGGACGTCTCCGACCCGCTGGCCCCGGTCGTCAAGCGACCGCTGCTGGGGCCGGCCACGGCGGGAGCACTCGACGGCGTGGTGGGGGTCTCTCCCGACGGCACGACCGTCGCCGCCGGCACCGCCACCGGTGAGGTCGTGCTCTGGGAGGTCGACGAGTCCGGCCGTCCCACCCTGACCGCGGTCCTCGAGACCGCGGACGAGCTGATCGAGAACATCTCCTTCGCGCGTGACGGTCGCACCTTCGCAGCGTCCTCCGACGACGGGACGACCACCGTCTACTCGCTCGAGGGCCCTGGTCGACCGGCCGAGCTCGCTCGCGTGAGCATCGACTCCTTGGCCATGGGGGTGGCGGTGAGCCCGGACTCCGGGCTCCTCGCCGTCGGTGGGGCCGACAACCTCGTCCACCTGTGGCGGCTCGACGGCGAGGCAGCGGACCGGGCGGCGGACCAGTTGCCGGAGAAGGTCGCGACGCTCGAGGGGTTCGAGAACTACGTGCCGGCGACCGCCTTCTCGCCCGACGGTCGGACCCTCGCGGCGGGCAGCGCGGACGGGTCCGTGCGTCTCTGGGACGTCGGCGACCCGACCACCCCGGCGCCTTTGGGCGAGCCGTTGGTCGGCGCCACCGACACGGTGTTCGGCATCGCCTTCGACGAGTCGGGCGAGCGTCTCGCCGCTGCGGGCGCGGACGGCATCCTCTGGCTGTGGTCGCTGGACGGCGACGGCGGTGAGCTGGCCGCGCGGGTGCCCAGCGGGGGAGAGGGGCTCTACCAGGTGTTGTTCCGGCCCTCGGGCCGGGTCTTCGCCGGAGGAGCGAGCGGTCAGGTGAGCAGCTGGCTGACAGAGGTCGAGGCCGCCGAGGCGTTGGTCTGCCGGGTCGCGGGGTCGCCGATCACCGAGGAGGAGTGGGCGCAGCACGTGCCGGGCGCCGACTACGACCCGCCCTGCCGATGACCTGCCGCTGACCTCAGCCGCCTCGTGCACCCGCCTGACCTGCGGTTTCGTCGTACGACCTTTGTACGGGCATTGTCCGTATCTCGGCAAAGTGGCACGGGACCCGCACCCTTCTGCGTAGCGTGCCTCGGGTAGCGACCAGGAGACCCGCGCGCGGGGACGGGCCTCCCGGTCGCTGCACACGTGGCGGCCCGGGACGACGTCCCGTCCGCTTCCGGTGGGTGACGCCGGGTCTCGGGAACCCAATGTCCCGGGGCCTGGCGTCCCGGGATTCGGCGGCCCGGCTCAGGTGACGGGCTTGCGGGCGGAGTACGCCGCGTCGAGGTGCTCCTCGTTCTCGACCACCGCGACCAGCTGCTCCACGGCGTCGTGCACGTCGGCGTGGGTCACGTAGAGCGGTGCGAAGCCGAACCGGGCGATGTCGGGCGAACGGAAGTCGCCGACGACGCCGCGGGCGATGAGGGCCTGCACGATGCCGTAGGCGTCGGGGTGCCGCAGCGCGACCTGGCTCCCGCGGCGGGCGTGGTCCCGTGGGGTGACGACCTCGAAGCCGGCGAGCCGTTCGTCGACCAGGGCGATGAAGAGGTCGGTCAACGACAGCGACGCGGCCCGCAGCTCATCCATGCCGACGCCGTCGAAAGCCTCCAGCGCCGCCTCGAGCGACGACAGCGCGAGCACCGGCGGCGTGCCCACCTGCATGCTCGTGGCGCCCGGGGCCGGCTCGAACTCCTGCACCATGTCGAACGGGCGGGCATGCCCCCACCAGCCGGTGATCGGCTGGTCGAGCTGTGCCTGATGACGAGGCGCCACCCAGACGAAGGCGGGGGACCCCGGCCCCCCGTTGAGGTACTTGTAGGTGCAGCCGACCGCGAAGTCGGCGCCGACGGCGTCCAGCTCGACCGGCACGGCCCCGGTCGAGTGGCAGAGGTCCCAGAGGACGACCGCGCCGGCGTCGTGCGCGGCCGCGGTGACCGCCGCCAGGTCGAACATCGCACCGGTGCGGAAGTCGACGTGGGTGAGCGCGAGGACGGCGACGTCGTCGTCCACGGCTGCCGCCGGGTCGGCGGGGTCGCACCAGCGCAGCTCCATGCCGAGCGTCCGAGCCACGCCCGCGGCGACGTAGCCGTCGGTCGGGAACGTCGTGGGCTCGACGACGATGACCTTGCGGTCGGGGCGCAGCCGTGCCGCCGCCACCATCGTCTTGAACAGGGTCACGCTCGTCGAGTCGCCGACGACCACGTCCTCACCCTGGACCCCGAGCAGCGGGGCGAGCCGGCGCGCGACCCGCTTGGACAGGTTCGTCCAGTCGGCGGAGTTCCAGGAGCCGACGAGCCCCGCGCCCCACTCGCGGCGTACGACCTCGGCGACCCGGTCGGGCACCGAGCGGGGCAGTGCCCCGAGCGAGTTGCCGCAGAGGTAGACCACGCCGTCAGGGAGGTCGAAGAGCTCCCGCCGACTGGCGAGGGGGCTCTGTCGGTCGAGCTCGACGGCGTGGTCCCGGGTGAGGAGTTGGTTCAGCTGCTGGGTCACGTGCTCCACGGTAGTCCGCACCCCCCGCGCCGAGCTGACGCCAGTCTTCACGGAAGCCGGCGCCGGCTCGGCGGTGGGAGTGTGCTCAGCCGCCGCTGACCACCTGGCGGTTGATCGTGGCCCGGCCGATGGCCGCGCCGGTGAACGGGAACTTCACCCACTTCTCCTTGCTGAACAGCCGCGTCTGGTCCGCGGAGAACGGCGAGGTCGGGTCGGTGGACTGCGAGTAGGTCAGGATCGTCCGCGGCACGACCTTCCCGCGCTTGTTGAACGCGACCGCCTGGATGTGCGAGGAGCCGTAGCCGATCGGGTACAGCCGGTCCTCGTTGGCGGCCGGCGCGCGGCTGGTCAGCACGTTGGCATTGCCCGGCCCGGCGTCGCCGCCGCCGAGCGGGATGGGAGGTGCGCCCTCGTCGCCGGCGACCTGGACCTTGCCCCACCGGGCGTCGAAGGGAATGCCCTCCTCCTGGAGGAAGGCCAGGGCGTCCCTCATGGCCTGTTCGACCTCCGCGTCGCCCTCGTTGAGGTTGCGGGGGGTGGTCAGCGGCTTCTGGGGGTCGAACTGCACCTCCCACGTCTTGTCGTCGGCGGGCACCCGCTCCCAGAACTCCTGGAAGACGTGGGCGCCGACGCTGTCGACGTTGCTCATGCCGTCCCACTCGGCCAGCACCTCGCAGGCCTCACCACCCTCGGCGGCCTCGCACACCTTCTGCAGGTCGCCGTTCTTGCGCGCCAGCTCGGCGGCGAAGACCCGGTTCGTGTGCTGGAACAGTCGCAGCGTGCGCGGGGTGACCTTCCGGCCGTTCGCGAGCCCGTCCTTGCCGGCCCGCCGGTCCGTGACGTAGCGGTAGACCATGCGGGTGCGCAGTGTGCGCTGGCACTCCTCGCAGCCGATGATGCGCGCGAAGCCTTCGAGCCGCTCGTTCGGGTTCGGCAGCCAGTAGCTGTCGTTGGCGTTGGCGACCCAGTCCTTGCGGTAGGCGATCGGCAGGTTCTTCGGCCCGAAGATCCCCGGCCTGCTGGCGTCCTCGTCGGTGCCCCACTCGCAGTCCGACCGTGCGCGAGTGCCGTCGAGGCCCGGGAGCCCGGCGAGCCTGAAGAGGATTCTTCCGACCGGCGTCATGCACTGCTGCGCCATGTCGTTGGTGACGTGCGGGACCACCGAGTGGTCGGCGTAGACGACGTCACCGGAGCGGTCGGCGGCGGTCGTGTTCACCCACGGCATGCCGCCGGCCTCGTCCTGGCGCTTGATGAGGTCCTTGACGTTCTTGGCCGCCCCCATGTCGAGGAAGGTGTCGATCGTGCGCAGGTGCTCGGCGTTGGCGTCCCGGAGGGCGAAGAAGCTCGCCGGGGACCAGCCCATGAGCAGCTCGGGCGCGTCGATGACGTAGCCCTCCGGTGTGCGGTAGACGTCCTCCTCGACCGTGCTGACCTGGCCGTCCGCACCCTTCACGTCGATCTGCACGACGTCGCGCTGGAGCTCCTGCGGTCCGGAGTCGGTGGCGTAGACGATCGGACCGCCGGGGACGGTCTGGGTGTAGCGGTACTCGTACGGCGTGAAGCGGTAGGCCGTGGAGACGGTGTGGCTCCAGGCGACGTCCTTGTTCCAGCCGATGTTGACCACGGGGGAGCCCAGGAGCGCTGCGCCGGCGACGTCGTACTTGCCGGGGATCGTCAGCTGGACCTGGCCGAAGCGGTAGCGACCGCGCCACGGGAAGTGCGGGTTGCCCAGCACCATGCCCCGACCGGTGCTCGTGGCCTTCTCGCCGACGGCGGTGGCGTTGGAGCCGAAGGGCGAGTCCGGGTCCTTGCCGAGACCCTTGAGCAGCTCCTGCTCCGAGGGCAGCACGGCCGGCGGCTTCGCGAACGGCGCACTCTGACGGACCTCAGGGGTTCCGGGGTCGCCTGGAGTCGGCGGAGCTGCGTCGGCGACCTGGGGGACGAAGACGCCGGTCGAGGCGAGCAGGTTGGCGGCGTAGACGCCGTACCAGAGGTCCTTGGCAGTGACGTTCGGCTTGATGTACCCCGCGCCCTTGCAGGTCGGGTCCTCGACTCCCTGGGCGCCACCGATGTCGCGGATGTACTCGTTCGCGCCGGCGACGTAGCCGCGCACCATCGTCTTGGCGCGCTTGCTCGGTCCGCGCTGCGGGTCGGCGAGGAGCTCCTCGACCACCTTGCGGTCGCGCAGGTTGGTGAAGAGCGTGTCGGTCTCCAGGTTGGTCGCCGACAGCGTGACCCGGTCCTCGTAGCGCGCATCGGGGCCGAACCAGAGCGAGCGGTCGCCCCGGCCGGTGACCACGGTGTCGGCGAGGTTGCAGAGGTTCGTCTCGGCGGTCGCGTACCCGTGGCCGAAGCCCAGCGAGCCCCAGTCGTCGGCGGTGACGTGCGGGATGCCGTGCTCGGTGCGGGTGATCGTGGCCCGGTACTTGTCCTGGGACGGGGCTCGCTCGGCGGCCCCGGCGACCCCGGTCTGTCCCGCCTGGACGACCAGCGTCAGCGGGACGATGGTGGTGGTCGCGATGGCCACCAGGGTGCGGCGCGGGTTCATTCGTTCTCCTCGGGAGTTGGTGCCACACCCTCAACGCGGAACCCGAGGATGAGTCACGTTCTCGGCGACCCTCTCACGAGGGCGGCGTGGGACCGCAGCGGAGCGCGCTCGTTGGGCGACACTGGCGCCGATGACCGATCTGCTCAGCCCCCTGAAGAGCCGCACCGACGCAGCACCTCAGCAGGTCGGGCGGCCGCTGGCCCTCGGCGCGCTGCTCGCCGGCGTGGGTGGCCCGGCGGTGGCGCTCTCGCTGCTCTGGTTCGTCGGCCTGGTCGGTTGGTACGCCGACGACGGCGGCACCCACGGCACGACGAGATCGGTGCTCCGGGTCGGCGCCGACGCGTGGCTGCTCGCCCACGGCAGCCCGCTGACGCTGCGCGACGCGGTCGTCACGGGTTCGCCCCTGGGGCTCACCCTGCTCTGTGCGTACCTGACCTACCGGCTGGCCCGGCGGGCCGGCGCCGCCTGCGACGTCGACGGCCTGGGCACGGTCGGGCTCGGCACCGTGGTGCTCGCCGGGTCGTACGCCGCGTTCGCCCTGGTCACGTCCGTGCTCGCCGGGATGCCTGCGGCGCAGCCCGGGATGGGCATGGCGTTCATCGGTGGCGCCTTCGTCGGGGGCGTCTCCGGCGGGGCAGGGCTCCTGCGCGGTGCCGGACGGGCGGGCGAGCTCCGCCGACGGATCCCGGTGCCCGCGCTCGCCGTCGGGTACGCCGCAGCGACCACGGTCCTGCTCATGGTGGCGCTCGGGGCGCTCCTCACCGTCGTCGGCCTCGTCGTGCACTGGTCCGCTGCCGTCGAGGTGGTCGACAGCCTCGCGCTCGACCTCACCGGCGGGCTGCTGTCCCTGGTCCTGCTCGCCGCGATCGCCCCGAACGTCGTGCTCCTCGCGTCGACGTACCTGCTCGGGTCCGGGTTCGCCTTCGGCGCCGGGACCGTCGTCTCACCGGCCGAGGTGACCCTCGGCCCGGTGCCCTCGGTGCCGGTCCTCGCGGCCCTCCCGAACGACGGCTGGGCTCCGGGATGGGCGATGGCCCTGGTCGCCGTGCCCGTGCTGGCGGCCGGGGTGGCCGCGTTCCTCGTCGGCCGCACGGTCCCGACCGGTTCCTACCAGAGCGCGGCCGTCCGTGGCCTCGGTGGTGGCGCGTTCGCGGGCGTCCTCCTCACGATCGCCGCGTCGTGGGCCGGGGGCTCGATCGGCCCCGGCCGGATGAGCGTCGTCGGCATCTCCTTCGGGGAGACGCTCATGACGGCGGTGGTCGCGCTCGCGATCGGCGGAGCGCTCGGTGCGCTGCCGGCGACCTGGTGGACGCGTCGTCACGACGTGCCCGACGCCGAGCATCCCGAGCTGCTGGTGTCGCCGCCGGCGGTGCGTCCGCTGGCGGGTCCGGAGGACATCACCGAGCCCGTGCACCTGCCGCCGGTCACGGAGAAGAGCATCGACCGGCTCGTGCCCGAGCCCAGGCAGCCCGAGATCAGGCAGCCCGAGGCCAGGCAGCCCGAGGCCAGGCAGCCCGGCCCGAAGCCCGCGGACCTCGCGGCCGAGGACACCGTGGCGGTTCGGCTGCCCGACGGGCTCGGGGAGCGCAAGGACGGCGGGGACGGCAAGGACAGCGGGGACGGCAAGGACGGCAAGGGGACCGGGGCTCGGTAGCCTGTGCCGGTGCCCCCCACCACCCTCCGCCGTCCGGCGCGCCTCGTCGTGCTCGTGTCCGGCGCGGGCACCAACCTGCAGGCGCTCCTGGACGCGACCTCCGACCCGGCGTACGGCGCCGAGGTGGTCGCTGTGGGAGCCGACCGGGACGGGATCGAGGGACTGGCCCGGGCCGAGCGCGCGGGTGTCCCGACGTTCGTCCACCGGGTCAAGGACCACGCCGACCGCGAGGAGTGGGACCGGGTGCTGACCGAGGCGTGCCTCTCGCACGACCCGGACCTCGTGGTGCTTGCCGGGTTCATGAAGCTCGTCGGTCCGCACTTCCTCGGCGCACTGGAGGGTCGGTGCGTCAACACCCACCCTGCGCTGTCACCGGCGTTCCCCGGGATGCACGGCCCCGCGGACGCGCTCGCGTACGGCGTGAAGGTCACCGGTGCGACGCTGTTCGTCGTCGACGCCGGGGTCGACACCGGGCCGATCGTCGCCCAGACCACGGTGCCGGTGCTGCCGGAGGACGACGTCGAGGCGCTGCACGAGCGGATCAAGGTCGCCGAGCGGCGGATGCTCGTCGACAGCGTGGGCCGGATGGCCAGAGAAGGTTTCACGATCAGCGACAGGAAGGTCCGGTTCGGCAGTGAGTGATGCTGGAGAAGGCAGGCGGCCGGTCAGGCGCGCCCTCGTGTCGGTCTACGACAAGACCGGGCTGGAGGAGCTCGCCCAAGGGCTGCACGAGGCCGGGGTGGCGCTGGTCTCGACCGGCTCGACGGCCGGCCGGATCGAGGCCGCCGGCGTGCCGGTGACGCGCGTCGAGGAGCTGACCGGCTTCCCTGAGTGCCTCGACGGCCGGGTCAAGACGCTGCACCCCCGGGTGCACGCCGGGATCCTGGCCGACCTCCGTCTGGAGTCGCACCAGGAGCAGCTGGCCGAGCTCGGCGTCGAGCCGTTCGACCTGGTGGTGGTGAACCTGTACCCGTTCACCGCGACCGTGGCGTCCGGCGCCTCGCAGGACGAGTGCATCGAGCAGATCGACATCGGCGGCCCCTCGATGGTCCGAGCGGCGGCGAAGAACCACCCGTCGGTCGCGGTGGTGACCTCGCCCAGCCGGTACGCCGACGTCCTGGAGGCGGCCCGAGGTGGGGGTTTCACCCTCGACGAGCGACGCCGGCTCGCCGCGGAGGCCTTCGCGCACACCGCGTCCTACGACGTCGCGGTCGCGTCGTGGATGGGCAACGTCGTCGTCGACACCAGCGACGGCAGCGGGTTCCCTGCGTGGGTCGGGGCGACCTACCAGAAGGCCGCGGTGCTGAGGTACGGCGAGAACCCGCACCAGCCTGCGGCGCTCTACTCCACCTGGCCGGGCGGCGGCCTCGCCGCGGCCCAGCAGCTGCACGGCAAGGAGATGTCCTACAACAACTACGTCGACGCCGACGCGGCGCGACGGGCGGCCTACGACTTCGACCAGCCAGCGGTCGCGATCATCAAGCACGCCAACCCTTGCGGCATCGCCGTCGGCTCGGACGTCGCTGAGGCGCACCGCAAGGCCCACGAGTGCGACCCGGTGTCGGCGTTCGGCGGGGTCATCGCCACGAACGTCCCGGTGTCGGTCGCGATGGCCGAGCAGGTCGCCGAGGTGTTCACCGAGGTCATCGTGGCGCCGGCGTACGACGACGGGGCGGTCGACGTCCTCGCTCGGAAGAAGAACATCCGCGTGCTCGTCGTACCGGATGCAGGGAACAGGGCGGGCGCAGAGCTGCGTCCGGTCAGCGGGGGGCTGCTGCTCCAGTCGCGGGACCTCGTCGACGGCCGCACCGAGGACGGCGGCGACGACCCGACCGCCTGGCGACTCGTCTCCGGCGACCCCGCCGACGAGGCGACCCTGGCCGACCTCGCGTTCGCGTGGCGGGCCTGCCGGTCGGTGAAGTCCAACGCGATCCTCCTCGCGTCGGACGGGGCGTCGGTCGGTGTCGGGATGGGCCAGGTGAACCGCGTCGACTCCTGCCGGCTCGCGACGAGCCGGGCCGGTGACCGGTCCGTCGGCTCGGTCGCCGCGAGCGACGCGTTCTTCCCGTTCCCCGACGGGCTCGAGATCCTCCTCCAGGCAGGCGTGCGGGCGGTCGTGCAGCCGGGCGGATCGGTGCGCGACGAGGAGGTCGTCGCGGCGGCCAACGCTGCCGGCGTGACGATGTACTTCACCGGCACCAGGCACTTCTTCCACTGACACACTTGGCCGAGCGTGTCGGCTGCGCCGCCACGCTGCCGGCCTCACACTTGGCCCAGCGTGTCGGCTGCGCCGCCACGCTGCCGGCTCCACCGGCCGATCGAGAGGACACGACGTGACAGCGCAGATCCTGGACGGCGCGGCGACGGCCGCGGCGATGAAGCGTGAGCTCGCCGAGCGCGTCGCCAAGCTGGCCGAGCAGGGCATCGTGCCGGGCCTGGGCACGGTGCTCGTCGGCGACGACCCGGGCAGCCGGTGGTACGTCAACGGCAAGCACAAGGACTGTGCCGAGGTCGGCATCCGCTCGATCCGGGTGGACCTGCCCGCCACCGCCGAGCAGTCGGAGGTGGAGGAGGCGATCGCGAACCTCAACGCCGACCCGGGGTGCACCGGCTACATCGTCCAGCTGCCGCTGCCCAAGCACATGGACGAGAACCACATCCTCGGGCTGATCGACCCGGACAAGGACGCGGACGGCCTGCACCCCACGAACCTCGGCTGGCTCGTGCTGGGTAAGAAGGCCCCGTTGCCGTGCACGCCTAACGGCATCGTCGAGCTGCTCCGCCGGCACGGTGTCGAGATCGCCGGAGCCGAGGTCTGTGTCGTCGGTCGGGGCGTGACCGTGGGCCGGCCGCTCGGGCTGCTCCTCACCCGACGCAGCGAGAACGCGACCGTGACCCTGTGCCACACCGGCACCCGTGACCTCGCCGCCCACGTGCGCTCCGCGGACATCGTGGTCGCAGCCGCGGGAGTCCCGGGGATCGTCACCGGCGAGATGGTCAAGCCAGGTGCGGCTGTCCTCGACGTCGGGGTGTCCCGTGACGCTGCCGGGAAGCTGGCCGGCGACGTCGCGCCCGACGTCCACGACGTGGCGGGGTGGGTCTCGCCGAACCCGGGCGGGGTCGGGCCGATGACCAGGGCGATGTTGCTGGCCAACATCGTGGAGGCCGCCGAGAACGCCGGCCGATGAGCCCGGGGGAGGACTACCGGGACAGCCGTCCCTTCCCCGACCCCGAGCACAGCATCGCGCCGCGCAAGCCGCGGACGGTCGGCGGCGTGGTCTACCTGACCGTGCTCGCGGCGACCGCAGGAGGGCTCGCCCTCGTCGCGTTCGATCGCTTCCGGCTCGGCCTCGGTGTCATCGGCGTCGCGCTTCTGTGCGGCGCGCTAGGTCGACTGGTCGTCCCCAAGGACAACGCAGGGATGCTCGGCATGCGTCCGAGGTTCGTCGACGTGCTGATCCTCGCCGTGCTCGGCACCGGGCTCGTGGTGCTCGCCAACGTCATCCCGAACCAGCCGCCGCTGTAGCGGGACCCGGACGGGCTGTAGACGACTGTTGCCCCCGCGAGCTGCTCCCGGTGTCAGATCAGGTCGAGCTCGGTGACGGCGTCGCGCTCCTCGATCAGCTCCGCGGCAGTGGCGTCCATCCGGCCGCGGGAGAACTCGTCGATCTCCAGCCCCTGGACGATCTCCCAGTCGCCGTTGCTCGTGGTGACCGGGAACGAGTAGACGATGCCCTCCGGGACGTCGTACGAGCCGTCGGAGACGACCGCCATCGACACCCAGTCACCTTCGGCGCTGCCGGTCAGCCAGTCGCGGGCCGCGTCGATCGTGGCCGACGCGGCGGAGGCGGCCGACGAGGAGCCCCGAGCCTCGATGATCGCGGCGCCGCGCTTCGCGACGGTCGGGATGAAGTCGTCCTCGATCCAGCTCTGGTCGCCGACGACCTCCGCGGCGTTCCGGCCGGCGATCTCGGCGTGGAAGATGTCGGGGTACTGCGTCGCGGAGTGGTTGCCCCAGATCGTCATCTTCTTGATGTCGGTGACCGGGGCGCCGGTCTTCGCGGCCAGCTGCGAGATAGCCCGGTTGTGGTCGAGCCGGGTCAGCGCGCTGAACCGCTCCTTGGGGATGTCGGGGGCGTTGCTCATCGCGATCAGCGCGTTGGTGTTGGCCGGGTTGCCGGTCACGCCGATGCGGATGTCGTCGGCGGCCACCTCGTTGAGCGCCTTGCCCTGCGCGGTGAAGATCGCGCCGTTGGCGGACAGCAGGTCGCCGCGCTCCATCCCCTTGGTGCGGGGGCGGGCGCCCACGAGCAGGGCGAGGTTCGCGCCGTCGAAGATCTTGTTCGCGTCGGCGCCGATCTCGACCCCGGCCAGCGTCGGGAACGCACAGTCGTCGAGCTCCATGACCACGCCCTCGAGGGTCTTCAGCGCCGGCTCGATCTCGAGCAGCTGCAGCTGGATCGGGGTGTCCGGTCCGAGCAGCGCGCCACTGGCGAGGCGGAAGAGCAGGCTGTAGCCGATCTGACCGGCGGCACCGGTCACGGTCACCTTGACGGGCTGGGTCACGGCGGACTCCTTGGAGGCAGGCGGTCTGGTCGGTCCGACGCTAGCAGCGGCATGCGGCGTCTCGAACAGGCCCTCGGTGCCAGGTGCCCGTGGTCGGTGGAGCGGTCCGTCCTGCTCGCGCGGAGGTCCTGCCCCGCGAAGTGGTCGATGTCGCAGGATCGGCCGCGTCGACTCAATCAGGTCTCGGAGGCGGGTCCGAGCTGATGTCGCGGGTGCCGGTGTGGTCGCGCAGGAACCGGTAGCCGTGAGGACTCGCCCAGAGATAGGTGCCGGGGTCGAGGACGGTGTAGCTCCAGCCGACGCAGTGGGTCTTGAGCCGGTGGTGGCGTCGGCACAACGGCGCGATGTTGCACGAGCAGGTGCTGCCGCCGTCCGCATGAGCCACGACGTGGTCGTGGTCGCAGCGGCGGGCAGGTCGGCTGCACCACGGGAAGACGCACGTGGCGTCCCGCAGGTGAGTGTGCTCGGCGAGCCGGTCGGAGACCTCGTAGGAGGCGACGTGGACGTGCTCGGCAAGGTCGATCACTGGCTTCACGACGACGTCGGCGAACGGGTTGCCGCACCAGCCGCGGATCTGGTCGGCGGTGACGAGGTCGCCGGTGTTCTCCACCCGCCCGACGACGGTCCGGTCCGCGAGGGCGTCCGCGGAGAGGTGGAGGTACAGCACGGTCTGCCGAGTCCCTCGGACCGTCCGCTGCTCGTGGGTGTGCTCCTGCTCGTCCGGTGCCGGTGCCGGTGCCGGTGCCGGTCCTGGGGTCGGAAGGTCGAGGGTGAGGTCGGCGCGGGCGATCTCTCCGACCGCCGCGGCACGACGAGCGTCGTGCCCGTGGGCAGAGCCGAGCTCCTTCAGGTGGCTGGCCCGCGCGGTCACGGCCGCGTCGAGGTCGAGGGCGTCGGCGAGGTCGAGCTCGCCGTAGACGCGGCTGGTGCCGGCGAAGGAGACCTGTCGGTGGTCGATCACGAAGGACCGGGTGTCGGCGGCCTGGATGGCCTCCTGGGTGGCTGTCTCCGGCATGAACCGTGCGATCGCCTCGTCGATGAGCCGGTCCACCACGGCAGGACCGACCCGGTGGGCGACGTGGGCGATCTGGGCGTCGACGAACGAGGCGGCGTCGAGCGTGAGCTCCATGGTGCGTCGTGCGATCCGGCGGGCTCGCCACGCGGGCAGCTCGTGGCGCATCACGCGAGCCCACAGCCGGCGGAGGCGGTGCTTCAGCTCGAGTGCTTCGCCGAGCAGCCAGCGACCGTGCTCGGTGGGCAGGCCGAGGGCGGCAGCGAGCTCCGCGACGCAGAACTCACCGACCAACGGCGCACCGGGGCCGGCCACCGGGATGACGGTGTCACCGAAGACCGCTGACGCAGCAGCGTGGTCGAGACAGTCCACCGAGTGCATCGCTGCCCAGTCCGCAGCGAACCGCAGCTGGGCGGCGGTGGCGACGAGCTCCGCCTGGCGAGCGGCGCGGACCGCGGTCAGCACCTCCACCCGGCTGTCCACCTCGGCTGCTGTCTCCATGACGCAACTCAACACGGTGCCACCGACAGTTTCGGGTCTCCGTAACCGCCTTCCACAGCCCCGTAGTCATCCGCCGTGGTCCGTCCCGTCGCGCGGGTTTCCCCGGTCCCGGGCGAGGGGCAGGATGGAAGCGCCGTGCCGACGGCGACTAAGATGTCTTGACGTCAAGACATCCCGTGACATCCCACGTGCCGAACGGAGCCGCAGTGACGGACGCAGTTGAGACCTCCCGGATCATCTACACCAAGACGGACGAGGCGCCGCTGCTGGCGACGTACTCCTTCCTCCCGATCGTCCAGGCGTACGCCGCCAAGGCCGGTGTGGAGGTCGAGACCCGGGACATCTCGCTCGCCGGCCGGATCCTGGCCAGCTTCCCCGAGCGGCTCACCGAGGAGCAGCGAGCCAAGGGCGAGGGCGACGACTCCCTCGCCGAGCTGGGCGAGCTCGCCAAGAAGCCCGAGGCGAACATCATCAAGCTGCCCAACATCAGCGCTTCCGTCCCGCAGCTCAAGGCCGCCATCAAGGAGCTCCAGGAGGAGGGGTACGACCTCCCCGACTACCCCGGCGACCCGCAGACCGACGAGGAGCGCGACGTCCGCGCGCGCTACGACAAGGTCAAGGGCAGCGCGGTCAACCCTGTCCTGCGCGAGGGCAACTCGGACCGCCGGGCACCTGCCTCGGTGAAGAACTACGTCCGCTCCCACCCGCACTCGATGGGTGAGTGGTCGTCGGAGTCGAAGACCAACGTCGCGCACATGACCGCCGACGACTTCCGCAGCGCCGAGCTGTCGGCGGTGATCCCCGCCGACGACGAGCTCACCATCGAGCTCGTCGACGAGTCGGGCAACGCCACGCCGCTGCGGGACCCCGTCAAGGTCCTGGCCGGCGAGGTCGTCGACGCCACCGTGATGCGGGCGGCCAAGCTGCGGGAGTTCCTGGCCGAGCAGATCGAGCGTGCCAAGGCGGACGACCTCCTGTTCTCGGTCCACCTCAAGGCGACGATGATGAAGGTCTCCGACCCGCTCATCTTCGGGCACGTGGTCGAGGCGTTCCTGCCCGAGGTGTTCGCCGAGCACGGCGAGACGCTGAAGAAGGCTGGTCTCTCCTCGAGCAACGGGCTGGGTGCGATCCTCAGCGGGCTGGACAAGCTGCCGTCCGAGGAGCGTGAGGCCATCGAGGCCGCGATCAAGAAGGGGCTCGAGGACGGCCCGAAGCTGGCGATGGTCGACTCCGACAAGGGCATCACGAACCTTCACGTCCCCAGCGACGTGATCGTCGACGCCTCGATGCCGGCCATGATCCGGACGTCAGGACACATGTGGGGTCCGGACGGCGAGGAGCACGACACGCTCGCGGTGATCCCCGACAGCAGCTACGCCGGCATCTACCAGGTCGTCATCGACGACTGCCGTGCGAACGGCGCCTTCGACCCGACCACGATGGGATCGGTGCCGAACGTCGGGCTGATGGCGCAGGCCGCCGAGGAGTACGGCAGCCACGACAAGACCTTCGAGCTCCCCACCCGCGGCACCGTGCGCGTCGCCGACGAGTCCGGTTCCGTCGTCTTCGAGCAGCAGG
>CADCUK010000163.1 GCA_902805865.1 uncultured Nocardioidaceae bacterium | reverse complement strand
GGGGGCCCGTCGTGGTCGCCGGCAACATCGACGCCCACGGCGAGGTGGCGGCGCTGCTCGACGGTGGCGGGACGCCGTACGTGCTGGCGGAGAACGTCGTCCCGCAGATCGGGGTACTGCGTCCCGCGTCGGCGCGCAGGGCGATCCGGGAGATGTTCCTCAGCCACGTGATCGGCGGCAAGCACCTCTCCGCGCACCCGGAGTTCGTCACGATGGTCCGCGGCGCGACGCCGGACGTGGTCCTGGCAGCGGTCGAGCTCCTCGCCCGGGGCGTGCCGGACGCCGGGCTGGCAGGTGCCGGGGACACCGTCGTGGTGGACGTCGGCGGGGCGACGACCGACGTCTACTCGGTGATCGAGCCGGTCAGCGACGAGACCGACGAGCAGGGGCTCAGCCCCCAGGTGGTCGCGGCCTCCCCGGTGACCCGGACCGTCGAGGGTGACCTCGGCGTGCGGTGGAGTGCCGGATCGACCGTCGACGCCGCGCACGACGCCGGCTTCCTGTCCGAGGGCGAGCTGCCCGGTGCCCGGGCGGGCGCGGAGCGGAGGCAGGCCGACCCCGCCTTCCTGCCCCAGGACCCGGCTGAAGCGGAGCTGGACGGTCGGCTGGTCTCCTGCGCTGCGGGCGTGGCACTGCGCCGGCACGCCGGCCGGGCCCGCAGCGAGCACGCCGGGACGGACCTCCGGGAGGTGACGTTGCTCGTCGGGTCGGGCGGGGCGCTGCGCCACACCACAGACGCGCCCGCACGCCTGCTGCAGCACGTCTCGACCGCTGGCGGCTGGCAGGTGCCCGAGCACCCGCGCGTCGTCGTGGACGCCGACTACGTGCTGGCGGCGGCCGGTCTGCTGGCCGAGCGCCACCCGGTCGCGGCGCGCCGGCTCCTCCACGTCCTGGGGTGAGTGATGTGCCGTCCAACCGGCGGCGCATACGCTGTCGTGGGTGGAGCGCGAGGAGCAGGTGGCGGTCGTCGACGACAACGACGCGACGGACGGTCGCCGCGGCCTGTTCGGCCGCCGCAAGAAGCTGACCGAGGACCAGTTCGAGCGCAGGTTCTCCGCGGCGTTCGCCCGGCACGCCGCGCAGGTGCGCGCCGAGCGTCGTGAGGAGTCCCGGGCACTCGTCCCCAGCATCGATCCGGGTCCGTCGAACTTCGCGCGCGCCCAGGTGCCGTACGGCGTCGACCTGGCAGCAGCCTGGTCGTGGCGCTTCGTCGTGATCGTCGCCGCGGGCTACCTCGTCGCCAGGGCGGTCGGCTTCTTCTCCGCGGTCGTCCTGCCGCTCGTGATCGCACTCTTCCTCGCGGCACTGCTCGTCCCCCTGGTGGACTTCCTGGCCCGCCGCATCGACCGTGGGGTCTCGGCCGGGCTGGTCGTCATCGGCGTGATCGGCTTCATCACGCTCATGCTGACGTTCGCGACCCAGCAGGTGATCGACGGCGCGACCGACCTGGCGGACCAGGTCGTGGGCGGGCTCGACGAGATCCGCGCCTGGCTGGAGGACGGGCCGCTCAACGCCAGCGACGCCCAGATCAACGACGGCATCCGCCAGATGCAGGACCTGATCACGACCAGCAACAACGAGCTCGTGGACCGCTTGCAGGACGTCGGCACGGCCATCGGCCACATCGTGGCGGCGTTCTTCATCGTGCTGTTCGCGACGTTCTTCTTCCTCTCCGACGGCCGCCGCATCTGGTCGTGGCTGGTGCGGATCTTCCCCAGGGCTGCGCGGGAGCGCGCCGACGCCTCGGGCCGGATCGCCTGGACCAGCCTCACCCAGTTCGTCCGTGCCACGGTGATCGTCGCGCTCGTCGACGCCGTCGGCATCATGGTCGTCGCCGCGATCCTCGACGTGCCGTTCGTCTTCGCGATCGGCGTGCTGGTGTTCCTCGGCGGCTTCATCCCGCTGGTGGGCGCGACGATCTCCGGATCGGTCGCGATCCTCGTGGCGCTGGTCGACGAGGGCGCCATCGTCGCGCTGTTCATGCTGGGCGGCGTCATCGCCGTGCAGCAGCTCGAGGCGCACGTGCTGCAGCCGTTCCTGCTGGGCCGGATGGTGTCGGTGCACCCGCTGGCGGTCATCCTGTCGATCGCCGCCGGGGCCTACTTCGCCGGCATCGCCGGTGCCCTGGTCGCCGTACCCTTCGTCGCATCCCTCAACGCGGTGGCGGTGTACCTCTCCTCGGCACCTGATGCTCCGAAGGAGATGGAGGAGGACGTGAAGGAGGAGACCGGCGAGGGCGTCAGGCCAGATCCGGCGCCGGAACCTCGTCCCTGACGGGCTGCGCGTCCTCGCGGCTGGCCAGCGGGAGCTCCTTGAGGAACAGCCCGATGACGAGCGCGACCGCCACGATCGGCAGCGCGACCAGGAACATCTCACTCATCGCGTCGCTGAATGCTCCGGTGACCAGGGAGCGGGCCGGCTCCGGCAGCGCCTGGATCGCCTCGACGTCGTTGGCCACGTCCCCGAGCCCTTCCTCCGGCAGCGCACCGCGCGGGGCACCCGCGGCGGCCTCGGCGAGGTGCACGCCGAGACGGCTCGAGAGGACCGCCCCGAACAGCGCCGCACCGAAGGACCCGCCCATCTGGCGGAAGAACTGCACCGAGCTCGTGGCCACGCCGATCTCGGTCCGGGACACCGAGTTCTGCACCGCGATCACCAGCACCTGCATGGTGAAGCCGAGGCCGGCGCCCATGACGAACATCGAGAGCCCCGCGAACCAGTACGGCGTGTCGGTCTCGAGCGACGACAGCAGGAGGATCGCGACGATGACGAGCGTGGCCCCGATGGTGGGGTACCACTTGTAGCGGCCGGTGCGGGCCATCACGCGGCCGCCTCCGATCGAGGTGGTGAACAGCCCGACCAGCATCGGCACCATGCCGAGCCCGGACTCGGTCGGCGACATGCCCTTGACGATCTGCAGGTAGACCGGGATGAAGACCATGACGCCGAACATCGCCGCGCCGATGAGGAAGCCGAAGGAGTTCGCGACGCTGAAGATCGAGTTGCGGAACATCCGCATCGGGATGATCGGCTCCGCGGCCCGGAGCTCCACCAGCACGAAGACCGCGACGAGCAGCAGCCCGCCGATCAGCAGCGCCAGACCGATGCCGGAGCCCCAGCCCTGCTCGGGACCGGCCCAGGCCGTGTAGAGCAGCAAGGAGCTGACGCTGGCCACGATGACCGAGGCGCCGAGGTAGTCGATCGTGTGCTCGCGGCGTACGTGCTGCATCTTCAGCGCCGAGGTGGTGACCACGAGGGCGACCAGGCCGATCGGGATGTTGATGAAGAAGATCCACTCCCAGCCGGGGCCCTCGGCGAAGAACCCGCCGAGCACCGGGCCGAGGACGCTGGAGGTGCCGAACGTCGCAGCGATGTAGCCCTGGTACCGCGGCCGCTCACGCGGCGGCACGACGTCACCGATCGTGGCCATCGCCAGTGCCATCAGCCCTCCGCCGCCCATGCCCTGCAGGGCGCGGGAGCCGATCAGCTGCTCCATCGAGCTGGAGAAGCCGGCGAGGAGCGAGCCGGCCAGGAACACCAGGATCGCGATCTGGAACATCGGCCGGCGGCCGTACAGGTCGGAGATCTTGCCCCACAGCGGGGTCGAGGCCGTCGAGGTGAGCAGGTACGCCGTCACCACCCACGACAGGTGCTCGAGGCCGCCGAGCTCGCTGGTGATGCGGGGGAGTGCCGTCGCCACGATGCTCTGGTCGAGGGCGGCCAGGAACATGCCGGTGATGAGGCCGCCCATCACCACGAGGATCTGTCGGTGGGAGAGGTAGCCGTGCTGGTCGGGGGTCACGTGGAGGGGTCTTCCTGGATCGAGACGTGTGCTGTGCCGGAGAGGTCGTTGTTGAAGCGGTCGAGCAGCTGGTGGAGCAGGGCGCGGTCGGCCTCGGGCCAGCCGTCGAGCACCTCGGCGATGACGTCGCGGCGCCGGGCGAGGAGCTGCTCGAGCGCGCGCAGCCCACTGGGCAGCAGCTCCACCTGACGGGCGCGGCCGTCCGCGGCGTCGGGAGAGACCCGCACGAGGCCGCGCTCCTCGAGGTGCCGGATCTTGCGGCTGACCGTCGAGGCGTCCAGCAGGAGCCGCTCGGCGAGCACGGTATGCCGGGCCGGGCCGCTCTCCGCGAGCACCCGCAGGACCGGGAGCAGCGAGTAGTCGAGCTCGTCACCGGGCAACCGCTGCCGCATCCGTCGGCCGAGTGCGAGGATCGTCGCCATGAAGGCGTCCTCGGCGGTCGCGGACTGCACTGGTTGCATGTAGCAAGTATTCGTCGGATGCGTGCATCACGCAACCAAATCGGCATCCGAAGCCTGTGTCCTCCCTCACCCTGCCGCCGGGCTCCTAGGATCGGATGATGACGACCGGACCGACCCGTGAAGCGATCCTCCGCGCCCGTGACCTCCTCGAGGGGGTCGCCATCCGGACGCCCATGGAGGAGTCGCGGTGGCTGTCGAAGATCGCGGGCGGCCCGGTGATGCTCAAGGCCGAGAACCTGCAGCGCGCCGGCTCGTTCAAGATCCGCGGTGCCTACACCCGGATGTCGGCCCTCACCCCCGAGGAGCGCCGGAACGGCGTCGTGGCGGCAAGCGCCGGCAACCACGCGCAGGGGGTCGCACTGGCCGCGAACCTGCTCGGGATCAAGGCGGTCGTCTACATGCCCAACGGGGCTCCGATCCCCAAGGAGAAGGCGACCCGCGGCTACGGCGCGGAGGTCCGCTTCACCGGCACCACGATCGACGAGTGCCTCGTCGCAGCCATGGGGTACGCCGACGAGACCGGCGCCGTCCTGGTCCACCCCTTCGACCACGCCGACATCGTGGCCGGCCAGGCGACCTGCGGCCTGGAGATCGTCGAGCAGTGCCCCGACGTGCGCACGATCGTCGTACCCACGGGCGGGGGAGGGCTGCTGGCCGGCGTCGCCGCGGCTGTCAAGGCGGAACGGCCCGAGGTGCGGATCGTCGGGGTGCAGGCCGAGGGCGCGGCGTCGTACGGTCCGTCGCTGACCGCCGGGATGCCGCAGGCGCTCAAGGCGATGACGACGATGGCGGACGGCATCGCGGTCGGCCGGCCCGGGGACGTGCCGTTCGCGACGATCCGCGAGCTCGTCGACGACATCGTGACCGTCAACGAGGAGTCGATCTCCCAGGCGCTGCTGATGCTCATCGAGCGCGCCAAGCTCGTCGTCGAGCCGGCCGGCGCCGTGGCGGTCGCCGCGATGATGGACGACTCCAGCCGCTTCGAGACCCCTGCCGTGGTCGTGCTCTCAGGCGGCAACGTCGACCCGATCCTGCTGATCAACGTGCTGCGCCACGGCATGGCGACGACGGGTCGCTACCTCGCTTTCAAGGCCCGCATCCCCGACCGGCCCGGCGGACTGGCTCGGCTCCTGGCCGAGCTGGCTGACGTGCAGGCGAACGTGCTTGACGTCGTCCACCAGCGGACCTCCTCGCACCTGCACATGGGAGAGGTCGAGGTGTCGCTCGACGTCGAGACCCGCGGGGTCGAGCACGCGGAGAAGGTGCTCGACCACCTCCGTGGCTGCGGCTACAGCGTCACCGAGTGAGGCCGCGACCTGAGTACGCCGTCGTCGCGATCTGAGTATCTCCGCACACCACGGCCTTCGCCGTGCAGTCGGCGATCGCCTTCGGCGCAGCCCTCATCGCGGTGGTCCTCGGGATCGCCTACCTGCCGGTCGACACCTGGATGCGCTCGTTCCTGGCCGTGGGGACGCTGTTCCTGGTCTCGTCGTCCTTCACGCTGGCCAAGGTCGTCCGCGACGCGCAGGAGTCGACGGCGCTGGCCTCACGCATCGACCAGGCCCGGGTCGACCGCATCCTCAGCGAGCACGACCCCTTCGCAGCGGCGTAGTGCGGCTCAGCCGGTGAACGGCACCGCGTCGACGATCTCGACCTTGAGCGACTTGCCGTTCGGTGCGACGAAGTCGACCTCGTCACCGCGACGGGTGCCGGCGATCGCCTGGCCCATCGGCGACTGCGGGGAGTAGACCTGCAGCTCCGGGTGGAGGTCGGCCATCTCGCGGGCGCCGAAGAGGAACTGCTCCTCGTCGGTGTCCCCGACGAAGCGGACGGTCACGAGCATCCCGGGCTCGACGACGCCGTCGTCGGGAGGGGTCTCGCCGACCTGGGCCTTGCGCAGCATGTCCTCGAGCTGACGGATGCGGGCCTCGCTCTTGCCCTGCTCCTCGCGGGCGGCGTGGTAGCCGCCGTTCTCCTTGAGGTCGCCCTCGTCACGGGCGGCGCTGATGCGCGCGACGATCTCCTCGCGCATCGGCCCGCGGAGGTGGTCCAGCTCGTCCTTGAGCTTGTCGAAAGCCTCCTGGGTCAACCAGACGACGTCGTGCTCGGAAGACTGGGTCACAGCTGCTGCGCTCCTGGGAGTTGGTGGTGGTGCGGTGTTGCCGACGGGTTGCTGACGGACGTACGGCCACGATGCGACGGCTCCCGTCGCAGGGCAAGTGGACCAGTCTAACGGAGGAGCCGCAGCGGTCAGCGGGGCCGAGGTTGATCGGGTGCCGTGCAGCCGAGGTTCTCGACCGTGGTGGCCGTCCGCTCGGTGCGGATCTCGACCTCGAGCGACTGCTGCTCCGGCCCGTCGGTGACCGGGACCGTGACCTCACCGACCACCGTGTGGTCCGCGGCGATCGCGCGGAGGCGGCATGACGCCTCCGTGAACTGCGACTCCCGGCTCACCGCGAGGAACGCCACCACCAGGTGGTCGTCGCGGATGTCCCAGGTGGCCACCTCGGAGGTGACCTTCGGGTCTCCGTGGAAGAGCACGGCCCACGCCAGGAAGCTCACCCCGCTGCCCACCAGGGCGACGATCAGCACCAGGGCAACGACCCGCGTGGTGGCCCGCGGGGTGCGGTAGCGCTCCTGCAGGTCCGTCACCCTGCCCATCCTAGGATGTGCCCCATGCTGCGCCTCATGCACGTCCACGCGCACCCCGACGACGAATCGAGCAAGGGCGCCGCATCCACGGCGAAGTACGTCGCCGAGGGTGTCGACGTGCACGTCGTGACCTGCACCGGTGGTGAGCGCGGCTCGATCCTCAACCCCAAGATGGACCGGCCGGACGTCCTGGAGAACATCGCCGAGATCCGCCGTCAGGAGATGGAGCGCGCGCGCGACATCCTGGGGGTGACGCAGGACTGGCTGGGCTTCGTGGACTCGGGCTGGCCCGAGGGTGACCCGCCTCCGCCGCTGCCGGAGGGCTGCTTCGCGACGATCCCGGTGGAGGAGGCGGCCGAGCCGCTGGTGCGGCTGATGCGGTCGTTCAAGCCCCACGTGGTGACGACGTACGACGAGAACGGCGGCTACCCGCACCCCGACCACATCATGTGCCACAAGGTCAGCGTCGAGGCGTTCGCCGCGGCGGGCGACCCGACCCGCTACCCCGACGCCGGCGAGCCCTGGCAGCCGATGAAGCTCTACTACCACCACGGGTTCCACCGGGAGCGGACCGTGGCTCTCCACGAGGCGATGCTCGCCGACGGTCTCGAATCGCCGTACGCCGAGCGGCTCGAGCAGTGGAAGCCCGACCCCGAGCACGACAACCGGGTGACCACACGGGTTCCGTGCGCGGAGTACTTCCACGTCCGCGACAAGGCGCTCATCGCCCACGCCACCCAGATCGACCCCGAGGGGCCGTGGTTCGCGGTGCCCCTGCGGCTCCACCAGGCGGCATGGCCCACCGAGGACTACGAGCTGGTGCAGTCGCTGGTCGACGTCACGCTCCCCGAGGACGACCTCTTCGCGGGCATCCGTGAGCGGGTTGAGACGATGGAGGCATGAACAGCCTCCTGACCGCCTCTGCTGACCTCGTCCTCACGGTCCTCGTGCCGCTGACGGACGAGGTGCCCGACGCCGAGGACGTCAACACCGGCTGGTGGTACGTGCTGGTGTTCTTCGGGCTGATCGCCGCCACGCTGCTGCTGTGGCTGAGCATGCGCAAGCAGCTCAAGAAGATCAGGTTCGAGGAGAAGCCCTCGAGCGAGGCGGACCGGGACGCCGACGACCAGGGGCCGGCCGCCTAGTCAGGGGACCGGCGCGGCCTCCGGAGCCGGCGTCATCGCCCAGCGGATCGTCCGGGTGGCGACCTCGCCGACGGCCCGGACGACGGTCCGCTCCGCGATCGGCAGAGACGGCAGCCCGAGCTCGCGCCGCGTCCACTTCGGCATCTGCGCGATCGCCGCGCTGGCCAGCAGCAGGTAGGCCGGACGGGCCACGGCAGGCAGCTGGGGGTGCCAGACCAGGTAGCTGATCGCCTCTCGGGCGTGGTCGGTGCCGCGCAGCTCCGGCCGGTAGGCCTCGACGGTCTGCCGCAGCTCTGCCTCGGTCCTCGGTGCGTCGACGACACCGAGCTTCTCGGCCACGACGGCGGTCTGGGCGACGTACTCGTCGCGGCCTGCCTGGTCGAGCGGCGCTGCGCCGTACGTCTGGTGCGCGAGCAGGAAGCTGTCGATCTCCGCGATGTGCACCCACTTGAGCAGGTGTGGGTCGGACGCGACATACGGCGTGCCGTCGGGCATGGTCCCGGTGATCCGGTCGTGGATGCGGCGTACGACGTCCACGGATGCCTGGGCGTCGCGGGCCTCGCCGAACGTGGTGGTCGCGAGGAAGGTGCTCGTGCGGGCCAGCCGGCCCCACATGTCGCCGCGGTAGCCGGAGTGCTCCGACACCGCCGTCATCGCCGCGGGGTGGAGCGACTGCAGCATCAGCGCGCGCATCCCGCCGACGAACATCGACGCGTCGCCGTGGACCTGCTGGATAGGGCTGCCGGGCGGGAACCAGCGGGGCCCCGGAGTGCCGTGGATGCGGTCGCGCGCCTTGGGCCCCGAGTCGCCCGCGACCTTGTGGAAGATGGCCGCGCCGAGGCGTGACCTCAGCTGCGGGACGGTGCGGGTCAGCAGCATGCTGTCGATCATGACAGCCACCCGGTTGCCGCCAGGTTGCTCTGCTTTTGCCGTGCGTCAGTCGCGGACCACGCGCACGAGGGCGTCCCAGGCAGTCATCTCGCGGATGCCGCCGTGGTCGTCGTCCTCGGCGAGCTCGCGGCCGACGCGTTCCGCGCGGACGACGGTGAACGGCTCGCCGGCCAGGTCGTCCAGCACGTCCTCAGCGGTGTAGAGCACGGACGGGTCCTGCGGGCCGCCGGTGCCCTCGGTCAGGTTCGTCGAGTCGTGGGCGACGACGAACAGCGTGCCCCCGGGCTCCAGCGCGCCGAGTGCCCGGCGCACGGCGGTCCGGCGCTCGTCCTCAGGCAGCTGCAGGTACGCGAGCACCGCGAGATCCACGCGCGGCAGCTCGACGGTCAGGGCGTCGCCGACCAACCACGTGATGTCGCGGTCAGCGGCCCTGCTTCGTGCCCTGTCGACGGCGACCTCGGAGAAGTCGATGCCCGTGACCGTCCAGCCGCGGTCGGCGAGCCAGATGGCGTTGCGGCCCTCGCCACAGGCCAGGTCGACGGCACGGCCGGGCGTCAGCCCAGCGAGCTCAGCGGCGACGAACTGGTTCGGCTCGACGGACCAGACCTGCTCGGCTGCGGCGTACCGGTTGTCCCAGGCGCCCGCGTCCATCTGTTGGTGGGCGGCCTCAGCCGGCCTGCTTGCCCTTCTCCTGGGCGGCGATCTGCTCGCGGACCTCGTCCATGTCCAGCTCGCGCACCGCGCCGATCACCTGGTCCAGGGCGGGCGCCGGCAGGGCGCCGGGCTGCGAGAACACGAGGATGCCGTCACGGAAGGCCATCAGCGTGGGGATCGAGGTGATGTTCGCGGCTGAGGCGATCTCGCGCTGGGCCTCGGTGTCGACCTTGCCGAAGACGACGTCGTCGTTCGCCTCGGACGCCTTCTCGTAGGTCGGCGCGAACTGACGGCACGGTCCGCACCAGGAGGCCCAGAAGTCCACCAGCACGATGTCGTTGTCGAGCACGGTCTGCTCGAAGTCAGCAGCGGTCAGGTCAACGGTTGTCACGATCGGTCCTCTCGTCGGATACGTATGCGTCAACAGGCATCGCCCGACAGCTATTCCGGTCGGGTGGTCCCGCGAAGTCCTTCGAAGGCCCTTCCCCGACTGTTTCGCGCACCAAACGTGCCTGCTCTTGGTCCCACCGGTCGTCCTGGGGGGCTCAGGCGGAGTCTTTGGTGCACCAGGTGGATCAGAAACTCCACCTAGAGGTCGGACCAACGAGAACCGCCCCAGACATGACGAAGGGAAGGCATCGCTGCCTTCCCTCGGTGGTGTCGTGCTCTTCGGTTCAGGGCCCTTGGGGCTCGTGGTGTGACCTTCGTGGCGACACTGGTTCGCACCTCCGATCGGACGACATCCGGTACTCCGACGGTAGACCCGGGAGACGCCGGGTTCCAGCACCTCGTGCAGCCTCGAGGAAGTCGGAACCGCGCCGGTTCCGCCAACGCCAAAACCCTCAGCGCAGCGAGTACGTCGCCAGCGAGACGCCGACGTAGTGCGTGATGAACGCGAGGATCGTGAAGGTGTGGAACACCTCGTGGAAACCGAACCACGACGGCGAGGGGTTCGGGCGCTGCAGCCCGTAGACCACCCCGCCGATCGTGTAGAGGAGCCCGCCGGTGGCGATGAGCACGAACACGGCAGTGCTGCCGTGGGCCAGGAAGTCGTCGACGTAGAAGACGGCGGCCCACCCCAGCGCGATGTAGATCGGGGTGTAGAACCAGCGCGGTGCGCCCTGCCACAGGAGCCGGAGCGTGACGCCGGCGAGGGCGCCTCCCCAGGCGATCGCGAGCAACGTCGTACGAGCGCTGCCCTCGAGCATGATCAGCGCGAACGGTGTGTAGCTGCCGGCGATCAGCAGGAAGATGTTGGCGTGGTCGAAGCGCTGCAGGATCGACCAGGTCCGGGGGCCCCAGTTGCCGCGGTGGTAGACCGCGGAGACCGTGAAGAGCAGCAGCGAGGTCACCAGGAAGATCGAGCTGCCTACCCTGGTGGCGGCCGTCGGGGAGAGCGCCACCAGGACGATCCCCGCAGCGAGCGTGAGAGGGGCGGTGACGGCGTGCAGCCAGCCACGCAGCTTCGGCTTCAGCTCCTCCAACGCGGCGGTGAGGTTCTCACCGAGGTGCTCCGCGGCGTGCTGGGTCGCCTCCACTGCCTTCGGCTTCCCGGTCATGTCGCAACCGTACCCAGGCGGGCGATAGTCCATCGTGTGAAGTGCCTTTCGTGATAGGCAGAGGCGTGGGCTCGTTCAGGCAGGCGGTCAAGCGGGTGATCTACCCCGCCTACGAGGCCAGACTGGTGCGGCAGCTGCCTTCCGATCGACTTCCCCAGCACGTCGGAGTCATGCTCGACGGCAACCGTCGGTGGGCGAAGGCGGCCGGCGAGGACGCTGCTGCCGGGCACCGCGCGGGTGCCGCCAACATCTCCCCGTTCCTCGGCTGGTGCGAGGAGCTCGGCATCGAGGTCGTCACGCTGTGGCTGCTGTCCACCGACAACCTCAACCGTCGCGCCGAGGAGCTCGCGCCGTTGCTCGGCATCATCGAGGACGTCGTCACCGAGCTCGCTGCTGAACGCCGCTGGCGGATCAACCCGGTGGGCGCGCTCGACCTGCTTCCGGACGCCACCGCGCGCACGCTCAAGGAGGCGGCCGCCGCCACCCGGGACGTCGAGGGCGTGCTGGTCAACGTGGCCGTCGGGTACGGCGGTCGGCGGGAGATCGCCGACGCGGTGCGGTCACTGCTCCAGCAGCACGCGAAGGCCGGCACCTCGATCGAGGAGCTCGCGACGATCCTGGACGCCGAGCACATCGCGGAGCACCTCTACACCAAGGGTCAGCCGGACCCGGACCTCGTCATCCGCACCTCAGGGGAGCAGCGGCTCGGTGGGTTCCTCCTCTGGCAGTCGGCGCACAGCGAGTTCTACTTCTGCGAGGCCTACTGGCCCGACTTCCGCCGGGTCGACTTCCTCAGGGCCCTTCGCGCGTACGCCGTACGCAACCGTCGCTTCGGCATCTGACCGGCACCGCGCTCAAGGGCCGCGCGGTCGGGCGTGTCTGCCGGATCACACCAGCTTCGCGACCTACCGTCGGAGCAGCGTCGGGCGGGGAAGCCCGGGGCGACGGGAGGCCCGTTCGTGAACCATCACGACCCAGCAGCATCCGGAGGTCCGCACTCGGACTTTCGGGCCCGGTCCCGGTCCCAACAGCTGAACTAGGGACCGGGGCGCTGAGTGCGCGTGCCGGTCTGCGAGGAGCGAACAAGTGGCTCACACCCAGACCTACGTGCTCGACACCAGCGTCCTGCTGGCCGACCCGGCGGCGATCGGACGGTTCGAGGAGCACGAGGTGGTGCTCCCGGTCGTGGTGATCACCGAGCTCGAGGCCAAGCGCGACCATCCGGAGCTGGGCTACTTCGCTCGTGCTGCCCTCCGCCGGCTCGACGAGCTGCGCGTGGTCCACGGTCGACTCGACCGCGCCGTACCTGTCGGTGACCTCGGCGGCACCGTCCGTGTCGAGCTGAACCACACCGATCCGACCTCGCTGCCCTCCGGCTTCCGCCTCGGCGACAACGACACCCGGATCCTCGCGGTGGCCCGCAACCTCGCCAACGAGGGCGCGCTGGTCACGCTCGTCTCCAAGGACATGCCGCTGCGGATCAAGGCCTCCGCGGTCGGCCTGGACGCCGAGGAGTACCGCGCCGAGCTCGCTCCGCAGTCCGGCTGGACGGGCATGGAGGAGCTCGACGTCACCGGCGCCGACCTCGACGACCTGTACGACGAGGGGCGGCTGGAGCTCGGGGAGGCCCGTGAGCTGCCCTGCCACACCGGGCTCGTGCTGCTCTCCGAGCGCGGCAGCGCTCTCGGCCGGGTCCGTCCCGACAAGAGCATCCAGCTGGTCCGTGGGGACCGGGACGCGTTCGGGCTGCACGGCCGGTCGGCGGAGCAGCGCGTGGCGCTCGACCTGCTGCTGGACCCCGAGGTGGGGATCGTCTCCCTTGGGGGTCGCGCCGGCACGGGCAAGTCGGCGCTCGCGCTGTGCGCCGGTCTGGAGGCGGTGATGGAGCGCCGCCAGCACAAGAAGGTGGTCGTCTTCCGGCCGTTGTACGCCGTGGGCGGTCAGGAGCTCGGCTACCTCCCGGGCTCGGAGAACGACAAGATGTCGCCGTGGGCACAGGCGGTGTTCGACACCCTCGGGGCGCTCACCTCGCCCGACGTCATCGACGAGATCCTCGACCGGGGGATGCTCGAGGTGCTGCCGCTGACGCACATCCGGGGCCGCTCCCTGCACGACGCCTTTGTGATCGTCGACGAGGCACAGTCGCTGGAGCGCAACGTGCTGCTCACCGTGCTCTCGCGCATCGGTGCGAACTCCAAGGTCGTGCTCACCCACGACGTGGCCCAGCGGGACAACCTGCGGGTCGGACGGCACGACGGCGTGGTGGCCGTGGTCGAGCGGCTCAAGGGCCACCCGCTCTTCGCCCACGTGACGCTGAACCGGTCGGAACGCTCCCCGATCGCGGCGCTCGTGACGGACCTCCTGGAGAGCGTGACCATCTGACGGGAAGCCTCGGCGGTCCGGCGGGGGTCTAGACGATCTTCGCCGGACTCGCCGTGATCAAGGTCTGCACAACCTCGAAACCGCAGGTCAGGCCGGTTTGGGCCTATTCCAGCCAGGAAGTGTCGAGGGTCATACCCCGGCGATTTGGTCATCGGACCCGACTTCGGCATGGTGAGGGGCTGGCGACCCGGAACCAACGTCGTCATGCCCTGTAGTCGAGCGTCTGTGAGTCCACCCAGTGTCCCGACCCAGCACCCGAACCAGCGCGCCCAAGCACCGAGCCTCTGCGAGCGAACGACGGTCCCTCCCGCGGAGTGTCCGCCCTGACGTCTCCGGCAAGCACGCAGCCGCCCGTCCGTCCCTCGAGCTGGGGCGCCGGGTCCGTCGCAACGCCGTGCTGCCCGGCATCGCGATGCTGACCCTCGGCACTGTTGCCCTGGGAGGCATCGCGACCGAGGACCCCGAGGAGGCAGCCACGGCTGCCCTGCTCGCCGAGGTCAACAGCGACGCGACCCCCGGCACCGGCGACTCCGAGGTGCTGGACGACCTCCGGACCGAGCGACGGGTCACGACGTCGCGCTCCGACCGCCGTACCGAGGTCGACTCGACGAAGTTGCAGGCCCTGAGCCAGGAGTCCGAGTCCGGCGGCCAGGTGACCCGCACCGAGGACCTCGGTGGCGGTGACCCCCGTCAGATCGCCCAGACACTGCTGCCCGAGTTCGGCTTCTCCTCCGACCAGTTCTCCTGCCTGGACTCCCTGTGGACCAAGGAGAGCGGCTGGAACCCCAGCGCTGACAACCCGACGTCGTCGGCCTACGGCATCCCGCAGGCGCTCCCGGGCGAGAAGATGGCCTCCGCCGGCGCCGACTGGGCGACGAACCCGGCCACCCAGATCCGCTGGGGGCTCGGCTACATCGCCGAGGTCTACGGCAGCCCGTGCAGCGCCTGGTCGCACTCGCAGGCGAACAACTGGTACTGAGCACTTCTCCCCAAGGGGAGTTTCGCCATTGCCGGTACGGCCGACGGCGCCTAGAATAGAACACATGTTCGAGAGCGTTGAGGTGGTTGCAGAGGACGCGGTGTCGTGCGCCGACGTGCTGGTCGCCTCGATCGCAGATGAGCGCCGGGCAGTCGCTCGCAGGTTCGCGGCTGTAGCGGCTTGGGCCGACTGTCACGTCCCTGCGCCGGACGACCCATCGACTTCCCGGTTGCAGGCCGCCACCGGTCGGAGCCACCAGGCCGCTGTCAGCTCGTTCATCGTGGCGTTCGCTGACGGGACGCCAGTCGTGGCGCGAGCCGGCGTCGTTGAGCTCGGGATGCTGCTGCAGACCAGCACCGGCTCGGCACAGGCACTGCTGCGGGACGTCCTCGAGCTGCGCCACCGCCTGCCCCGCCACTGGCGCGCCGTCCAGGCGTTGGAGGTCGACGGGTGGAAGGCCCGCCAGGTCGCGACTCTCACCCGCAGGCTCAGCCGGGACCAGGCGCGTGCGGTCGACGCTCAAGTGATCGAGGCAGTGACCGGGCTGCCGTGGGGTCGCGCGAAGGACGTGGTCGAGGGCAAGGTGATCGCAGCCGACCCGGAGGCCCACAAAGGCCGCCTCGCCGAGGACGAGAACCGGCGCTTCGTCTCCACTCGCCGCCGCTCCAATGCCGCGGGGTTGCGCACGATGATCGCCAGAGGGCATGCCGGTGACATCGCCCGGCTCGAGGGGATGATCGCCTACATCGCCCAGCAGCTGGAGATCCACGGGGACACGAGCCCCGCCGACTTCCGCCGCGCCAAGGCACTGGCGATGCTGGCTAACCCAGCGCTCACGTGCGTGTTCCTGGCCCGCGCCCAGGACGGTGCAGCGTCGCACGCGACCCATCTCGCGGGTGCGGCGGAACCGGTCGAGCCGGAGCCGGCCGAGCCGGAACCGGTCGAGCCGGAAGGAGCGCCGTCCGCAGTCGAGCTGGCCCTGGAGTTCGGTCGCGTGCTGCAGCAGCTCGGCGGGAAGGCGCTCGACCGGTTGCGCCCACGGTCGGTGCTCTACGTGCACCTCGCAGCGGAAGCGGTGGAGGGTCTCACCAGGTGCGGGGTGGCCAGGGTGGACGACCCGTTCGCCCGGGGCCCGATCAGCATTGACCAGCTTCGTCGGTGGCTGCGCCACGACCGCGTCACCGTGAAGCCGGTGATCGACCCGAGCAGTGCGACCCCTGTCGACGCCTACGAGGTCCCGGCGCACCTCCGGGAAGCGGGACAGCTGATCAACCCGTACGAGGTGTTCCCCTACGGGACACTGTCGGCGCGACAGTCGGACTTCGACCATCCGATCCCCTACGTCGCGATGGACGATGGGGGGCCACCAGGCCAGACGGCGCTGACGAACCTCGGCCCCTTGGGACGGCGACACCATCTGGCCAAGACGTTCGACGGCTTCACGGTCCACCAGGCGGCCATCGGTCTGTACCTGTGGCGTGCTCCGACCGGGCATTGGTACCAAGTCGATCACCGCGGGACCCGTCACCTCGGCAGGTACGACGGTGCAGCACGCCCTGCCGTCCTCGAGACGGCCGAACGCCACCCGCCGGCGGGCATGACCCTGATGGAGGCCCGCCTCCGGGAGGCGGTCGTACGGCACGCGGCCGCCTGACCCACGCCAAGCGAGGCACGCACCCGCCGGCCTCAGCGTCAGCCCAGGAGCCGTACCGGCAGCCGGTGTTCGACCGCTCGGTCGCCTTCCTGCGTGACGCGGAAGGCACCCGCCGACGACCGCGAGGCGACTGCCTCATCGAGCACGCCGTCGCGGAAGACCAGCGCACAGCCGTCGTCCGCGGCGTACCCGCCGGGCAGCCGGCCGGAGCCGATGAGGTCGAGGTAGGTCGGCCGTCGTTCGGCCTCGCCGTCGTAGTGGGGGCACGCGCTGCCCGGGAGCAGGCCGAGACCGTCGGGCAACGCCTGCAGTGTGGGCCCGAAGGAGTCCGTGACCGACCCTTCGAACCAGCAGTTCATCCCGGCACTCAGCCCGGCCAGGATCACTCCGGCCTGCACAGCCTCGGCCAGCACCTCGTCCAGGCCGTGCACCCGCCAGACTGCCAGGAGGTTCGCGGTGTTGCCCCCACCGACGTACACGATGTCCTGGGCCAGCACGTGGGTCCTGAGGTCCACCGGCTCGCGCACGAAGAGGCGCAGCACCGAGGTGTCGGCTCGCGAGCTCGGGAAGGCGGCGAGGAAGCGTGCGACGTAGCTGTCCGCGTCGCCGCTGGCCGTCGGCACGAAGCACACCTTGGGGGAGCGCGAGGACACGAGCGACAGCAGGTGGTCGTCCAGGAGACCGTTGTCGTCGTCGTCCGAGAACCCGCCGCCGCCCATCGCGACGATGGCTGCGCTCACGGGGTCACGGATGAGTCATCCGGCGTACGTCGAGAGCCTCGTCGAGCTGCTCCTCGGTGAGGTCACCGCGCTCGACGTACCCCTCCTCGATGACGACCTCACGGATCGTCTTCTCCTCCTTGACCGCCTTCTTGGCGATCGCAGCGGCGTTCTCGTAGCCGATGTGCTTGTTGAGCGGGGTGACGACCGACGGCGAGGACTCGGCGTAGCGCTGCATCCGCTCGGCGTTCGCGGTGATGCCGTCGACGCACCGGTCCGCCAGGACGCGTGACGAGGTGCCGAGCAGCCGCACCGACTCCAACAGGTTTCGGGCCATCACCGGCATCATCACGTTGAGCTCGAAGTTGCCCGAGGCCCCGGCGACCGTGACCGTGGCGTCGTTGCCGATCACCTGTGCGCACACCATGAGCGTGGCCTCGGGGAGCACCGGGTTCACCTTGCCGGGCATGATGCTCGACCCAGGCTGGAGGTCCGGCAGGTTGATCTCGGCGAGGCCGGTGAGCGGTCCGGATGACATCCAGCGCAGGTCGTTGCAGATCTTCGTCAGCCCGACCGCGACCGTGCGCAGCTGCCCGGAGAGCTCCACGAGTGCATCGCGGCCACCCTGCGCCTCGAAGTGGTCGCGCGCCTCCGTGAGCGGCAGCCCGGTGAGCGAGGCCAGCTCCTCGATCACGGCCGCCGAGAAGCCGATCGGTGTGTTGATGCCGGTCCCGACTGCGGTGCCGCCCAGGGGGAGGGCCGCCACCCGGGGGATCGAGGAGGTGATGCGGTCGATCCCGAGCCGGACGATCGCGGCGTAGCCGCCGAACTCCTGCCCGAGCATCACCGGCGTCGCGTCCATGAGGTGCGTCCGTCCCGACTTCACGGTGTCCGCGAACTCGGTGGCCTTGCGCTCCAACGACGAGGCGAGGTGATCGAGCGCCGGCAGGAGGTGCTGCTGCACCGAGCGTACGGCGGCCACGTGGATCGACGTGGGGAAGACGTCGTTGCTCGACTGGCTGGCGTTGACGTGGTCGTTCGGGTGGGCCGTCACCCCGGCCTGGCCCGCGAGCGAGGCCAGCACCTCGTTCATGTTCATGTTGGAGCTGGTGCCGGAGCCGGTCTGGAAGACGTCGACGGGGAACGCGTCGGCATGCGCCCCCTCGGCGACCTCGAGCGCGGCCACTTCGACGGCCTTGGCCACGTCGCTGTCGACGACACCGAGCCGTCCGTTCACGCGGGCCGCGGCGGCCTTCACGAGTGCGAGTGCCTGCACGTGGTCGGGCTCCAGCCGGCTGCCGCTGATCGGGAAGTTCTCGACGGCTCGCTGGGTCTGCGCCCTCCACAACGCGTCTTCGGGGACCTGGACCTCGCCCATGCTGTCGCGCTCGACGCGGAAGGTGCTCATGCCGGGACGCTACCCAGAGATGCGGCGGAAGAACACGTTGTCGACGCGACCGTTGAACTGGTCGGAGCTCGACTTGACCACCGCTCCGGTGCGGTCGACCTTGCCGCCGACCGACAGCGGCGGCCTTGCGGAGAACGCGAGGTCTCCGATCGGTCCGGACTGGGTCCAGCTCCGGCTCACCGGGCCGTCGGCCGTGAGCTCGACGACGACGAGCTTCACGACGTTCGAGTCCCGCAAGCACCGGACCCGGTGCCACGCTCCGCTCCTCACCGCCCTGGACGCCTTCACCTGCACGGCCCCTGAGCTGCCGGCGACCCGGCACGACACCCGGCCGTCGTCGATCTGGAGCTTGTACTGCGCGTCGTCGCTGTACAGGCCGCGCTGGAAGAGGTTGTTGCCGTTGTCGACGGAGGAGCCCTGGGACCTCGGGTCGAGGTTGAAGGACGCGCCGAACGCGAAGTCCCCGGTCCGGGGGGCGAAGGGATCGCCGTTGCCTTCCGGTCGTGCGACGACGACGGCGAGCTCGGCGGGGGTCTCGGGGTCGAACGGTTCCATCCTTGCCGCCTGACCGGCTCCCTTCGACACGGCCACGACCCGCCCGCCGTCCGAGGAGGCGACGGACGTGCTCACCGGCGCGGAACCGGAGCTCGACATGTCAGGGGTCCCTGCGTTCGAGCCGTTGAAGTCGAGGTAGAGGTCGTACGACGACGCCGCGGTCCTGGCCGACGGCTCCAGGGACCGCGCCACGCCACCCGGCGAACCCGACGCCGGACCGGTCAACGCCGCCGTCGACAGGACGGCGGTGAACGTCGTGGCCGCGAACAGGGGGGTGAGCCTCATTCGTTCTCCTCAACAGATGTTCTTCTCGAAACGTGCAGCCAGAAGACGTCCTCGCGGCCCTGCAGGGTCACTGGGTGACCCGTGGAGGCGCAGTCCCCGAAGACCGTGGTCATCGTGTCGACCAGTCGAGGGGACTCGGTGGACGACCAGATGGCGAGCGCACCGCCGGCCCGCAATGTGATCCCTACCCGCTCGAGGAAGGAGCATTCATAAATCGCCCTATTTCCGTCGTAGACCAAGAAGTCGGGTCCGTTGTCCACGTCGAGGAGCACGAGGTCGAAGCGTTCCGGGGGTGACTCCTCGACGACCTGTCGGACGTCGGCGGTCGCCACGACCACCCGCTCGTCGGCGAGGAACGCCGGGCCGTGCGGGACCGTTCCGTCGCGGAACCACCCGACGAGGGCGTCCTCGATCTCGGCCACCACGACCTTCTCGACCCGGTGGTCGCAGAGCACCGCACGGGCGGTGAAGCCGAGCCCGAGACCGCCGACGAGCACGGTCGCCGGAGCCTCGACGTGCTGCAGCGCGGCCTCGGCGAGTGCGGTCTCCGACGTGGTCTCGAGGGTGTCCATGACGAAGACACCGTTCACCCGGAGCTCCAGGTCATCCGGTGATCCTCCGGGCGAGTCCGGGTCGATCCGGCGGCGGAGCACGATCTCGCCGCGCTCAGAGCGTGCGGAAGCCACCTCGACGTACTCCACGCCGCGTCACCAGCCCTGCGTGCCGGGCGTGCCCTTGAAGGGGCCCACTACCCGCGGCGTCACCCAGCCTCCGTAGAAGCCGCCCGGTTGCGGGAGCACCGGGTGCCCATCGACCGTGCAGCTGTCCATGGCGGCGGGGTAGATCGCGACGTGGTCGCGGAGCACGGCGAACGACTCTGTCGGCGTCGGGTAGGTCCAGGCTGCGCGCGGGGCGACCCACTCACCGGCGACGACGTCGAGGTAGCTCGCGACGCCCTTCCACTCGCAGAAGGTGGTGCCGTCGGCGGACCGGGTGCCGCCGGGAGGGAAGGCGTCGGGCGGCAGGTAGTACGTCGGCGGGTGCGAGGTCTCGAGCACGCACCACGCCTCGTTGGTCTCGGCGACGACCACTCCGGCGAACGTCACCACCACGTGCTCGTGCCACTGCACGAGCGCCGGCGGGCGCGGGAAGTCCCAGACCGAGAGCTGGCCCGGTCCTGGCTCTTCCCGCTTGATGCGCATGCGCTCAGACCCTCTCGGCCGACCGGATGCGGAGCCCCGTCAGCGGCACGGTGGTCTGGCCGGCCGGATCCGCGAAGAAGTCGTTGCCCTTGTCGTCGACGACGATGAACGCGGGGAAGTCCTCCACCTCGATCTTCCAGACCGCCTCCATGCCGAGCTCCGGATACTCCAGGACCT
>CADCUK010000162.1 GCA_902805865.1 uncultured Nocardioidaceae bacterium | reverse complement strand
CTTCGGGTCGTCCCCGGCCTTGCGCACCAGCCGTTCGTTCTCGATGACGTGCTCGGGGGCCTGGACCACGACGTACCCGATCGTGTCGAAGCCGGCGCGGCCCGCGCGGCCGGCGATCTGCTGGAACTCCCGGGTGCGCAGGATCCGCGAGCGGGTGCCGTCGTACTTCGCCAGGCCGGTGAACAGCACGGTGCGGATCGGCACGTTGATGCCGACGCCGAGGGTGTCGGTGCCGCAGATGACCTTCAGCAACCCCTGCTGGGCCAGCTGCTCCACGAGCCTTCGGTAGCGGGGGAGCATCCCGGCGTGGTGGACGCCGATCCCGTTGCGGACAAGGGTGGAGAGCGTCCGGCCGAATCCGGCGCCGAACCGGAAGTCGCCGATCTCGGCCGCGATCCGGTCCTTCTCGTCACGGCTCACGAGCTTCTTCATCGAGCGGAGCGAGTTGGCCTGCTCGACGGCCGCGGCCTGCGTGAAGTGCACGACGTACGCCGGCACCTGGTTGCTGGTCACCAGCTCCTCGACCGTCTCGGTCAGCGGGGTGACCGCCCACGTGAAGCTGAGGGGCACCGGCCGCTCGGCCTCGTCGACGACGCTGGTGGCCCGAGCGGTGCGCCGGGTGAGGTCCTCGACGAAGCGGTCGACGGGGCCGAGCGTCGCCGACATCAGCACGAACTGCGCCTGCGGCAGCTCCAGCAGCGGCACCTGCCAGGCCCAGCCGCGATCGGGCTCGGAGTAGAAGTGGAACTCGTCCATGACGACGAGTCCGACGTCCGCGGTCTCGCCCTCGCGGAGCGCGATGTTCGCAAGCACCTCCGCCGTGCAGGCGATGATCGGAGCGCCGGGGTTGACCGACGCGTCGCCGGTGAGCATGCCGACGTTGGCGGCGCCGAACACATCGCACAGAGCGAAGAACTTCTCGCTGACCAGCGCCTTGATCGGAGCGGTATAGAACCCTTTCCTCGCGCTGGCAGCCTGACCGCCCCACGCAAGATTCGCGAACAGTGCAGCAGTTGCCACCAACGACTTCCCCGAACCGGTGGGTGTAGCGAGGATGACGTTGCTGCCGCTCAGCAGCTCGATCAGTGCCTCGTCCTGGTGCGGGTACAGGTCGAGCCCCGCCTCCTGGACCCAGTCCACGAAGACGTCGTACAACCGGTCCGCGTCGGCTTCCGCTGCGGGCGGGCAGCGGTCCGCCAGGGTGTCAGCCATCCGTGCCCGAACGACCGGAGGAGGGCATCCGGGTGCCGGCGCCGGTCACGGCGACCGTCGAGACGTCCCGGTCCAGCTCCACCAGGAGCCGGCTGGGCGATCCCATGTGGTGGCCCTGGAGGATCGTGACTCGACCGGGGGCGTCGTCGCCGAGCAGGGCGCGGAGGTAGCCACCGAAGGCCGCAGCCGCGGCACCCGTCGCGGGGTCCTCGACGACCCCACCTGGTGGGAAGGCGTTGCGAGCGTGGAACAGCACCGGCGACTCCGCCCAGAAGGCGTGGACGGTCGTCCAACCCCGTTCCGCCATCAGCGCCGCCATCGCGTCGTAGTCGTAGTCGAACGCGGCCAGGCGCTCCAGGCTGGCGACGCCGACCACCGGATGGTCGTTGCCGGCGTTCGCGACGTGCACCGGGTACGTCGGGTCGAGGTCGTTCCGGGACCATCCCAGCGCGCGCAGCACCAGGTCGATCGTCGACTCGTCCGCCGCGACCGACGACGCCGGCGGCGAGGTGAGGGTGGCGGTGGTGCCGTCCTCGGTCACTGCGGTCGAGACCGTGACCGGTCCCGCCGCGGTGGTCAGGTGCAGCTCGCCGGGCCCGTCGCGGTCGGCCAGGGCGACCGCGGTCGCGATCGTCGCGTGCCCGCAGAAGGCGACCTCGTCCTGAGGGCTGAAGTAGCGCACCTCTGATCGACCGGGCACCTCCGGCAGCAGGAAGGCGGTCTCGGAGAACCCCACCTGCGCCGCGATGTCCAGCATCTCGGAAGGCGCGAGGGACGACGCGTCGAGCACGACGCCGGCCGGGTTGCCACCGCGGCCGTGGTCGGTGAACGCGGCGTACCTGAGCACGTCGGCCCTGGCGGGCGGCTCCGATGTCATCGCCTCATTGTGCCGGTGGCACGCCGGCCGCACGTGACTGGTACACCTTCCCCATGAGTCCCCAGACCCCGCTCGGGTTGTTCGCCACCGACCGGCTGATCGGCGAGGAGGACCGTGCGATGCGCGACGCGGTCCGGTCGTTCGTCGACAACAGGGTCCGGCCGCACGTCGCGGACTGGTACGAGACCGGTGCCATGCCGGTGCGCGAGCTCGCCAGGGAGCTCGGGGACCTCGGGGTGATGGGGATGCACCTCGACGGCTACGGCTGCGCCGGCACCTCGGCGACGGCGTACGGCCTGGCGTGCATGGAGCTCGAGGCCGGCGACACCGGAGTGCGGTCGCTGGTGAGCGTCCAGGGGTCGCTGGCGATGTTCGCGATCCACCGTCACGGGTCCGAGGAGCAGAAGCAGGAGTGGCTGCCCCGCTTGGCGCAGGGTACGGCGATCGGCTGCTTCGGCCTGACCGAGCCCGACTTCGGGTCGAACCCAGGAGGGATGCGCACGCGGGCCCGCCGGGAGGGGGGCGACTGGGTCCTCGACGGGACGAAGATGTGGATCACCAACGGCGGCGTCGCTGACGTGGCCGTCGTGTGGGCGCAGACGCCTGAGGGGATCAGGGGGTTCGTCGTCCCCACCGATGCCAAGGGGTTCAGTGCACCTGAGATCACCAGGAAGATGTCGCTGCGCGCCTCAGTGACCTCCGAGCTCGTGCTCGACGGTGTCCGCCTCCCGGCCTCGGCGATGCTCCCGGACGCCGCCGGGTTGTCGGGTCCGCTCTCGTGCCTGAACGAGGCCCGGTTCGGCATCGTCTTCGGAGCCCTGGGTGCTGCGCGGGACTGCCTGGACACGGCGCTGGCCTACGTACGCGAGCGGGAGATCTTCGACAAGTCGCTGGCTGCCTACCAGCTGACGCAGGCCAAGCTGGCCGACATGACGGTCGAGCTGGGCAAAGGCATGCTGCTCGCCCTGCACCTGGGCACGCTCAAGGACGCCGGCGAGCTGCGACCTGAACAGGTGTCCCTGGGCAAGCTCAACAACGTCCGCGAGGCGATCGCCATCGCCCGCGAGTGCCGGACGCTGCTCGGGGCAGCGGGGATCACGTTGGAGTACCCGGTCATGCGGCACGCCAACAACCTGGAGTCGGTGCTCACCTACGAAGGCACCTCGGAGGTGCACCAGCTGGTGATCGGCCAGCAGGTGACCGGGCACGCCGCCTTCCGCTGAGCCGTCCGTCTTCCGGACTGCCGACGTCCACGGGGTGGTTGCGCTGTCGCTGGACGTGCAAGAGTCACGCCATGAAGGAAGTCCAGATCGACCCCATGTCCCTGGAGCGGCTTGCCGGGCTCCTCGATCCCAAGCGGGCCGAGCTGCTGATGAGCCGCGCTGAGCTGGCTCGCCGGCTCCTCGACGGCCGCTCGATCTGGAACGTCAACGCGACCGCGTCAGGAGGCGGCGTCGCGGAGATGCTGACCACCCTGCTGGCGTACAGCAGAGGTGCCGACGTCGATGCCCGGTGGCTGGTCCTCGACGGGAACCCTGAGTTCTTCCGGCTGACCAAGCGGCTGCACAACCTCCTGCACGGCTCCGCCGGTGACGGTGGTGCCATGGGCGACGCCGAGCGCGAGGTGTACGAGTCAGTGCTGGCCAGCAACAGCGAATCGCTGAACGAGCACGTCAAGGAAGGCGACATCGTCCTCCTCCACGACCCGCAGACGGCCGGGCTCGTCGAGGGGCTGCAGGGCTCGGGCGCGAAGGTCATCTGGCGGTGCCACATCGGCAAGGACACCACCGACGAGCAGACGGACCTCGGGTGGGAGTTCCTCAAGCCCTACCTGCAGCACTGCGACGGAGTGATCTTCTCGCGCGCGGCGTACGTCCCCGAGTGGGTCGACGAGGAGACCCTGCGACTGATCCCACCGTCGCTCGACCCGTTCAGCACGAAGAACGCCGACCTGCGCAAGGCCGACGGCGAGGCCACCCTCCGGTGCGCCGGTCTCGTCGACCTCGCCGAGGGCGACGGCCGGCTCACCTTCGAGCGGCGCGACGGCTCCGAGGGCACGGTGCGCCCCCACGAGGACCTCTTCGCCGCCGGCAGCGTGATCCCCGGCGACGCCCGGCTGGTCATGCAGGTCAGCCGGTGGGACCGGCTGAAGGACATGACCGGCGTCCTCAAGTCGTTCGTCGACCACCTCGACCGGTTCCCGGCCGACGTGCACCTGGCCCTCGTCGGCCCGGAGGTCTCGGGCGTGAGCGACGATCCCGAGGGCGCAGAGGTCCTCGAGGAGTGCGTCGCACTCTGGGAGGAGCTTCCCGCCGAGCACCAGGAGCGTGTGCACCTGGTCGCGCTGCCCATGGACGACGTCGACGAGAACGCCCACATGGTCAACGCCCTGCAGCACCACGCGACCGTCGTGGTCCAGAAGAGCCTCGTCGAGGGGTTCGGCCTGACCGTCACCGAGCCGATGTGGAAGGGCAAGCCCGTCGTCGCCTCGAAGGTGGGTGGCATCCAGGACCAGATCGTCGATGGGACGAGCGGGCTCCTGCTGGACGACCCGGAGGACCTGGAAGGGTTCGCCGACCTCCTCGTCAGGGTTCTCGAGGACGAGGAGCTCGCGGCCGAGCTCGGCCGCAAGGCACGGGAGCGGGTGCGCGAGATGTTCCTCGGCGACCGGCACCTGATCCAGTACGTCCAGCTCTTCGCCGAGCTGCTCGAGCTCTGACCGCTGCGGGTCGCTCCAGAATCGGGTCCGGGCCGCGTCCGGGCCGCGTCCAGGTCGCGTCCAGGTCGCGTCAGGTCGCGTCAGCGCACCCGGTCGACGTAGGCGAGGACGCGGTTGAACAGCGCGGTGGCCTGCTCCAGGTCGACGGCGGCCGGCGGGCGCGGGTCGTCGGCCGCGGCCAGGGCGCTGTCGGTGTCGTGACCGAGGAAGGACACGAGTCGGGCTGCGCACCGCGCGGCGTCCCGTACGGCGACGGGGTCCAGGGTCCAGATCGACTCGAAGAGCCGGTCCCCGTCCGGCACCCGGTCCTGCCCCGGGAGCTCCCAGGCCGCCAGCGCCGCAGGCAGGTCGGGAGCCAGGCAGACGAGTGACCACTCACGGGTCATCGGCGAGCTGGGCGGCAGGTGGACCTCGACCGGCTCGCCCGGCGAAGGCGGAGCGGGCTCGGTGAACTGGCCAAGCGCCCAGGCGCCGCGCGCCGTCCTGGCGAGGTCGCGCCACCGCGACTGCGCCTTGCGGTAGTAGCGCTCGTCCTGGAACGCGCCGAACATCCACGGGTTCTGGGCCCGGGCACAGCACTCGTCCTCCAGCGCCCAGGTCAGGGCGAGCAGGGTCGACTTCCGCAGCCGCTGCGGGACAAGTCGCGGCTGCGACCGGACGACCTCGGCGTACACCGACGCCGGCGGGATCTCGGGGATGGACGTCACCGCGCCGATGGCCGCCTCCAACCGCGAGCCTGCCTCCTGCCGGCGCTGGACCTGCTGCACGAGGTGCACGGTGCGCTCGTCGTAGCGGCGGTGCCCGCTGGGCAGCCGGACTGCTTCGGGGAAGCCGTGCCTCGACTCCCACATCCGCAGGGTCCCGACGGCGACGCCGGTGCGCCGTGCGAGCTCCCCGATCGTCATCGTCGCCCCGCCGTGGCCGGCTTCGGGAGCCACGCCGGACCCGTTGGTTGCGGGGGGTTGCGTGGAAGGGGGTTTGTAAGTCACTCTGACATGGTAAACCTCAACAGACCGTTTAGGAACCTGTTGAACTATTCAGAGGAGAAGTCATGCAGAACTCAGCCGCCAACGTGACCAACGGCCAGGAGGTCCTCGACTGGACCGACCTCGGTCGGGAGATGTGGTCGTTCCTGACCGGACGGCAGGCCGCGATCAACTACCGCTTCGTCGACATGGAGATCGAGGTGCCTCGCGACACCGGACCGCAGGCGCCCCGCGCGACCTGGCGCTTCAACGGCACCCTGCAGGTCACCACGTCCGACATCGACAACGCGGGACAGGCTGCGGTCGGGCGATGAGCACCCAGGTGGAGGCCGACCTCGACTTCTCTGTCACGGTGAACGGCCTGCGGATGGAGGGTGTGCTGCGGGGATCGGGGCCGCAGCTGTCCCTCGAGCTGAGCGACCCGGCCCTCCTCGGTGGGAGCGGCACCGGGCCGGCCCGCGCGCTGGCGGCCGGGCTGGCCCAGCAGGGCCTCTGCCTGACGATCTCGACCGACCGCCCGCTCGTCACGCTCGGGGTGTCCCGCGCCCCGTTCCTCCACCGGAGGATCACCGGCTCCCCGCACATCCGCGTCGCCTCGCTGCGGGCCGCCCTGCGGCTGCTCCGGCTGCGGAAGGCGTCACCGGAGCGGACGCCGCTCGTGCCGCCGGCCACACCGCTCCCGATCGTGCCGACGTTCCTGCGCCGGCCGCGCCGGCCCACCACGACGCACGACCCGGACCGTGGTGGCTACCCGCGGCTCGTGATGGCTCCCGACCCGCACCCCGGTCCGGACGCCACGCAGGACGCGTTCCTGCTCGGTGACCGCACGGTCATCGGGAGCCACCCGTCCTGCGACATCGTGCTCGAGGGGCTCCAGCCGCGGCACGCGGAGATCCTGCGCACCCAGGAGGACGAGCTCGTGCTCCGCCCCGAGGTGCCGGGCACGGTCTGGGTCCACGGTGCCGTCGTGCTGCGAGAGGCACTGCTCCGCACCGGGACCCGTGTCGACATCGGCCCCTGGACGCTGATCTACAGCCGCGAGGAGTACGCCGACCACGGCCGCCCGTACGGCGGGCGCATCGGTGGCGAGCTGGGGCGTCAACGCCCGCAGCCGTCCCGCCACGAGCTGTCGCACCGCAAGCGCTGAGACCGGCAGCGGGGGCGCGAGGGACTTACGCAGCTCCCTCGCGCCGTCGGCGTCCCCGCTCGACGGCCTTGTGGGTGCCGTCGCACCAGGGGAGTCGCTGCGACTTCTCACAGGTGCAGAGCGCGACGACGGGGCGCGTCACGACGTGGGCGGTCCCGTCGGCGTCCTCGATGACGTCCGCGCCCCTGACCAGGATCGGGCCGCCGTCGCCGCAGGGCGTCACGACGACCGACCGTCGACCACCGGCGGTCACGACGCCACCGCGGTCTCGAACGATGCGGTGCCCGGGTCCCCGGTCCCGCTGCGCAGGCTGCTGCGACCTTCGCGCCACGCGTCCAGCATGGCTCCGCCGGCCAGCGCCTCGCTGAAGAGGTACGCCGCAGCGCCGAAGAAGACGTCCCCGAGGAGCTCGGGCCGCTCGGCCACCATGCCGCCGCAGATGTCGCGGAACGCGAGCTGCTCGTGGACCGCGTCGGCCTCGATGTGCTCGTCGAAGTAGGAGGCCACCAGGTCGGGCAGGCCGAGGCGCCGGCAACCGCCGGCCACCTTGCGGCACGGCTCGGAGCTGGTGGCCTCGAACGCGCCGAGGTGGCCCATCGCCGCAGCGGCCAGCGAGCGCCGCAGCACGAACAGGTTCATGACGTTGGTGACGGCCAGGGTCGACCCCGGGGCGAGGTCGATGTACGCGCCGTACTCCGAGGACAGCCCGCAGACATCGAGCCCCTTGGCGAAGAGCGCCTGGTGGAGCTGCTCGGGACGGCCGGCGCCGTACTCGTCGTACTGCAGCTCGGCCAGCGCGACCTTGGGGCGGCCACTGAGCCGGGCGAGGACGAACGACTGGGGGTCGGACTCCTTGAGGTGGTAGATGCTCTTGTGCTGCATGTACTCGACGAACTCCTCGCGGCTCGCCTCGCGTTGCATGTACGACGACAGCGGGGCGCCCGGGACCATCTCGGTGAGCGCGAACAGCCGGGTGGGGACGTCTCCGGTGGCCTCCATGGACGCGTGCACCCACTCGGACGTGGCGAAGCGGTACTCGGCCAGCAGCCGCTCCTCCATGGCGTGGCGCAGACGCAGCAGCTCGGGGTCCCACTCCCAGTCGTCGTCGACGCCGTCGAAGCCGCGGTAGTGCAGCTCGTACATCGTCCACAGCGTGAGGTGGAAGTCGTCGTCGACGAGCACGTCGGTCTCGTCCGACAGCGCGGTGACCCGCTCGACGAGCGCGACCGCGTCCAGGGGGCCGTCTCCTGACAGCGCCGTCAGCACGGCCGAGCTCAGCGGCCCGCGTTCGCGGGGAAGGTGCATGGGGTTCTCCTCGAGTTTTCTCCTGCCGCTGATGTACCCGAGCAGACCCTGTTCAACCGCCACCTGGACCGATCAGGTCCGCCTTGCGGGAGGGCACGTGAGGTTCGTCGCTCCCTGCCCTTGCGGGGTTTCTTCGGTTGCAGGCGTGGATATCAACTCTGCATGCGACCCTTCTCGTTCCTTGTCCGTCCTGCGCGCCGGTCACCCCGGGTCGTCGTCGTCACCGGCGCCTCCAGCGGGATCGGCCTCGCGGTGGCCCAGCAGGCCGCCGCCGAAGGCGACCACGTCGTCCTCGTCGCCCGCGACGAGGCCTCTTTGGACCTGGCTGCCAAGGAGTGCGAGCGCGCCGGTGCCGCCTCGACCCTCGTCGTGCCGACCGACGTCGGCGACGACGACGCCGTCCAGCGGTGCATCGCCCAGGTCCTCGACCGCCACGGACGCGTCGATGCCGTCGTGAACAGCGCCGGTGTGGTGGCGTACGGGCGGGCCGAGGAGGTCCCTGCGGAGGTCTTCGACGGCGTGCTGCGCACGAACCTCAGCGGTTCGATGAACGTCGCCCGACACGTCCTGCCGGTGCTTCTCGAGCAGCGACACGGCTCACTGGTGCTCGTCGGCTCGGTGATCGGCCACATCGCCGCGCCGGGGATGACCCCCTACGCCGTGAGCAAGTGGGGCGTCCGCGCCCTCGCTCACCAGCTGCAGATCGAGAACCGCGACGCCGGGGACGTGCACATCAGCTACGTCGCCCCCGGTGGTGTCAACACCCCCATCTACGAGCAGGCCGGCAACTACGCCGGCTGGGCCGGGCGTCCGCCGCCGCCCGCCATCTCCCCCGAGCGGGTCGCCAAGGTCATCCACGACCGGATCGACAGCCCCCGCAAGCGGAGCCAGGTGGGGCCGGCGAACGACATCATGCGGCTCGGCTTCACCCTGCTTCCCGGCGTGTACGACGTGCTGGTCGGCCCCCTGATGAAGCTGGCCGCCCTCGACGCGACGCGGCCCCTGGAACCGCACACCGGGAACGTCCTCGGCTCACAACCGGGGCTGAACCGGCTCCGTGGGGACCAGGTGGCCTCGATCATCGCCATCCCGCGCAACGTGGTGACCCGCCTGGGCGACCTGGCCAGGTCCGCGCAGTGACAGCTGGCCGGGCGGCTCACGACGCCGTCGTCATCGGCGCCGGGCCGAACGGCCTGGTCGCCGCCAACTACCTGGCCGACGCCGGCTGGTCGGTTCTCGTCCTGGAGGCCCAGCCCGAGGTCGGCGGTGCGGTGCGCAGCGACACCGAGGTCTACGACGGGTTCGTGCACGACACGTTCAGCGCGTTCTACCCGCTCGCCGCAGCCTCCAAGACGATCCAGTCCTTCCAGCTCGAACGGCACGGGCTCGTCTGGCGCCACGCCCCCGCGGTGCTCGGCCACCCGCTGCCGGACGGCCAGTGGGCGATCCTGCACCGGGACCGGACGCGCACCGCGCGGATGATGGACGAGGCGCACCCGGGTGACGGCGACGCCTGGCTCGAGCTGGTCGACAAGTGGGACCGGATCGGCCCCCACATCATCTCTGCGCTGCTCACGCCGTTCCCGCCGGTCAAGGCCGGACTCGGTGCCCTGACCAAGCTCCGCGGCGTCGGCGGTCTCGAGTTCGTGCAGCAGATGCTCATGCCGGTGACCGACCTGGGCAGGACCCTCTTCGGCGGCGTCTCCCCCCGGATCCTGCTGGCCGGCAACGCCGGTCACGCGGACATCCCCCTCGACGGGTCGGGCTCCGCCCTGATGGGGGTGCTGCTCGCGATGCTCGGCCAGACGGTCGGCTTCCCGGTGCCCGAGGGTGGTGCAGGCCGGCTGACCCAGGCCCTCGCAGCCCGGCTGGAGTCGATGGGCGGGGAGATCCGCTGCAACGCAGAGGTCGTCGGCATCGACGTCGAGGGCGGCCGGGCTGTCGCCGTACGCACCGAGGGGGAGCGGTTCGAAGCCGGCCGGGCCGTGCTGGCCGACGTCGTCGCGTCGAACCTCTACGGCAAGCTCGTCGCTCCGGACGACGTGCCCGCCAAGGTCGCGAAGGGGATGAAGTCCTTCCAGCTCGACCCCGGCACGATCAAGGTCGACTGGGCGCTCGACGGGCCGATGCCGTGGAAGTCCCGCCCTGCCTACGCGCCGGGCACCTTCCACGTCGCCGACTCCGTCGAGCAGATGAGCGAGGCCCTCGCGCAGGTCACCGCAGGTGCCATCCCTGCGCGGCCATTCATGCTCGCCGGCCAGATGACCACCTCCGACGGGACGCGCTCACCAGCAGGCACCGAGTCGCTCTGGGCCTACACGCACGTGCCGCACAACGCGGCGTTCGACGCCGGTGACGGCGGCATCCGAGGCACCTGGGACCGCGACGACTGCGAGCGCTTCGCGGACCGGATGCAGGCCCGCATCGTCGAGCTGGCGCCCGACTTCGAGTCGCGCGTGCTGGCCCGGCGGATCATCGGTCCCCGCGAGATGGAGGCCCGCGACGCCAACCTCGTCGGCGGGGCGCTCAACGGCGGCACCGCGAACCTGCACCAGCAGCTGGTCTTCCGACCGGTCCCCGGGCAGGGAGGGCGCGCGGAGACCGGCATCGGCGGTCTCTACCTCGCCTCCGCGTCGGCACATCCTGGTGGCGGCGTCCACGGAGCGCCCGGCATGAACGCCGCCCGTGCGGCGCTGGCCCACCGACGCCTCAGGCGTGTGACCTCGGTCCTTTCCTGACCAGTCCAGGCTTGCCAGGCCGCCGAATGGGTACCACGGGGGTACAAACCATGCGCACCCCCTCCATCAATCAGGAGAATCCATGTCACACAGCCCATCCAACTCGACCACCCACGGCACCGACACCGACAAGGCCGGTGCCCTGGCCCGCAACGCCGCCAAGGCCGTCGGTGCGGTGTTCCTGCTGGTCGGCATCCTGGGCTTCGTCCCAGGGATCACCCAGGACATCTACCCGCTCAACTTCTTCGGCCACGAGCCCAAGGGCAGGGAGCATGCGCTGCTGCTCGGCCTCTTCGAGGTCTCGGTGCTCCACAACATCGTCCACCTGCTCTTCGGCGTGGCCGGTCTCGCGATGGCCAAGAACGCCAGGTCGGCGGTCACCTACCTGATCGGCGGTGGCGTGATCTACCTGGTGCTGACCGTCTACGGCCTCATCGCCAACGGCGACCACCGGGGCGCGATCAACTTCGTCCCGATCAACGGTCACGACAACTGGCTGCACGCGCTGCTGGGCGTCGGGATGCTCGCCCTCGGCTTCATCGCCAAGAAGGCGCTCGACAAGAGCCACGACCACACCACCACCACGCGCTGACCCGGCAGGTCTCTGAAAGCAGTCAGCACGACAAGAAAGGGCAGGGCTCCTCGGAGCCCTGCCCTTCCTCATGCTCGGCGCGGGAGCCTCAGTCCGTGCGCCCCTCGACGACGTAGGCGAGCCTGCGCAGCGTCTCGACGTTCCGCCAGGTGAGCACCGGGTCGATGAGGGGCTTGGGGACGAGCACCCCAGGACCTCTCGCGGGCTTCTCGAAGATCGTGACGCGGGTGCCGCCGTCGGCGGGCTCGAGCTGGAAGACCACTTCGGCCTCGCCCATCGGCCACCCCTTGGCGCGCAGCCGGATGCTGCGGCCGGGCTCGACCGCCAGCACCTCGGTGTTGTCGTCGATCAGCCCGGGCCAGACACCGACGGAGTGGTGCAGCCGCGAGCCGACGTCGGGCCAGCTCTCGTCGACGTCGCGCATGCGGCTGGCGCCGACCACGAACAGCGGGTAGAGCCACCCGTCGGACAGCACCTCCCAGACCCTCTCCGGGGAGGCTTGGATCGTCTTCTCGTTCACGCTCACGGCTGGTTCACCTGTCGTCGGTGGTGCGGATCTCGGTGATAGCGGGATACCCCCGCGTCATCCGCGATAACCGCTCCGCCGGCGCGCTCCGGCTCACAGGGTCACTGGCTGAGCTCGCCGTCCAGGCGGTCGAGGAGGGACTCGAGCGCGCTCTCGAACTCGCCGTCGGGGTCGTGGGTGCGAAGACCGTCGGCGAGCTTGCAAAGGGTGGGGTAGTCGTCCAGCGAGAGCTGCTGGTCCCGGTTCGGCACCGAGGCGTCGCCCTCGTCCAGCGGTTCCTGCGGCGGTGCGGTGCTGGCGCCTTCCTCAGCGACCTGCAGCAGGAGGTGGCCGAGGAGGAAGCCGGTGAACACCTTGTAGACACCGACGGCCTGCTCGCCCGAGAGGCCGCGGGCCACCAGCCCGCAGAGGAACGCGTCGACCACGCGGAGGCTCCGCAGCGGCGGACGCAGCCACGGCGCGGCAGGTGGCCTCGTGGCCACGAGCGGGAACAGGTTGGGGTGGTCCGTGGCGAGCTGACGGATCTCGTGCGCCACGTGCTGGAGGAACGCCTGCCAGCCGTCGGTGGGACCGAGCTCCTCGTGCGAGGGGACCCGCACGCTCTCGACCAGTCGCGCCACCATCCCTTCGAGGAGGTCCTCGCGGCCGTTGACGTGGTGGTAGAGCGACATCGCCTCGACGTCGAGCAGCTGACCGAGCCGACGCATCGTCAAGGCGCTGGGGCCGTGCTCGTCGGCGAGCTCGATGGCGGCGTCGATGATGCGGTCGCGCGACAGAGGCGTCCGGTCCGGTCGGTTCAACGGGCCTCCCGGTGGGCACAACGAATGAGGGTGAGGGACTCGCATACTACGCCGACCCCGGGGTAGGACTTCGACGGTCTTACGGCGTAAAGCTCATCGATCCCACCACCGCCCGTACCGCACTGGACCCGCACCCACCGGTGCCCCGCCCCTCCGGGGGTGGGGCACTGCTCGTCGGGTGCGAAGTACGGTGACCACACGTCTCCCTGAGGAGGATCCCGATGGCTCGACGTCGTGAAGTGCTGGCGCTCGTCCAGGCCGGCGGCGCAGGTGGCCGCATGGACGTGCTGACGCGCGAGCGTGCCAAGCCGGCACTCCCGTACGGCGGGGTGCACCGGCTCATCGACTTCGCCCTGTCGTCGCTGGTGTACGCCAACCTGCACGACGTGTGGGTGAGCGTGGAGTACCAGGTCGCCTCGATCGACGAGTACCTCTCCGGCGGCCGGCCCTGGGACCTCGACAGCAACCGCGGCGGTTTTCGCCGGATCGTGCCCGAGACCGGCAGCGGACCGGCCACCGAGGACCGCTTCGCGCACGGCAACGGCGACCTGCTGCTCCGGATGGCACGCGACATCGAGGCATTCGGCGCACCGACGCTCGTCGTCGCCAGCGCGGACCACGTCTTCGCCGCTGACCTCGAGCCGATCATTGCCGAGCACGTCGAGTCCGGGGCGGCGGCCACTGTCCTGACGAGCGAGGTGACGAAGAAGGAGGCGAGCCAGAACGTCACGGTCATCGCCGGCTCGGACGGTATCGTCACGGGCGTCGAGGAGAAGCCGTCGAAGCCCTCTACCGGCGTGGTCGCCACCGAGCTGTTCATCTACCAGACCGAGCCACTGCTCGAGACGTTGCGCGCCCTCCGGGCCGAGCTCTCCGCCGACGCGGAGGGGGACGACAGCGGCATCGGTGACTTCGGCGAGCACCTGCTTCCTCGTCTCGTCGACCAGCGGACGGTCCGTGCGGTCCCGTTGCCCGGCTACTGGCGGGATGTCGGCCGTCCCGAGGCCTATCTGCAAGGACACCGGGACCTGCTCGCCGGACGGGTCGACGTCTTCGACCACGAGGACCAGCCGATCATCAGCAAGTGGCAGGACCGCACGGCCGTCCGGGTCCGCACCGGAGCGGTCATCGAGGACAGCATGCTGTCGCCCGGCTGCGACGTCGCGGGCACGGTCGTCGACAGCGTCCTCGGACCCGGGGTCGTGGTGGAGGCCGGCGCCCTGGTCGAGGACTGCGTGATCTTCGGCGACGTCCGGATCGAGCGTGGTGCGCGCGTCAACACCAGCATCGTCGACGTGCGGTGCGCGATCGGCCGGGACGCGGTCGTCGGTGCGATGTCGAGCAACCGGATGGCACGCAACGAGGAGATCGTGCTGATGGGCCGCGACAGCACTGTCGGCAACGATGTCGGCGTCCCCGCCGGCAGCCGGATGGAGCCGGGCACCTCGGCCTGAGCCCGGACGTCCGGGTGACGTCCGGCTGTCTCGCTCGCGAAAAGGTCTGAAGTCCGGCCATTGACACCGGCGGGCGGCTGCCTCCACACTCGCGACAAGGGCCCCGACACGGGTCGACCGGGTGGGTCGCAGCCCTATCAGGCTGCGCCAGGCACCGAGAGGTGGACGCAGATGCCTGAATCTACGGAGCACGTGAGGGAGCTCGACGACGACGAGCGCCAGCTGAACGAGCTGGGTTACAGCCAGGACCTGAACCGCACCTGGTCCGCGTTCTCGAACTTCGCGATCTCGTTCTCGATCATCTCGATCCTGGCCGGTTGCTTCACGAACTTCGGGGCGGGCTGGAACAACGGCGGCCCGATCTCGGTCTCGTGGTCATGGCCGATCCTCGGCCTGCTGATCCTGCTCATCGGCTTCACGATGTCCGAGCTGGTCTCGGCGTTTCCGACCTCTGGGGGCATCTACTGGTGGTCGTCGAAGCTCGGCGGACCGCGTGCGGGGTTCTACACCGGATGGCTGAACCTCATCGGTCTCATCGCCGTGACCGCCGGCGTCTCCTACGGTTGTGCCACCTTCATCGACCTGACCGTGAGCACCTGGTCGAGCTCGTACGCCGACGGCTACTCGCTCACGCGGGTGTTCCTGATCTTCTTGGCGGTGCTCGGGTTCGCGTCGGTGCTGAACATCTTCAGCAGCCAGCTGATGGCGGCCATGAACAACGTCTCCGTCTGGTGGCACGTGTTCGGCGCTGCGACGATCATCGCCATCCTCCTGCTCGTCCCCGACCAGCACCAGAGCTTCGACTATGTGTTCACCGAGCGGTTCAACAACTCGGGCTTCTCCGACGGCGACACCTCGGGCTTCGCCTTCTGGTTCGCGATCGTGCCGTTCGGCTTCCTGCTCACGCAGTACACGATCACGGGCTTCGACGCCTCCGCACACCTGTCGGAGGAGACCAAGTCGGCGTCCAAGGCGGCCGCGCGGGGGCTCTGGCAGTCGATCGCCTACTCGGTGCTGGGCGGCTACCTGCTTCTCCTGTGCGTCGTGTTCGCCGTGCCGAACGCCGCGGACGGCAACCCCGACAACGCGGGTGTCGGTGCGGGTGGCGTGGCCTACATCTTCACGCAGTCCATGGGCAACAACTGGGCCGGTCTGGTGCTGTTCATCTCCGCCGCGGGCCAGCTCTTCTGCGCCACCGCCTGCGCGACCTCGGCGTCGCGGATGCTCTACGCGTTCAGCCGGGACCGCGCAGTCCCGGGCTCCTCGCTGTGGTCCAAGCTCAGCGCCAAGCGGGTCCCGGCCAACGCAGTCATGCTCGTCGCGGCGGTCAGCGCGCTGATCACGGTGCCCGCCCTGATCGAGGTGAACCTCGGCACGGAGCAGGAGCCGTTGATCGTGCCGGTGGCCTTCTACGCCGTGACGTCCATCGCGGTGATCGGGCTGTACCTCTCGTTCGCGATCCCGATCTTCCTCCGGTGGCGGCAGGGTGACGACTTCAAGGTCGGGTCCTGGAACAACGGCTCGAAGTACAAGTGGATGAACCTCGTCGCGGTGGCCGAGATCCTGATCGTGTCCCTGTACCTGATGATGCCCTTCGTGCCCGGCGCAGTGCCTGGCAACGAGGACTTCTCCTGGAGGTTCGTCAACTACGCGCCGATCGTGACCTTGGGGGCACTGCTGCTGCTGACGATCTGGTGGCAGGTCTCGGCCAAGCACTGGTTCAAGGGTCCGATCCGCACCGTCGACGAAGAGCTCGCGCCCGAGTTCCGCTGACATGCCGTGACTCCACCCCGTCACGTGGCTCAGGCCACGGTCGCCACCGACCTCCTCGGTGACGTGGTCCTCCGGCCCGTCCGGGGTCACCACGCGTTCGAGGGGTGCGTCGAGCAGCTCGCGACCGCGATCCGTCTCGGTGTCTATCCCGTCGGCTCCGCGCTCCCCGCGGAACGGGAGCTCGCCGATCGGTTGCGCGTCTCCCGGGCCACGCTCCGCGAGGCGATCGCGGCTCTCCGGGAGGCAGGGATGGTCCGCACCACCCGCGGCCGCGGCGGCGGGACCGTCGTCGCCTACGAGCCGCGCGCACCTGCGGGCGACGAGCCACCCGACCTGGCCGGTCGACGTGAGGAGCTGCTGGACTGCCTGGTGTTCCGACGGGTGGTCGAGCCCGGCGCGTGCTGGACGGCCGCCTGCCGACCGCCCTCCCTCCAGGAGCAGTCGCTGCTCCTGGAGGCCCTGGACGCGGTGGACCGGGCGCCGGACCCGGCTGCTCACCGGCAGGCGGACTCCCGGCTGCACCTTGCGATCGCCGGTGTCACGGGATCAGCGCGGACGATCGCCGCCGTCACCGACGTACAGTCCTGCCTGCACGACATGCTCCAGGTGATCCCGGTCCTGCACGTGAACATCGACCACTCCAACACCCAGCACCGCGCGATCGTGACCGCGATCAACGCCGGGCGACCGACACAGGCGCGGCGGGCCATGGAGCAGCACTGCCTGGACACCGAGGCACTGCTCCGTGGGCTGCTCTTCTGATGCCTCCACCCGAAAGGAACCCATGACGCGCAACAACAGGCACCTCACGGTCGACGACCTCACCGAGCGGATCGGCAGGGGCGAGATCGACACCGTGGTCATCGCCTTCACCGACATGCAAGGCCGGTTGCTGGGCAAGCGGCTCCACGCTGCGTTCTTCGTCGACCACGTCCTCGAGCAGGGGGCCGAGGGGTGCAACTACCTGCTCGGCGTCGACGTCGAGATGAACACCGTCCCTGGCTACGCCATCACCTCGTGGGAGCAGGGGTACGGCGACATGGAGTTCGTCCTGGACACCGACACGATCCGGCTGCTCCCGCACCTGCCGGCGACCGCAATGATCCAGTGCGACCTGGCCTGGCCCGACCACCGCCCGGTGACGCAGTCGCCTCGGACGATCCTCCAGCAGCAGGTCGATCGGGCCGCGGAGCTCGGCTACGTGGCGCTGGCCGGCACCGAGCTCGAGTTCATCGTGTTCGACGACACCTACGAACGCGCCCACGACCTCGGGTACACCGGGCTCACGCCGTCGAACCAGTACAACATCGACTACTCGATCCTCGGCACCACACGCATCGAGCCACTGCTGCGCGACATCCGCAACACCATGTACGCCGCCGGCACCAACGTCGAGGCCGCCAAGGGCGAGTGCAACTTCGGCCAGCACGAGATCGGCTTCCTCTACGACGAGGTGGTGGCCACCGCAGACAACCACGCGGTGTACAAGAACGTGGCCAAGGAGATCGCATCCCTGCACGGCAAGGCGATCACGTTCATGGCCAAGTACGACGAGCGCGAGGGCAACTCGTGCCACATCCACCTGTCGCTCCGCGGCGTCGACGGAGCGACGGTGTTCTGGGACGACGAGGCCGGTGGGCGCACGCCGCTCTACGACAGCTTCATCGCCGGGGTGCTCGCCACGATGGCGGACTTCACGCTGCTCTACGCACCGAACATCAACTCCTACAAGCGGTTCGCGGACGCGTCGTTCGCCCCGACCACCATCGGCTGGGGGCAGGACAACCGCACCTGCGCCGTACGGCTCGTGGGCTCCGGACCGTCGGCGCGGATGGAGAACCGGGTGCCCGGAGGGGACGTCAACCCCTACCTCGCCCTTGCGGCGATGATGGCCGGTGGGCTGCACGGCATCGAGCAGGAGCTCCCCCTCGAGCCGCCCATCGAGGGCAACGCCTACACCTCCGACCAGCCCAAGGTGCCCCAGACGCTGCGGGACGCCCGGGACGCGTTCGCGGGCTCGGCGGTGGCACGGGCGACCCTGGGTGACGAGGTCGTCGACCACTACACGAACATGGCCGACGTCGAGCTCGAGGCGTTCCGTGCCACCGTCACCGACTGGGAGCGCCGGCGTGGCTTCGAACGCCTCTGACCACCGACGTCCCGCCATCGCTGAACGACCTGCCGCAGGAAGGGATCCATGTCCACCCACACCGTCGTCAACCCCGCGACCGGGCAGCCGGTCACCGAGGTTCCCTCGACCTCCGTCGAGGAGACCGACGTCCTCATCGAGCGGGCGGCCGACGCGTTCCCGGTCTGGCGCGACGTCGCGCCGGGGGAGCGGGCCCGGCTGCTCCGCCGCTTCGCGAGCGTCGTCGATGACCACGTCGACGAGCTCGCGGAGCTCGAGGTGCGCAACGCCGGCCACACCGTGGCGAACGCCAGGTGGGAGGCCGGGAACGTCCGCGACGTCCTCAACTACTACTCCGCTGCCCCCGAGCGTCTCTTCGGCCGGCAGATCCCGGTCCCCGGGGGAGTCGACATCACCTTCCACGAGCCCCTGGGCGTCGTCGGGGTCATCGTGCCGTGGAACTTCCCGATGCCCATCGCCGGCTGGGGATTCGCGCCGGCCCTGGCCGCAGGCAACACCGTCGTCCTCAAGCCCGCCGAGCTGACGCCGCTCACCGCGATCCGGATCGGCGAGCTGGCCCTCGAGGCGGGCATCCCCGAAGGGGTCCTCACGGTGATCCCCGGCAAGGGGTCCGTCGTCGGCGAGCGGTTCGTCACCCACCCGCTGGTGAGGAAGGTGTGCTTCACCGGCTCCACCGAGGTGGGGAAGGGCATCATGCGTGGCTGCGCCGACCAGGTGAAGCGGGTGACCCTCGAGCTCGGCGGCAAGTCCGCGAACATCGTCTTCGCTGACGCCGACCTGGAGAAGGCGGCGGCCAGCGCGCCGTACGCAGTCTTCGACAACGCCGGCCAGGACTGCTGCGCGCGGTCGCGGATCCTCGTCGAGCGCTCGGCGTACGACGAGTTCCTCGAGAGGCTCGAGACCGCAGTCCGGGGCATGAAGGTGACGGACCCTGCCGACCCCGACAGCGAGATGGGCCCGCTGATCTCGGCACAGCAGCTGGAGAACGTGAGCGGCTACCTCGACGGGGCCCGGGTCGCCTTCACCGGGAGCGCGCCGGACGCTCCAGGGTTCTGGATGGCGCCGACCGTGCTGCTCGCCGACGACCCGGCGGCGCGCATCTGGCGCGAGGAGATCTTCGGTCCCGTCGTGGCGGTGATGCCGTTCGACGGCGAGGACGAGGCGGTCCGGCTCGCGAACGACACCGAGTTCGGTCTCTCAGGCTCGATCTACACCAGCGACCTGGGGCGTGCGCTGCGCGTCTCGCGCGGGATCGAAGCGGGGAACCTGAGCGTGAACTCCCATGCCTCGGTGCGCTACTGGACCCCCTTCGGCGGGTTCAAGCAGTCGGGGCTCGGCAGGGAGCTGGGGCCGGACGCCCCCAACGCGTTCACCGAGGAGAAGAACGTCTTCATCGCCAACGACTGATGTCAAGGCGACAAGAAAGGATGCGGCACATGGCAGGACGTCTCGACGGCAAGGTCGCGGTCATCACGGGAGGGTGCTCCGGGATCGGTCTCGCAACGGTGCGCAGGTTCCTCGGCGAGGGCGCGCAGGTGGTCGTCGGGGACCTGGACGACACCAGGGGCGAGGAGCTCGCCCGCGAGCCCGGAGTCACCTACGTCCACACTGACGTCGCCGACAAGGACCAGGTGGACACGCTCTTCCGCACCGCGCACGACACCTACGGCTCGGTCGACATCGCCTTCAACAACGCCGGGATCAACCCGCCCCAGGACGACTCGATCCTGGACACCGATCTGGAGACCTGGCGGCGGGTGCAGGACGTCAACCTCACGAGCGTCTACCTGTGCTGCAAGGCAGCACTGCCGTACATGCTCGAGCAGGGGCGTGGGTCGATCGTCAACATGGCCTCGTTCGTCGCCGTCATGGGCGCGGCGACCTCGCAGGTGTCCTACTCGGCCTCGAAGGGAGGGGTCCTGTCGATGAGCCGCGAGCTCGGCGTGCAGTTCGCGCGGCAGGGGGTGCGGATCAACGCGCTGTGCCCCGGGCCGGTGAACACCCCGCTTCTCCAGGAGCTCTTCGCCGCGGACGAGGACCGGGCGGCGCGCCGCCTCGTGCACGTGCCGATGGGCCGGTTCGGGGAGCCGGAGGAGATGGCCAACGCCGTTCTGTTCCTGGCTTCCGACGAGTCGTCGTTCATCACCGCGTCGACGTTCATGGTGGACGGCGGGATCTCGGCCGCCTACGTGACCCCCTTGTGACGTGCACGTGAACCGTCCGCTCGTCGGACTCACGACCTACCGCGAGGCCGCGCAGTGGGGTGTGTGGCAGACGCGGGCCGACCTGCTCCCGTCGGTGTACTCGCAGGCGATCGAGGCCGCAGGCGGCGTGCCGGTCCTGCTCCCGCCGTCCGCCCCTGGCGGTGCAGCGGCGCAGTCCGTGGTCTCCCGGCTGGACGGCCTGGTCATCTCCGGTGGTGCCGACGTGTCGCCCCTCAGGTACGACCAGCAGCCCCACGAGCGCACCACGACCTGGCGCGACGACCGGGACGAGTGGGAGCTCGCGCTGCTGGCCGCCGCCGACAGCGGCCAGAAGCCCGTCCTGGGTGTCTGCCGGGGGATGCAGGTGATGGCCGTCGGCGCGGGCGGTGGTCTCGACCAGCACCTGCCCGACCTCGTGGGGCACGAGGAGCACAACCCCGGCGGTGACCGGTTCGGCAGCACGTCGGTCCGGGTGGAGGCCGACAGCCTGCTGCAGAAGCTGGTCGGCGACCGCCTGGAGGTGCACTGCCACCACCACCAAGGGGTGCGGTCGCACCCGGGGTTCCGACCCGTCGCCTGGGCGGGAGACGGGACGCTGGAGGCGATGGAGCAGCCCGGGGAGAGGTTCTGCCTGGCTGTCCAGTGGCACCCGGAGATGGCCGCCGACGCGGGACTGTTCGCCGGCCTGGTGCTGGCGGCGCAGGGTTGAGGGCCCGTTCCGCACTGTGACGCCGGGGGAGAACGGCACTCGGCCCGGACCTAGACTCCCGCCCATGGACGACCTCCGACCCCATCGCTTCACCTCTCGCGACCTCGCGCTGGTCGCGGTCTTCGTCGGCATCATGGCGGCGCTCGGACTGGTGCCGGCGCTGTACCCGTTCGGCGTCGCCGTGCCCATCACCGCCCAGTCGCTCGGCGTGATGCTGGCCGGCGCGGTCCTCGGCTCCCGCCGGGGTGCCCTGAGCATGGTCGTCTTCCTCGCGCTGGTCGCGGTGGGGCTGCCCCTGCTCGCCGGCGGTGTGGGTGGCCTCGGCGTCTTCTTCACCCCCCGGGTCGGCTTCCTGCTCGGCTTCCCCGTCGCGGCGTACGTCGTCGGGCGGCTGACCGAGAGCGGCGGGCCGTCGTACACGCTGCCGCGCGGGCTCCTCGCCAACGCCGTCGGCGGAGTCGTCGCTCTCTACCTCTTCGGCGTCGCCGGGATCATGGCTGTCGGACGGGTCGGCATCGACGCGGCAGCCACACCGCTGCTGGTGTACCTGCCGGGTGACGCGGTCAAGGTGGTCGTCGCCGCGCTCGTGGCCCGCGGCGTGCACGCCGGCTACCCGGGCTTGCTGACCCGCCGGAGCACCGAGAGGCAGTCGACCCCTGTCTGACCCGGTCTCCGTCGACCCGGTCGCCGTGGCTGCTGCCGGTGCCCCGGTCGTCGTCGGTGCCGCCGGCGACCCGGTGGCCGCGGTCCTCGAGGCTCACGCGAACGGTCGCCCGATCGCGCTGAGGACCAGCGGCTCGACGGGTGCGCCACGGTCGGTGGTGCGGTCCACCGACTCGTGGTTCAGCTCGTTCGCCCACATCTAGCAGCTCACCGGGCTGGGCGCCGGCTCGCGGCTGTGGCTGCCCGGTCCGCTGTCGGCCACGATGAACCTCTTCGCGGCGGTGCTGGCCCGCCACCTCGGTGTGGGCCTGGTCGAGGAGCCGTCCCGAGCCACCCACGCGCACCTGACACCGGGCATGCTCGGGCGGCTGTGCGACCGCGGCCGTACGCTCACCGGCATGCACGTCACGGTGGCAGGGGATCGGCTCAGCGCCGGGCTCCGCGACCGGGCGCTGGACGCCGGCGCCACCGTGGACCACTACTACGGCGCCTCGGAGCTGTCCTTCGTCGCCTGGGGCAGCCACGACCAGGACCTCACCGCCTTCCCCGGCGTGGAGCTCGCGGTGCAGCACGGCGAGATCTGGGTCCGCTCGCCCTACCTCTGCGAGGGGTACGTCGGTCCGCCCGGACCGCTCCGCAGGCGAGACGACGGCTTCGCCACCGTCGGGGACCGCGGCTCGCTCGTCGACGGGCGGCTCATCGTGGCCGGCAGGGGAACGGACGCCGTGACCACCGGCGGTGCGACCGTCCTGGTCGCCGACGTCGAGGCTGCTCTGCGCGACGCCACCGACGGGGACCTGGTGGTGCTCGGAGTCCCGCACGGCGCCCTGGGTCAGGTCGTGTCCGCCGTGCTGACCGATCCCGGTGACCTCGTGGCTGCCCGCGACGCCGCGCAGGCGAGGTTGGCTGCTGCGCAACGACCTCGGCAGTGGTTCCACGTCCCACGGCTCCCGCTGAACGACACCGGGAAGGTCGACCGTGAGGCGCTGCTCTCGACGGTCACCGGCCCGGACGCCGTACGCCTCACCGGGGCGGCTGCGCCAGGTGACCGCGCCTCCTCCGCGGGCTCGCCGTGACCGGGCACCCGGTGATCGTCGCCGCGGCCAGGACGCCCATCGGAACGGCCGGCCGGTCCCTGGCCGCACTGACTGCGACCGACCTCGCGGCACCCCTCCTGGCAGCCCTTGCCGACGGCGGTGGCCCGGTCGACGAGGTCGTCCTGGGCAACTGCATGGGACCGGGCGGTGACGTCGCCCGGGTGGCCACCCTGCAGGCCGGGCTCGGCCACGACGTGCCCGCGCTCACCGTGGACCGCCAGTGCGCCAGCGGGCTGGCCTCGATCGTCAGCGCCACCGCCGCGCTGCGCTCGGAGCCCGGCACGATCCTGGCCGGGGGAGTCGAGTCGGCGTCAACCGCACCCTGGCGCTTCTGGCCGCCTGCTGCAGGGGAGGAGCCGGTCCGCTACGAGCGGGCGCCGTTCGCTCCGGCCGAGATCGGCGACCCGGACATGGGCGTCGCGAACGACCTGTTCGCGCAGCGCCGCGGCGTGACCCGCCAGGCGCAGGACGAGTACGCCGCCCGGTCCCACGCCCGTGCCCACGCCGCCGTGCAGGCCGGCAGGTTCCACGACGAGCTGGTCGAGGTGGGTGGGGTGGCTGTCGACGACCGGCCGCGCGCCGGACTGACCGTCGAGCGGCTCGGGCGCCTCCGTCCTGCCTTCCTGGAGGGCGGGACCGTCACCGCGGGCAACTCGTGCGGCGTCAACGACGGCGCGGCGGCGGTGGTCGTGACCGACGCAGCCACGCACTCCCGTACGTCCCTGCCGGGGCTGCGGGTCCTGGCGACAGCGACGACGGCCTCGGACCCGAGGTCGCCCGGCTACGGGCTGGTCCCGTCGACCCGCCAGGCGCTGGCCCGAGCCGGGCTGTCCCTGGACGACATCGACGTGGTCGAGCTCAACGAGGCCTTTGCGGGGCAGGTGCTCGCCTGCTGCGCCGAGCTGGATCTCGACCCTGAGCGGGTCTGCCCCGAGGGCGGTGCCCTCGGCCTCGGCCACCCTTGGGGAGCCTCGGGCGCGGTCCTCGTGGTGCGGCTGTTCAGCCAGCTGGTCCGGCGGTCCGGCGGACGCTACGGGCTGGCCTCGATCGCGGCCGGGGGCGGGCAAGGGGTCGCGATCGTCGTCGAGGCCGTCCGGTGATCGAGGTCTCCGGAGTCACCCACGTGTACGGCGAGGGGACGCAGGCACGCACCGTGCTGCAGGACGTGGACGTGCAGCTCCCCGAGCGTCGCGTGGCCGTGGTGGGGGCGAACGGCTCGGGCAAGTCCACGTTCGCCCGACTCGTCAACGGGCTCGTCCTGCCGACGCGCGGGACGGTGACGGTCGACGGGCTCGACACCCGCAAGGACGGCCGTGCCGTGCGTCGTACGGTCGGCTTCTGCTTCACCAACCCCGATGCCCAGATCGTGATGCCGACGGTGCGCGAGGACATCGCGTTCGGCCTGCGGCGTCGGCGCGACCTGTCCAAGGCGGAGGTCGCCGCGCGCGTCGACGAGGTCCTCCGCCGGTTCGAGCTCGCCGACCATGCCGACCATCCGGCACATCTGTTGTCGGGCGGACAAAAACAGTTGCTCGCGCTGGCGTCAGTTCTCGTCACCGAGCCGAGCGTGCTGGTGCTCGACGAGCCGACCACCTTGCTCGACCTCCGCAACACCCATCGGGTCGCGGGTTTCGTGCAGTCCCTGGACCAGCAGGTCGTGCTCGTCACCCACGACCTCGATCTCGTGGACTCCTTCGACCGGGTGCTGGTCTTCGACGAGGGCCGTCTGGTGCACGACGGTCGTCCCAGCGAGGCTGTCGCCCACTACCGCGCGCTGATGCGATGAGCAGCCTCGGCCTCTACCGTCCGGGCACCTCGTTGGCGCACCGGCTGCCGGCCGGGCTGAAGCTGCTGGTGCTCCTCGCCGCCGGTGTCGGGTCGGTGTTCGTCGACCGGCCCTGGCAGGTCGCCGCGGCGCTGGTCGTCGTCGGGCTCGGGTACGTCGTCGCCGGGCTGTCGCTCGGCGTGCTGCTGCGACAGGCGCGGCCCCTGGCCTGGGTCCTGCTGCTCGTCGGCGCCTTCCACGTCGTCGTGAACGGGTGGGAGCGTGCGGTGGTGGTGACCGGGGTGATCCTCGTGCTGGTCCTGCTGGCGGGGCTGGTCACGCTCACCAGCAGGACGTCCGACCTCGTGGATGCATTGGTGCGCGTGCTGGGACCCCTGCGCCGGTTCGGCGTGGACCCCGCGCGGATCGGGCTCCTGCTGGCCCTGGGCATCCGTTCGGTGTTCGTCGTGGCGCAGTTCGCCCAGGAGGTGCGCGACGCCCAGCGCGCTCGTGGGCTCACCGCCAGCCCACGGGCCTACGCCGTGCCGCTGATCATCCGCTCGCTGAGGCATGCCGACGAGCTCGGCGAGGCCCTGGTCGCCCGCGGCGCCGACGACTGACCCACCGCCTACTGAACCTCGCGCGAGCGCCTACTCGACGTAGGGGTCAGGTGGCGGTTGTTGCCGGTGCCGGGGTGGAGGTCGGTTGCCGCTGCGCCGGCATGGTCGCCGAGGGCATGGCGACCAGGTGGAACCGCTCGAGCGGGCCAGCTTCGGTGCGGTTGACGATGATCCGACCGGCGGCGTCTGCACCGACGTAGGTCAGGTGGCAGGACCGGAGCGAGACCTGGCCGGTGGGCCAGAGGACCTCCTCGAAGGCTGCGGCCGGCGTCAGCTCGTCCTCGGGGTAGACGCCGTAGCTGAGCCCGGGATCGGGGCGTACGGCGAGGAAGCGACCGTCGAGGGCGCGCAGCGCGATGCGTCCGTGTCCCAGCTCGAGCCGATCCAAGACCAGACCGGCGCCTGTCCCCTCGAACCGGAGCCGCGGGGAGTCCTCGTCGCCGAGCCCGAGTTGGCGGCCGTCGAGCGTGACGGTGACCTGACCCATCCCTCGTCCTCCTCCGGCTGCATCCCCGCGACCCGCGTCTGGCTGTCATACCCACTGTGCCAGCCACTCACTCCTCGCCGACACGGACGAACGGCACCCCCACCGGGCCGTACGGCGCTGCCCGCTCTTCACGCACCAGGTGCCCGTTTGCTCCTCGCCCGGATGGGAAATTCAGTCGTCGTGCCACACCGCGATCCCACCAAGCACGTCAACGAAATCGCCGAGCTCGCCAACCAGCACGGCTTCCGCGTCGGTGCCGCAGAGTCCTTGACCGGCGGGGCCGTCTCCTCCGCGCTCGCGAGGGGGGAGGGTGCGGCGGACTGGTACCACGGCTCGGTCGTCTCGTACTCGCCGACGGTCAAGTACGACCTCCTGGGCGTCACCCCTGGTCCTCTCGTCACCGAGCGTTGCGCGGTCGAGATGGTGACCGGTGCGGCGAAGGTTCTCGAGGTCGACGCAGCCGTGTCGACCACGGGTGCCGGTGGTCCCGGACCCGAGGAGGACAAGCCGGCGGGCACGGTCCACGTCGCGCTCTACGTGCGCGGCGAGATCACCACGCACGAGCTGCACCTCGACGGGGACCCCGGTGAGGTCGTCGAGGGTGCGACGGAGAAGTCCCTCGGCCTGCTGCTGCAGGCGATGCGCGTCGCGGTACCGGCCGCGGACGAGTGACCGACGGGACCTCCTGGGGCCGTAGGCCGGGGGAGCGGCGCTGGTGCCGCAAGGCAGGATGTCCTGGTGCCCTCCCCGTTGCAGACATCAGTACGACGAGCGTTCGCGGCCTACCGAGCGACCGGCGCAGACCCGTTCTTCGGCGACCCGTTGCCGGCCCACGACGTCGCCATGGAGGGCTACTTCTGGCGTTTCACCGACCCCGGCAGCGGCCGCGTCGTCATCGCGCTGAACGGGGTCAACCGCGGGCCGGATGGGCACTGGGCCACGCTGGGACTGGCCGCGCATCCCAACCGGTTCCTGCGCACGGTCGCCCACCCTGAAGGCCGTGCGTCGCCGACCGAGCTGGGGGCGTTCGCCGGCGACGCGTTCCAGGGAACCGCGGACCGATTGCGGGTCGACCTCGGTGAGGATGCGCGCGTGGACGTGCAGATCCACGACGCGGTGCGCTGGCCGCGGCGGGTCACCGGTGGCTCGAGCGTCTTCCAGGCGGTTCCGGCGCTGAACCAGTACTGGCACCCGTGGCTGCTCGGCGGATCGGCCCATGGCCGTGTCGTGGTCGGCGGCGACACCTGGGACCTCGACGGGTGGCAGGTCTACGGCGAGAAGAACTGGGGCAAGGGCGGGTTCCCTGACGCCTGGTGGTGGGGCCAGGCCCAGGCGTTCTCCGACCCCACGGCGTGCGTCGCCTTCGCCGGCGGCGACGTCACCGCCGGTCCGTTGCGGACCCGGGTGACCGGGCTCGTCGTGCTGCTCCCGGGCGGACGGCTGGTGCGGCTCGGCGACCCGGTGGTCTCTCCCGTGGTGGCCGAGGTGACCGACGAGAGCTGGGTGCTCCGGGGACGCAGTGCGCAGTGGCAGATCGACGTGGAAGGCGCAGGAACGTTGGAGACCGCCCACGTGCTGCCGGTCCCGCTGCCCGCCGAGCACCGCAACGTCGCCGGCGCGATCGAGCATCTCGGCGCTCGGCTCCGGATCAGTGTCAGGCGACGCGGCCGGTTGGTGTGGGAGGACGAGTCGATGCTCGCGGCCCTCGAGCACGGAGGCATCGAGCGTGCCCGCGCCGAGGTCGTACGCCGCGGCGGCCGGCCCGACGACGTGGAGGCTCCTCCGACGAGGTGACCTGCGTCAGGTGAGTCCGGCGACCCCGGCGAGCAGTCCGAGGGCGGCGCAGGCGCCGAGCGTGCGGAGCACCGACCACTTGAGCCGGAACAGCAGGAACGCCGCGATGACTGCGATCGCCACCGACACCGGCTTGACCGAGGCCAGCTCGGGAAGCTCCAGGCTGATCGGACCGGTTCTCACCTCCCGGGTCTCGGAGAACAGCGTGTGGACGGCGAAGAAGACGGCGAGGTTGGCGATCACCCCGACGACCGCGGCGGTGATGCCGGTCAGCGCCGCGGACAGCCCGTGGTTGCCCCGCAGCCGTTCGACGAACGGCGCGCCCACGAACACGAACACGAAGCAGGGCACGAACGTGACCCACGTGGTCAGCAACGCCGCGAGGATCGCGGCCACCCAGGGGTCCAAGGCACCCGGGTCGCGGTACGCGCCGACGAACGCGACGAACTGCACGACCATGATGAGCGGGCCCGGCGTGGTCTCGGCCAGAGCGAGCCCGCGGACCATCTCCCCGGGGGCCAGCCAGCCGTACACCTCCACGGCCTTCTGGGCCACGTAGGCGAGCACGGCGTAGGCGCCACCGAAGGTGACCAGCGCGGTGCCGGAGAAGAACAGGGCCTGGTCGGTGAGGATGCTCTCCGCGCCCGTGAGCAGGACGACGAGTGCGACCGGGATGCCCCAGGCGACGAGCCCGACGGCCAGCACCTTCAGGACGTACGTGCGGCTCGGGCGCTCGTGGTGCAGGGCGTCATCAGGGATGAGCGGCGGCTTCGCATCGTCCTCGGCGCCGTGCCCCTGGGCGCGTCGCATCGTCTGCGGGGCCCAACGTCCCAGCGCCCAGCCGATCAGGGCAGCCGCCCCGACGACGATCGGGAACCCGATGCCCAGGACAGCGAGCGCCACGAATGCTGCGACCGCCAGTGCCCACAGGGCCGGATGGCCGAGGGCACGGCCGGCGACCTTGTAGACCGCCTGGGCCACGATCGCCAGCACGGCGGGTGCGAGCCCGGCGAAGACCGCCGTCACAACGGTGGAGTCACCGGCCGTGACGTACACCGCCGACAGGCCCAGGAGGGCGACCACGCCCGGGAGGACGAAGAGCGTCCCGGCCACCAACCCGCCGCGCAGCCCGTTGAGCAGCCATCCGACGTAGATCGCGAGCTGCTGGGCCTCGGGACCGGGCAGCAGCGTGCAGTAGGACAGGGCGTGCAGGAACCGTTTCTGGCCGATCCAGCGCTTCTCGTCCACGAGCGTCCGCTGCATGACCGCGATCTGGCCCGCGGGACCGCCGAAGGTCTGCAGCGAGATCGCGAACCAGGCCCGGGTGGCCTCGCGGAACGGGATCACGTCCCTGGTGTCAGTCACGGTCACCGGCCGATGCAATCATGGCGGCGAACCAATGTCGAGCACGGCACTACAGTTTCGCCGCGATGCCGCCCGACGCCGCCCGATGCCGCCCGAAGACCGTGATTCATCCGGCAGCGTCCTGGATGCGGCGGAAGGGACGCGCCTCCTCCAGCTCGTAGGCCAGCTCCAGGAGCGTGCGCTCGTCGCCGAGGTCGGCCGAGAAGTGCACCCCGATGGGCAGCCCCGTGCTCGTGGCACCGAGGGGGAGCGAGATGGCCGGGCTGCCTGCCGCGTTGTTGAGGGGGGTGAAGCCGACGTAGGTCTGCAGTCGCGAGAACAGCTCCTCGAAGTCCAGCGTGGGCGCGAGGTGGCCGATGGGTGGGGTGGTGTGGGCGAGCACCGGTGACAGCAGCACGTCGTGCCGCCGGAAGGCCCTGCGGTACTCCTTCGTGCTCCGGCGCAACCGGTAGACGACGCCCGGTGTCCTTGCCAGCTCCTTGCGGCACCGTGCTGCCAGGCCTTGCGTCAGGTTGTCGGTCCTCGTCGCGTCGAAATCGGGATCGAAGGCGCGCGCACCGGCGGTGGTGATGAGGAACCCGAGCAGTCCCCAGTAGCGGGCGAAGTCTGCCGCGAACGTCTCGGAGACCGGCATCGGCGCCTCCTCGACCACGTGGCCCATCTCCTCCAGCAGCTCGACCGTCTCCAGGACGGCACGACGGGTTTCGTCATCGGTCGGCGTCCCGTTGACCGAGTCGATGACCAGACCTACGCGAAGCCGGCTCGAACCAGGGCCACGGACGTGCCGGACCGGCGGGAGCTTCGGGTTGCGCCAGTGCTCCTCCGCGCCGGCGAAGAAGGCAGCGGTGTCCCGGACGGTGCGGGTGACGACACCCTGGCTGACGATCCGCACCGGCAGCTGCTTCTCGCCGGTGTCGGGAACGAACCGTCCGCGAGTCGGCTTGAGCCCCACCAACCCGCACACCGCGGCCGGGATGCGGATGGAGCCGCCGCCGTCGTTGGCGTGGGCGACCGGCACCACGCCCGCCGCGACCAGCGCGGCGCTGCCGCCGCTCGAGGCTCCGGCGGAGTACTCGGGGTTCCAGGGGTTCCGGACCGGGTCGCCCGTCATGTACTCCGTCGAGGCGCTGAAGCCGAACTCCGGCAACCTGCTCTTGCCGAGGATCCGCATCCCGAGGGCGCGGTACTGCGTCACGAACGGGCTGTCCGCCTTGGCAGCCTTGGCTTCGAAGGCCTCCGTCCCGTGGTTGGTCGGGAGACCCTGGACGTCGACGTTGTCCTTGATGAAGGTCGGCACACCCGCGAGCAGTCCGGTAGGAGTGCCGCCACCCTCGCCGCGCGCCCGCTCGTAGTCGGGGAAGTGCACCCCGTTGATCTGCGGCTGCATCAGCTGTGCGCGGGCAATGGCGGCCTCGACGACCTCGATCGGGCTCAGCGTGCCGTCTCGGACGAGCTCGGCGACCGCAGTTCCGTCGTGGTCGCCGAGCGCGTCGCCGTCGTCGAAGGCGTGGACCCGCGTGCCGGTCCTGATCGAGGGTTCGTCTGCGCCGCGCATGGGCGCATCATGCCGTTCAGCGTGACGGGATGGAGGCCCGGGTCACGACGAACGGGTGGTCCGTCGTCCTGCGCACCAGCTTGCTCTCGAGCTTCTTGTAGTGCGAGAACCCGATGTAGCGGCTGCCGAAGATCCAGTCGATGCCCATCGGCTCGGGAGTGTTGCACGGCTTGTTCTTGGGGTTCTTGCCGCCGTTGGCCGCTCGCATCGGTGCCTTCGCCACCATGTTGCAGAAGTACTTCTCGCGCTCGTTCATGTCCCCGGTGATCACCAGAGGCACGCCCTCGCGGAACTTCCGCTTGGCCAGCTCGATCTGCTTCTTGCGGGCGATGTCGCGCCACTTCTGCGCGTTGCCGTACGAGTCCGCGGGGTTGTGGAAGTTCGCGAAGTAGACGGTCCGCCCGGTATTGCGGTGGCGAAGCTTGACGATCGGCATCTTCACCGGGTCCCCGAAGAAGTAGGGGATGTTGATGTAGTCCGCGTCGATGCGGTCCCACTTCTTGGTCTTCCAGGCGATCGAGTTGTGCATCGCGATGCGTTCGAAGCGGGCACCTGGGTAGACCGACCAGCGCTTGCCGGTCATCTTGTTGAACTTCTCGAACTGCTGCGGCTGGAGCTCCTGGAAGCCGACCACGTTGACGTGGTTGTTCTTGAGGACCTTGTAGGCGTACTCCATGCGCTTGCGCCCGTTGACGAACCCCTTGCGGTCCCCGCCTTTGGCGGTGTGGTTGTAGCCGAGGATGTTGAAGGACGCGACGTGGAACCGCGTGACCTTGCCCCTCTCGGACTGCTGCACCTGGGCCGCGGTCAGCCGGAACGGGACCACCGGGTCGCCGGAAGGCTCGGGCGATGGCGGCACGGCGTGGGCCACCAGGGCCCAGGCGAGCAGTCCGACAAGGCTGAGGGACAGCCAGGATCGTGAGCCGGCGAATGTGGCCGGCAGAAAGCGGCGTACGACGTGTGTGAGCACGGTGAAGGTTCTCCCTAGGCGTGGTCGGACCAAGAGATTGGCCCGAGTTCGTCTCTTCTCCCCGGACTCCAAGCCTGACGGACAATGCGGTCAAGAGTGGGCGGAACGGACAAAAAAGTCCTAGGCGGTAGGGACTTTGGTCAGCCCGTAAGTTCCCACAGGACGTGCGTCCCGGCCAGCCCCTTGAGCTCGTGGTCGCCTGCGGGCCCCATCGGCACGGCGATGTCGGTGGACTCCAGCGAGCCCCTGACCTCGTCGGACACCAGCACCTGGCCACCTGCCGCGACAGCAGCCACCCGGGCCGCCTTGGCGACGTTGCGGCCGAAGTAGTCGCCGTCGCGCGCCACCGCCGTGCCGACGTGGATGCCGATGCGCACGCGCACCGGCGTACGCCGCAGCTGGTTGCCGGACCTGCTGACCAAACGCTGGATCCGCAGCGCGGCGTCGACGGCGTCCTGCGGGTCACCGAACACGACCATGAAACCGTCGCCCTGGGACTTCACGACGTGGCCGTGGTGCCTGCGCACCTGGGCGCGGACGAGCTTGTCGTGCGCGGCGAGGACCCGGACCCATCCCTTGTCGCCGAGCTGCTCGTTGAGCCGGGTCGAGTCCTCGATGTCGGAGAACAGGATCGTCACCGTGCCGTCCGGTGCGGCGACCGCGTCGATCTCCGCGCGGTCCTCGAACGCCCACTGGGTGAGGTCCTCGATCGGAGCCATCAGGAGGCCGCCGACGAACCCGCGCTCGCGGACCCGTCCTGCTGTGTCGAACGCAGTCCGCACTGCCCAGCCGGCCGCCTGCCGCACCCGCGTCGGGGTGGGGGCCGGCTCCAGCTGCGCCCGTAGGTCGCGGACCTCCCGGCGCTGCTGGACGAGGAGCCAGGCGGTCGCGACGAGCGCCACCAGCGTGACGACCTCGGCGACGGCAAGCACCAGCAGCCACGTCCTGCGCGTGACAAGTGGTTGCACGATCCCGTGCACCATCGGGTCCACGACGAGATGCACGAGCAGATGCACGGTGTCAGCGTGCCATGCCTTCGCGGGAGTGCGATCCTGGGTCCGCTCGGCGGCGACGGGAGATGGCATGGGCGTACCAGCGCTGCGCCAGGTCGTCGCGGCGACCGAGAGGTTGGCCGGCATCGCGCTCGAGGCAAGCGCACCCGAGGGTGCCGTGCGAGTCGAGCACCTCGTGAGCGACTGCCTGCGGATCGTCTACCGCCTGGTCTTCGCGGACCTCGCCGTACGCCGTGGCGGGCTGCTCGGTCTCGACGACGCGCTGGCCTCGCTCGACCTCGACGTGCTGGGCACCGAGTCCCTGACCGGACCGGTGCTCCACGAGCTCGCCGCGCTGCTGGGGTCCGAGGAAAGCCCCGGGGCGACGGCGGAACCCGTCACGTCGTTGGGCGCTCTTCACGAGTCGGTGCTCGCGCTGCAACCGGTCGTCCAGGACGGGCGACTGTCCCTGCAGCCCCAGGACCCAGGAGCCGGTACCGGCCGGAAGTCGGCGGGGGCGTACTTCACCCCGACAGTCCTGGTCGAGTGGCTGCTCGACCACACCCTCGAGCCGGCTCTCGACGACGTCAGCGAGGCCACCCAGGTCGCGCTGTGTGACCCCGCCTGCGGCGCCGGTGTCTTTCTGATCGAAGCGACAAGAAGACTGCAGCGTCGTGGGCTGTCGGCGGACGAGGCCCTGGCCCGCGTGGTCGGGGTCGACCGGGACGCCGCAGCCCTCGAGGTCGCCCGCACCTGCCTCTGGCTCGAGGCCGTCGAGCCGGGTCGGCCCGTGGAGCTGGCGGAGCTGGCGCTGCACGGCTGCGACGCCCTGCTGGAGAGCGAGTGGGAGCGGTCGGCGCCTCCTGGCGGATTCCACGTCGTGGTCGGCAATCCACCGTTCCTCAACCAGCTCGCACGGTTGACGGCGCACCGACCAGGGGTCGCGGCACGGCTCAACGACCGGTCCGGAGGGGTGCTGCGTCCCTACACCGACGTCAGCGCGGTCTTCCTGCAACGCTCGGTCGAGTGGGTCCGTCCGGGCGGCCGCATCGGCCTGGTCCAGCCGCAGTCGGTGCTCGCCGCGCGCGACGCGGCCGGCGTCCGGAAGCACGTCACCGCCACGTGTGCCCTCGACGCGATCTGGGCCTCTGCCGTCCCCGTGTTCGACGCTCACGTGCTGACGTGCGCGCCGGTGCTGCGCCGGGACGCGCCGCAGAAAGCAGTACGCCGTTTCCACGGCCCGGACTTCGCGGAGCTCGCAGCGAAGTCCGACCCCGACCTCACCGACGCCTGGTCGCACCTGCTCGCCGCCGGGCTGGGCATCCCCGAGGTCGACCTGCCGAACGACTCCGGCGTGCTGGCCGACATCGCGGACTGCACCGCCGACTTCCGCGACCAGTACTACGGCCTCGCACCGTACGTCCACGAGCAGAACGCCTCACCGGGCGGAAGCCTGGCGCCGCTGGTGACCAGCGGTCTCATCGACCCCGCGGAGTCGCTGTGGGGGCGACGCGGCACCCGTTTCCTCAAGCGCTCGTGGGATGCGCCGGTCATCGACCTCGAGGCGCTCGAGGCTGACGAGAAGCTGTACCGCTGGGCGGTCCGACGGCTGGTGCCCAAGGTGCTCGTCGGCACGCAGGGGAAGGTGATCGAGGCTGTCGTCGACGAGGAGGGGCGATGGCTTCCGTCCGTCCCGACGGTCACCGTGGTCCCTGACCCTGCGCTGCTCTGGCACGTGCTTGCGGTGCTGCTGGCGCCTCCCGTGGCTGCACACGCCGCAGCCGCGTTCGCAGGCACCGCCCTGTCGATGCAGGCGATCAAGCTCAGCGCGAGGCAGGTGGGCGGGCTGCCCCTGCCGGTGGACCGTTCCCGCTGGGACGAAGGGGCTGCCGCGGTGCGTCGGGCGCAGGAGGAACCGGCGCGGCGGGACGAGCACCTCGCCACCGCCGGCCGGCACATGTGCGACGCCTACGGGGTGGACGGAGCGACTCTCGAGTGGTGGCTCTCGCGGCTGCCCGGCTGATAGGAACTCCGCATGGACAGCCGCGCACCTGGACCGGGTGTCAGCCGGTGGTGATGGTCCCGGCCGCGCCCTTGTCGAGCGCGCGGCCGATGACCATCCGCTGGATCTGGTTCGTGCCCTCGAAGATCTGCATCACCTTCGCCTCACGCATGTAGCGCTCGACCGGGAAGTCACGGGTGTAGCCGTACCCGCCGAGCACCTGGACGGCGTCCGTGGTCACCTTCATCGCGTTGTCGGTGGCCACCAGCTTCGCGATCGATGCCTCCTTGCCGAAGGGCAGTCCGCGGTCCCGGAGCCGCGCCGCGTGCAAGGTCACCGCACGCGCCGCCTCGACGGCGGCCGCCATGTCGGCGAGCACGAAGGCCAGCCCCTGGTGGTCGATGATGCGCTTGCCGAAGGTCTCGCGCTCCTTGGCGTAGGCGACGGCGTGGTCGAGGGCGCCCTGGGCCAGCCCGGTCGCCACGGCGGCGATGCCGAGACGGCCCGAGTCGAGCCCCTCCAACGCGATCCGCAGCCCGTCGCCCTCGGCACCGAGGCGCCGCTCCGCGGGGACCCGGACCTTGTCGAGCCGCAGCGTCGTCGTCGACGAGCCGGTGAGCCCCATCTTCCGTTCGGGAGGGTCGACGCTCAGTCCCTCGGTGTCGGCCGGGACGAGGAAGCAGGAGATGCCGTTCCGGTCGTCGCTGGTCCTGGCCATGACCTTGTAGAAGTCGGCGTGACCGCCGTGGGTGATCCAGGCCTTCGTCCCGGAGAGCACGTAGTCACCGCCGTCAGCCACGGCCTTGGTGGTCATCGCCGCAGGGTCGGAGCCGGCGTGCGGCTCGGACAGCGCGTACGCGCCCAGCAGCTCGCCGGACAGCATGTCGGGGAGCCACCGCTGCTTCTGCTCCTCGGTGCCGCGCGTGTACAGCCCGAAGCAGGACAGCGCATGGACGCTCACTCCCACTCCGACGCTGGCCCAGACCGCCGCGATCTCCTCCAGCACCTGCAGGTAGACCTCGTAGGGCTGAGCCCCGCCGCCGTACTCCTCGGGGTAGGGGAGGGAGAGCAGGCCGGCGCGGCCCAGGGTCCGGAAGATGTCGCGGGGGAACGTCTCGGTGGCCTCCGCCGACGCCACCTGGGGTCCGAGCTCCTTGGTGACGATGTCTCTGGTCAGCCGCAGCAGGTCGGCGGCTTCCTCGGTGGGCATGAGGCGGTTGGCGGGCACGGTGCTCCTCGACGGTGTGGGCGGGCTCCCTGCTGGACAGTCTGCCTCCTCGCCGGTGTGTCGGCGTGGCCACCTACGGTGTGCAGATGACCCTTCGACAGGCTCAGGACACCGCCGCGGGCTCCGCACCGTCCCTGACCACCGAGCGCAACGCGACGGCCGCCCGGGTGATCGCCGCGATGGCCGGCCCCGACGCCCGGCTCCGCGAGGACCAGACCGTGGCAGTCGCGGCGCTCTCGGAGGAGGCCGCCCGCGTGCTGGTGGTGCAGGCCACCGGCTGGGGCAAGTCGGCGGTCTACTGGGTCGCCACCGCGATCCGGCGCAGCGAGGGCGCCGGGCCGACCCTCGTGGTGTCACCGCTCCTGTCGCTCATGCGCGACCAGGTCGCGGCCGCCGCCCGGGCGGGGCTCCGCGCCGCGACCCTCAACTCGTCCAACATCGACGCCTGGTCCGCGATCGAGGACGCGCTCCGCGCCGGTGACCTCGACGTGCTGCTCGTCTCGCCCGAGCGGCTGGCTAACCCCGGGTTCGGTCGGCGGGTCCTCGACGGGCTGGCCGGCCGGCTCGGGCTGGTGGTCATCGACGAGGCCCACGCGGTCTCGGACTGGGGTCACGACTTCCGGCCGGACTACCGCCGCGTCTCCGACGTCCTGCAGCGGCTGAACCCGAGCACGCCGGTGCTCGCCACCACCGCGACCGCGAACGAGCGGGTCACCGAGGACGTCGCGAAGCAGCTCGGTGACGCGACGCTCGTGCTGCGCGGACAGCTCGCCCGGTCGAGCCTCGAGCTGTCGGTGGTCCCGTCGCCGGAGTCGGGCGAGCCGATGCTGACGCCGCTGGAGCGCTATGCCTGGGTCGTCGACCACCTGCCCAGGCTGCCGGGCTCGGGGATCGTCTACGCGCTCACGGTCGCCGACGCGGAGCGCCTGGCTGCCGCCGTACGAACGGTGCACGGCTCGTCGGTCCCGGTGGCGGCGTACACAGGGCAGCTCGAGGCAGCCGAGCGGGAGCGGCTGGAGGACGCGCTGCGTGCCAACGAGCTCAAGGCGCTGGTGGCCACATCGGCGCTGGGCATGGGCTACGACAAGCCCGACCTCGGCTTCGTCCTGCACGTCGGTGCGCCGCCGTCACCGGTCTCCTACTACCAGCAGGTCGGCCGTGCCGGGCGAGCCATCGACCATGCCCATGCGGTGCTGCTGCCCTCGGACGCCGACGCCGGTGTGTGGGACTACTTCGCCACCGCCACGATCCCGGTGCCCGACCAGGTGCGACGTGTGCTCGCCGTGCTCCCGACCGAGGAGCCGCTCTCGGTCGCCGCGGTCGAGGCGCAGTCCGGTGTCCGCCGGGGCCGCGTCGAGCTGATGCTGAAGCAGCTCGCGGTGGACGACGTCGTCGAGCGCGTCGACGGCGGGTGGCGGGCGACCGGCAGGGAGTGGCACCACGACGCCGCCCACTACGACGGGGTGCTGGCCGTGCGGCGGCGGGAGGCCGACATCATGCGGGCCTACACCCGCGGCGACCGGTGCCTGATGGAGCTCCTGCAGTCCGCCCTCGACGACCCGCACGCAGAGCCGTGCGGTCGGTGCTCGGTGTGTCGCAAAGGGCTGCCGGAGTCCCTCGAGAGCCGGCCCGCTCCGGAGACCGTGCGAGCGGTCACCGAGCTGCTGCGCGGGCAGCGGCACACGCTGGAGCCCCGCAAGATGTGGCCGGGGGGTGCGTTCGGCTCCCGCGGGAAGATCGCCGCGACGGAGCTGCCCGCCGAGGGGCGGGCCCTTGTCTTCGCCGACGCACCGGAGTGGCGCGAGACCGTCGCGACGCTCTTCGCACGGGACTCCGCTGCGCCGCCGGAGGTCCTCGATGCGTGCGTGCGCCTGCTGGTGGACTGGCGCGGCTCCTGGCCCGCCAGGCCGGAGGTGGTCGCGGACCTGGCCGCCGCGGGATTCCCTCAGCTCACCTCGTCGGTGGCCGACCACCTGGCAACCACCGGTCGCCTCGACCGAGTCAGCCTGCCGTTGCCCGCCGTGCCGTCCCCGCCGCGCGACCTACGTGAGCTGAGCTCGGCCGACGAGGCCGCCTTGTGGCGCGACCTCGTCGACGTCTCCGAGGCCAGGGCAGCGGTCGACGGACGCACCGTGCTCCTGGTCGTGGACGCGAGCTCCTCCCTGTGGCCGGTCACGGTCGCTTCCGCGCTGCTCCGGCGCGCCGGCGCGGAGGTGGTGCTGCCGCTGCTGCTGCACCGGCGTCCCTGACGGTCCCCGCCGGGGCGGGCTGTTGTGCCCTGCCAGGGCGCCGTCCGCGTGGTTACGGTGAGCCGGTGAGCGACCAGACGCCGGGCGTCCCGCCGATCCCCCTGCCTCCGACGCACCAGTCGACGTACGAGCCCACGTCGTCCTACGAGTCGCCGGGCTACCAGGCGGTGACCTACCCGGCGCCGACCCACGAGACGCTGACGACCCTCACGCCGCCGACGCGACGCAGCTCAGGTGTCGCGGCGATCCTCGTGCTGGTGCTCGGCGCCGTCGTGGTGCTGACCGGCGCGGGTGCGGGTGTCTACGCCTTGAGCCAGTGGGTGGGCGAGCAGCAGGGCGTCGACGGTCCCGGGGGTCCGTCGGCGGCCGACGACCCGGCGGCCGACGACCCGGCGGACCGACCCCTGGCGCCGCTGGTCTCAGCAGCAGGCTTCGACCAGCTGCTCGACGCGCTCAAGAAGGAGACCGGCTCCACCAGCGTCGTCGATCTCACGGTCTACCCGCGCTACGCGGTGGCGGTCGTCCCGGTGCCCGGTGGCAAGGGGCGCACGGAGCGGCTCTACTTCGACGGCACCTTCCGCGAGCAGGGCCTCGGCACGTCGGACGACCCGATCATCGACCTGCGGCGGGTGGACCCGGAGCTGCTCGTGACGCTGTCGCGGAAGGCCCGCAACGCCGTCGAGGACCCCAACAGCTGGTACCTCATCATCGGCGCACCGGACGCCCAGGGTGCGGCGATCTACGCCTACGCGAGCAACGCGTACGGCGAGGGCGGCTACGTGGCTGCCGACCTCGAGGGCCGCATCGTCAACCGCGTCGGCTGGTGACGACGCCGGCGACCGGTTTCAGACGTTGCGCCGGTACTGGCCGCCCACCTCGAAGAACGCCTCGGTGACCTGCTGGAGGGAGCAGACCCGCGCAGCGTCCATGAGCACCGCGAAGACGTTCTCACCGGCAACCGCAGCGTCCTTGAGTCGGACCAGTGCAGCCGCCGCCTCCTCACGACGGGCGTCCTGGAACTCCTCCACCCGGGTCAGCTGGGACTGCTTCTCCTGCTCGGTCGCCCGCGCCAGCTCGATCTTCGGAGGCGCCTCCCGCCCCTCGCGGGGAAGGAACGTGTTCACGCCGATGATCGGCAGCGTGCCGTCGTGCTTGCGGTGCTCGTAGAGCAGCGACTCGTCCTGGATCCTGCCGCGCTGGTAGCCGGTCTCCATCGCCCCGAGCACGCCGCCGCGCTCGTTGATCGAGTCGAACTCCCGCAGCACGGCCTCCTCGACGAGGTCGGTGAGCTCGTCGATGATGAACGAGCCCTGCAAGGGGTTCTCGTTCATCGCCAGTCCCCACTCGCGGTTGATGATCAGCTGGATCGCCAGCGCGCGGCGCACCGACTCCTCGCCGGGGGTGGTGACGGCCTCGTCGAAGGCGTTGGTGTGCAGGCTGTTGGCGTTGTCGTAGATCGCGATCAGCGCCTGCAACGTCGTCCGGATGTCGTTGAAGTCCATCTCCTGTGCGTGCAGGGACCGTCCTGACGTCTGCACGTGGTACTTCAGCTTCTGCGAGCGCTCGTTGGCGCCGTACTTCTCCTTCATCGCCACCGCCCAGATGCGGCGGGCGACGCGGCCCAGGACGGAGTACTCGGGGTCCATGCCGTTGGAGAAGAAGAACGACAGGTTCGGGGCGAAGTCGTCGATGTCCATGCCCCGTGCGAGGTAGGCCTCGATGTAGGTGAACCCGTTGGTCAGCGTGAACGCGAGCTGGCTGATCGGGTTCGCCCCGGCCTCGGCGATGTGGTAGCCGGAGATCGAGACCGAGTAGAAGTTCCGGACCTGGTGGTCGATGAACCACTCCTGGATGTCGGCCATCATCTTCAGGGAGAACTCCGTGGAGAACAGGCAGGTGTTCTGCCCCTGGTCCTCCTTGAGGATGTCCGCCTGCACCGTCCCGCGGACGTTGGCCAGGGCGTGGGCGGCCACCTGCTCCCGCTCCTCCGAGGTCGGCGCCCTGCCCTCGCGCTGCTCGAACGCCTCGACCTGCTGGTCGATCGCGGTGTTGAGGAAGAAGGCGAGGATCGTCGGCGCCGGGCCGTTGATCGTCATCGAGACCGAGGTCGTCGGGGAGATCAGGTCGAAGCCGTCGTACAGCGCCTTCATGTCCTCCAGGGTGGCGATCGAGACTCCGGAGGTGCCGACCTTGCCGTAGATGTCGGGACGCAGGTCGGGGTCGCGGCCGTAGAGCGTCACGGAGTCGAAGGCGGTCGAGAGCCGGGTCGCCGGCTGCCCCTCAGACAGCATCTTGAAGCGGCGGTTGGTGCGGAACGGGTCGCCCTCACCGGCGAACATCCGCGCGGGGTCCTCGTTGTCCCGCTTGAACGGGAAGACCCCTGCTGTGTAGGGGAAGTAGCCGGGCAGGTTCTCGTTGCGCCAGAACCGCACCAGCTCGCCGTGGTCGGTGAACCGGGGAAGTGCCACCCGCCGGATCGGGTTGCCGGACAGCGACTCCTTGGTCAGCTTGGTGTGGATCTCGCGATCGCGCACCACGACGACCTGCTCGTCGCCGGAGTACGACGCCACCACCGCCGGCCAGCCCTGGATCTGCCGACGCACCTCCTCGCTGACGTCCTTGCGCGCCTCCTCGATCCGTTGGTCGAGCAGCGAGCGCTGGTCTGCCGGGAGCTCGTCCGCGACGAGCTCGAGGCGCTGCAGGCGGGCGGCGGCGGCCATCAGCCGCTGGGTCTCGCGGTGGTAGCCGCGCACGGTGTCGGTGATCTCGGACAGGTAGCGCGTGCGGTTGGGCGGCACGATCTGCGCGATCGTGGTGGAGTGGCGTACGTCGACGTGGGGAAGGCGTCCTGACGAGGTCGGAAGGCCCTTCTCGGTGAGCAGCTCCCGCAGGTGCTGGTAGAGCGCGGTGACCCCGTCGTCGTTGAACGTGGCTGCCGAGGTGCCGAAGACCGGCATCTCCTCCGGGCGCTTGCCGAACGCCGAGCGGTTGCGGACCAGCTGGCGACCCACGTCACGCATCGCGTCCAGCGCCCCGCGCCGCTCGAACTTGTTGATGGCGACCACGTCCGCGAAGTCGAGCATGTCGATCTTCTCGAGCTGGGACGCGGCACCGAACTCGGGCGTCATCACGTACATCGCGACGTCCACGAACGGCACGATCGCCGCGTCGCCCTGACCGATGCCCGGGGTCTCGACGATCACCAGGTCGTGGCCGGCGGCCTTGAGGATCGTGATCACGTCAGCAAGACAAGAAGGCAGCTCGTGGCTGCCCCGCGTGGCGAGCGAGCGGAACGAGACGCGGTCGCCGTCGAGCGAGTTCATGCGGATCCGGTCGCCGAGAAGCGCGCCGCCGCCCTTGCGCCGGGTCGGGTCCACCGCGACCACCGCCACCCGGAGCTTGTCCTCCTGGTCGATCCGCAACCGCCGCACGAGCTCGTCGGTCAGCGAGGACTTGCCCGACCCGCCCGTGCCGGTGATCCCGAGCACGGGGACCTCGCCGGACGGTCGCGACCCGGCCACGGTCCGCAGCCTCTCCATCAGCTCGGCCGGCAGCACCCCGGCCTCGGCGCCGGTGACGGCGCGAGCGACCGCTGCCCGGTCGCCGGAGATCACGGCCTCCGCGGTCGTCGGTGCGGAGGCCCACAGGTCGACGTCGCAGGCCTCGACGATCTGGTTGATCATGCCGACCAGCCCGAGCCGCTGCCCGTCCTCGGGGGAGAAGATCCTCACCCCGGACGCCCGCAGCCGCTCGATCTCCTCGGGCACGATCACCCCGCCGCCTCCGCCGTACACCTTGACGTGGCCGGCGCCCCGCTCGGCGAGTGACTGCACGAGGTACTCGAAGTACTCCACGTGCCCGCCCTGGTACGACGAGACCGCGACTCCCTGGACGTCCTCCTCGATGGCTGCGTCGACGACCTCCTGCACCGACCGGTTGTGGCCGAGGTGGATCACCTCGGCACCCTGCGACTGCAGGATCCGCCGCATGATGTTGATCGAGGCGTCGTGGCCGTCGAAGAGGCTCGACGCGGTGACGAGCCGGACCGGGTGCTGGGGGGCGTGGAGTGTGCTCACCCAGAAATAGTAGGACGTCCTACTATCTGGCGCGACTCAGCGGTTGAGCGTCCTCGGCTGCGCTGTTGTCGGCGCTGTGCGGGACGCTCCAGACGAAGATCGTGCCGGACGGGTCGTTGGGCCACAGGTCGAGGCTGCCGCCGAGCAGCATCGCCCGTCGTCGTACGTTGCGGAGCCCCCGCTCGTGCCGCTCGTCGGGGATGCCGCAGCCGTCGTCGGTGACCTTGAGGCGCAGGTGCGTCGAGGTGACCTGGAGGTGGATCGAGGCCGAGCGGGCGCCGGAGTGCTGGGCGATGTTGGACAGCGCCTCGCGGAGCACCGTGACCATCTGCGCCTGGACCTCGGGCTCGAGGGTGCTGTCCACCGGGCCCTCGGTGTGCACCGAGGGCGGGAAGCCCAGGATCGGGATGTGCTCGCGCACCAGGTCGCGGACCTCGGTGCGCACCGAGCTGCGCGGCCGCGTCTGCAGCTCGAAGATCGTGCCGCGGATGTCGCGGATGGTCTGGTCGAGGTCGCGCACGCTCTGGTCGATCCGCTCGCGCAGCTCGTCGGTCGGTGCCGCGGAGCGGATCGACTGCATGTGCAGCCCGGTCGCGAAGAGGCGCTGGATCACGACGTCGTGCAGGTCCCGGGCAATCCGGTCGCGGTCGGAGACGACGGCCATCTGCTCGCGGTCCTCGAGGGCCTGGGTCCGGTCCAGGGCCAGCGCGGCCTGGTCGGCGAACGAGGCGAGGAGCTCGAGCTGCTCGACCTCGCCGCCGGCGTGCTGCCTCCCCGAGCGGGTGAGGATGAGCACGCCCGGCATCGTCAGGTGCGCGCGGAGCGGGGCGAGCACGGCGTTGCCAAGGTCGCGCACCGGGAGGTCCATGACCTCGCCGGTCTCGACCACCGTGCGGACCGCCTTGTTGAAGAGCACGCGCTCCTCCGGGGTCAGCGTGAACGGCGTGCCGCAGATGGCAGCGGCGAACGGCTCGCCCTTCTCGGGCACCTGGACGACCGACGCCGACTGGGCTCCGGACGCGTCGCAGACCGCCTCGGCGATCCGGTCGAGCGCATCGCCCAGCGTGATCGGGGGCATGAGCAGGTCGTTGAGGTCGCTGAACATCTCGAGCCAGCGCCTGCGACGCTCGCTCAGCCCGTAGGCGCGCGCGTTCTCGATCACGAACCCTGCGACCGTGGCGAGCGACTGGACCAACAGCTCGTCGCGCTGGTCGAAGGGCTGGCCGTTCCGCTTCTCGGTCAGGTAGAGCTGGCCGAACACCGTGCCGCGGACCCGGACCGGCACCCTCAGGAGCGAGGTCATCGGCGGGTGGTGCTCGGGGAAGCCGGCCGAGAGCGGGTGCTCGGAGAGGTTGTCCAGGCGGAACGTCTCGGTCTTGGCCGCGGTGACGTTGAGGAGCCCCTTCCCGACGGGGTAGGCGCCGATCCTCTCGCGGGTGGCGTCGTCCATGCCCTCGGTGATGAACGCGCCCAGCTGGCCGTCCGGGCCGATGACGCCGAGGGCGCCGTACCGCGCGTCGGTGAGCTCGCACGCCGAGACCACGATCCGACGAAGGACGCTGTCGGTGTCGAGGTCGGACGAGATCGTCGCAAAGGCCTCGAGGAGAGCGCGCGCGGAGTCCTCGAGCTGGACCAGCTCGCCTCCGGGGCTCCCTGAGCCGTCCGACGCGTTCACGGGCTCATCCTGTCAGTCAGATGCCGGACAGCGTGCGACGAACGGGAGACTCGTTGTCCCGCGTCCAGTCCTGACCGAGGGTGCGCCCGGTGAGCGACTCCCACCGGATGCGGAGGTGCAGGTTGCGGTTGCCCGCAGCCCAAGGCCGGGACTGACAGCCCTCGCGGATCCGAGCGAGCTCGCCGGGGTCGACCTCGGCCCAGCCGCGCCCGCGGGCGACGACGCTCCAGCCGACCTGACGGTCGTGGTCGATGTGGTCGACCTCGAAGGCGAGCATCGCGTCGCGGCCGTGCGTGCCGAGCACGCTGTACGACGACGTACGGATCACGATCGTGTCGTCCACGACGGCATAGTTCACCGGGATGATGTGCGGGCCCTCCGGGGTGGACAGTGCCACCCGTCCCACGACGCCGGCCCGGAGGAGACGCTCACACTCCTGAGGGTCGAGCTCATGGGAGTCGGGCATGGGTGTGCTCCTCGGGGGTGGAGAGAGGTCCGGCCCTTTCAGTGTCGGCCAGGGGACCAATGGTCTTGAGAGGGCAATGGTCCCGTCCCCGGTGACAAAAGGACCCAACCATCCTCGGATATGGAGGAACTGGACATGCAACCGGGGCCCGCACCCTAGAGTGCGGACCCCGGTCCGGGTTGCCGGCTGCTGCAGTCGGTCAGGCAGGCGGTCAGGCGGCCTTGATCGCGGAGATCTCGAACTCGAGCGTGATCTTGTCGCTGACCAGGACGCCACCGGCCTCGAGGGCGGCGTTCCAGGTGATGCCCCAGTCCTTGCGGTTGATGACGACCGAGCCCTCGAAGCCGACGCGCTCGTTGCCGAACGGGTCGGTGGCTGCGCCCTCGTAGGTGAAGTCGACGGTGACCGGGCGGCTCTGGCCCTTGATGGTCAGGTCGCCGGTCACCCGCACGACGTCCTCGCCGAGCCACTGCACGTCGGTGGACGTGAAGGTGATCTCCGGGTGGTTCTCGACGTCGAGGAAGTCGTTGCTGCGCAGGTGGCCGTCGCGCTGCTCGTTGCGGGTGTCGATGCTGTCGACGTTGATCGTGACCGAGGCGGTCGAGCGGGTGAGGTCGTCGGCGTCGATCTGGGCGGTGGCCTCGAACTCGTTGAACGAGCCGCGGACCTTGGTGACCATCGCGTGCCGGGCCACGAAGCCGACGCGCGAGTGCGACGGGTCGACGGTGTAGGTGCCGCTGGTCAGCTGGGCGGGGAGCTGCGTGGTGGTCATCCGGTCCTCCAGGAAGTAGGTGTTTGTTGAACTGTCAACCATCGTGCAGGAGATTACTTGAAAAGTCAAGTGTTGGCGACTGGTGACCTCGGAGCACTCGGTGCGATAGTGAGAACAGGTTTCAGTTCCGGTGCATCCGATCCCCAGGAGGACAGCCGTGACCACGACGCCGGCCATCGACGGTTGGTTCACCTCAGGCGACCTGCCGGCGCTCCTCGGCTCGCGGTGCGGGCTGTGCGCCACGGTCTTCTTCCCGCGCCTCGACGGGTTCTGCCGGAACCCTGCCTGCTCGGGCGAGGAGTTCGAGACCGTCGAGCTGTCCCGCCGGGGGACGGTGTGGTCCTACACCGACGCGCAGTACCAGCCGCCGCCGCCGTACATCCCGCGCTCGGAGAACCACGAGCCGTTCGCGATCGCTGCCGTCGAGCTGGCTGAGGGGCTCGTCGTGCTCGGCCAGGTCGCCGACGGCTATGGCGTGGCCGACCTGCGCGTGGGTGCGGAGGTCGAGCTGGTGGTCGAGCCGCTGTACACCGACGAGACGGGGGACCGCACGATCTGGCGGTGGAAGCCGGTCGTAGAGCTCGGCGCGGAGGCGGACCAGTGAGCCACGACGTCGCGGTCCTCGGGGCCGGCATGCACCCGTGGGGCAAGTGGGGCCGACCCTTCGCCACGTACGGCGTCGCCGCCGCTCGGCAGGCGCTGGCCGATGCCGGGGTCGACTGGGCCGACGTCGACCTGGTCGTCGGTGGCGAGACCGTGCGCAACGGCTACGCGGGCTACGTCGCCGGAGCGACGTTCGCCCAGGCACTCGGCTGGAACGGCGCCCGGGTGGCGACGTCGTACGCCGCCTGCGCCACCGGGGCCCAGGCCATCGACACCGCGCGTGCCCGGATCCTCGCCGGGCTCTGCGACGTCGCGCTCGTCGTCGGCGCCGACACGACGCCCAAGGGGTTCCTCGCCCCCAACGCCGGCGAGCGGTACGACGACCCCGACTGGCTCCGGTTCCGGCTGCTCGGCATGACGAACCCCGCGTACTTCGCGCTCTACGCGCGCCGGCGGATGGACCTGTACGGCGCCACGCCGGAGGACTTCGCCAAGGTCAAGGTCAAGAACGCCCAGGCGGGGCTGGCGAACCCGAATGCCCGCTACCGCAAGGCCGTCACCGTGGAGGAGGTGCTGGGCTCGGCCGTCGTCGCCGACCCGCTGCACCTGCTCGACATCTGCGCGACCTCCGACGGCGGTGCCGCACTGGTGCTGACGAGCATGGACTACGCCCGGTCCCGGGGCATCGCCTCGCCGGTGCGGGTGCGTGCGGTGTCCACGGTGACGCCGACGTTCCCCCAGACCGTCATCGAGATGCCGAACTTCGCGACGGACTCCTCCGGAACGGTCCCGGCAGGTGAGCGGACCTTCAAGGAGTCGATCGCGCACGCGGCCTACGAGGAGGCGGGGATCGGCCCGGAGGACGTGGACGTCGCCGAGGTGTACGACCTCTCGACCGCCCTCGAGCTCGACTGGTACGAGGACATCGGGCTGTGCAAGCGGGGCGAGGCGGAGCGGCTGATCCGCAGCGGCGAGACGGCCCTCGGCGGCCGGGTGCCGGTGAACCCCTCGGGCGGGCTGGCCAGCTTCGGGGAGGCCGTGCCGGCCCAGGCACTGGCCCAGGTCTGCGAGCTCACCTGGCAGCTCCGTGGTCAGGCCGAGGGACGTCAGGTCGAGGACGCCTCGGTGGGTGTCACGGCCAACCAGGGGCTGTTCGGCCACGGCTCGTCGGTTCTCCTCTCGACCTGACCAGCGTCCCGGCCTCGAGCCAATCCTCAGTCCTGCAAGGGATCTGGGCCACTGTCGGCGTGTCAGCAGGAACGCGCCGCGACCTGTCCTGACACGCCGCGGAACACGCCAGGAGGTGTTGCTGCCTGTCGGTGCCCGTTGATATGCCTGTCGAACACAGGTGCGAACGGGACGGAGGTGGGGGCGTGGTCCTGAGCTGGTCGTCGCCGCTCGGAGAGCTCGGCCCGGCGCCGGACGGCGGGTCGCTCACGGTGTCGGTGAGCTGTCGGACCCGCCGCGGCCCCGGGGGCCGCAAGCACGACGTTGTCATCGGCCCCGACTGGTCGGTGACGACGCCGCACGACCTGGCCACCGAGCGGATCGGGGTGGCACTGGGTGGGTACCTCTCCTGCCTCGAGCTCGTCGACGACACGGTGCCTGCCGCGCGGGACCTGCTCCAGCTGGTGGCTCGCCGGGTGCTGCCGCCGCTGTCGCGGAACCACGTCGGTCGCTGGGTGGTGGACCACCCGACGACCGGGTGCGGCTGCGAGACGCAGTCCTACGCGACGCCGTACGAAGCCGCCGAGCACGTCAGGACCCCGGCCCACCTCGCGCGCCGCTACGGCGCCGACCCGCGCGCCCTGCAGCGGCTGCTCGACGCGGCTGCCGCGGCGCACGGCGGCTTCCAGATGTGCCCGCCGCCGGGATGGGTGGCGCTCGGGTCGGTGCGCGAGCCGCGCGGGATCGACGTGCTCTGGGGTGCCGGGGTGCCGCCGGAGCTCGTCATGGAGGTGCAGGAGCGGGTGCTGCCACGGGGTGGTCCGCTGCCCACGGCCGCCTACCTCGGGGCAGCGTTCCGCTGCGAGGACCTGGACTGGCTCCGGTCGACCGTGGCCCAGTCGCCGGACACCGACGTGGATCCCGACACCGTGGTCTGGGCGGCGTGGAGCTACGGCAACGGAGACCGCATCCACCCGCACGCGCGGGGTGACTGGCTGGCGGTCGGCATACCCCGGTCGGCGGTGGACGTGCTGGTCGAGGGCGGCATCGGGATCCGGATGGCGGAGGAGCTGGCGGAGACCACAGGCCGCTCGCTGACCCGGGCCGCGCTGGTCCTGGCTGCGTGGGAGCGCGCCGGCTGCCGCCCGGGGCCGGGGGACATCTCGGCTCTCGACGTGCTGGGCGTCGGGGACTCGTACGAGCCCACCAGCGGCGCCGTCGAGTCGCTCTACCAGGCGACCCGGCGACTGCAGGTGACGCCGACGCGCACCCAGGTCGCGGTGCTCCTCGGGCTGGCCGGCAACCGACCGGACGCGCTGGCGCTCGCGAAGCAGGGAGTGGTCACCACCGCGCAGGCGATGGTCGCGCTGACCGGAGTGGTCATGTGGGACACCGGACCGAAGGAAACAGGGGAGAGGAAGGTCGCGAACGCATGACGAGCCACACGAGGACCGACTACGAGCACCGTCTGCAGGCGCTGGGGATCTGCGTGAGCGCGCGCATCCCCGTGCTGCTGTGGGGGGACCCCGGGATCGGCAAGACCGCAGTGATCGAGTCCGCGGTCCACGGCGGCTGGCACGTGGAGACCTTGATCGTGAGTCACTACGAGCCCAGCGACTTCGCCGGGCTCCCGGTGGTGACCGGTGGTGCCGTCGACCTGGCGCCACCGGCGTGGGCCAAGCGGCTGGCGGAGGTCGACGGTCCGTCGATCGCGTTCTTCGACGAGTTCAGCACGGCCTCGCCGGCACTGCAGGCAGCGGCGCTGAGACCGCTCACCCACTACGAGGTCGGCTCCCTGACGCTGCCACCGAGCGTGTCGTTCGTGGCGGCTGCGAACCCCGCCGACGTCGCTGCGGCCGGTTGGGAGCTCGCCGCCCCGACCGCGTCCCGGTTCGTGCACGTCGACTGGGTGCTGCCGCTCGAGGTCTACGCCGAGTGCATGGTCACCGGCGACTGGCCGGCGATGCCGGTCTACGACCGGTCCGATCCGGGGCTCGCCGCAGCGGTCGCCACCGAGAAGGTCATGGTCAGCGGGTTCCTGCGGACGCGCAGCAGCCAGATGAGCGTGATCCCCAAGGACGCCGCCGCCCGCGGCCGGGCGTTTCCCACCCCGCGCACCTGGGACTACGCCGCCCAGCTCTCGGCCTTCGCGGTCAACGTCGGAGCCCCCAAGTCCGTTCGCCGGCTGCTGGTCGCCGGCTGCGTCGGTGACGCCGCTGCCCACGAGTACCTCGCCTGGGTCGACGCCCAGGACCTCCCCGACCCCGAGAAGCTCCTCGCCGACCCGGCAGCCTGCTCGTTCGACAAGCTCCGCGCCGACCGGGTCTACGTGGTGCTCCAGGCGGTGCTCTCCGCGGTCGCCCGTCAGCCGACCGCCGAGCGGTGGTCGAACGCAGTTCGGCTGTGCGCGTTCGCGGGGCAGGCCGTCGGGCTCGACCCGGCGGTGCCGGTGGTGCGGGCGCTGATGCGTCCCGGGCTGCGCCCTGCCGATGCGGCGATCCCCTCCGAGGTGGCTGTGTTCGCGCCTGCGCTGGCCCTGGCCGGGCTGCTCCCCGGCAAGGTCGCGTGACCCGTGTCCTTCGAGCGGCTCACCGCCGCGAAGCTGTGGCTGGTCAGCGACCCACCCTCGGGGGCCGGTCCCGCCGGCGACGCCGAGGTGCCGCGGGCACTCCCGTACCTCGCCCACGCGCTGTTCGCGCTGGTCCCGGTGAGCTGCTCCGAGGTGCGGGCGCTTGCCGTGGACGAGCACTGGCGGCTGTACGTCAACCCGGACTGGCTGGTAGCGACCGAGGTGCCCGAGATCGCTCGCGAGCTCGCGCACGAGACCTGGCACCTGCTGCAGGAGCACGCGGCCCGGGCCCGCGACATGCACGTGGACTCGTCGACCTCGGAGCAGTGGACGCAGGCCGCCGACGCCACGGTCGCTGCGACGCTCGGCGTCGACCAGCTCCGCCCGGCGTCGCTCCCCGAGGCAGGTGACCTGGAGCTGCCCGCCGACCGCAGCGCGGAGGAGTACTACGCGATGCTGTCCCGGCTGCCGCCCCCGTCGCCGGACGGCTCGCCCGCCGAGCAGCCCGGCGCCGGGTGCGGCAGCGGGTGCGACGGGCTCCCGCGCGAGCACGAGCTCCCGCCCGACGCGGACGTCGGCGCCGTGGACCCCGACGACGCGCAGCAGATCCGGCGGCGGGTGGCCGTGGACTACCGGTCGCACGTCACGAGCCGAGGCACCGAGCCCGGCGACGCGCTGCGCTGGGCGAACCAGCTGCTCGAACCCCGGATCGCCTGGGAGCCGCTGCTCTCCGGTGCCGTACGCCGTGCCGTCGGCTGGGTCAACGGCCGCACCGACTACACCTACACGCGACCGTCGCGCCGACAGGGCTCGAGCCCGAACGTGGTCCTCCCGGGCATGCGCCGCCCGTTGCCCTCGGTGGCGATGGTCGTCGACACGTCGGGCTCGGTGGACGACCGTCTGCTCGGCCGCGCGATGGGTGAGGTGGACGGCGCCCTGAGGTCGCTGGGCATCCGGGGCGAGGGGGTGACCGTGCTCTCCTGCGACGCCGCCGTGCACACGGTCGCGCGGGTTCGCCGGGCCCGCGACGCGCAGCTCGGTGGCGGCGGTGGCACCGACATGCGCGTCGGGCTGGCTGCTGCGGGTGAGCTCCGTCCGCGGCCCGACCTCGTGGTGGTGTTCACCGACGGCTACACGCCGTGGCCGGACACACCGCCCACCGGTGCGGCCGTGGTCGCGGCCATCCTGGGTCGGGAGCGGGGGGAGCTGCCGCCGAGCCCGCGTTGGGCGACCAGGGTGGAGTGCTTGCTGGACTTCTGAGCCACGGGCCGCAGGGCCTACTTCTCGCGAAGGTATCCGGATACCCGTGGCACGCCGATGGCCTACCCTGCCGGGGTGACACGACTGACCCGCTCGGAGAGCCAGGCCCGCACCCGGGACCTCCTGGTCGCGACGGCCCGCACCATGTTCCTGCGCGACGGCTACAGCGCCACGTCGCTGGAGAAGGTCGCCGAGGAGGCGGGGTTCTCCAAGGGAGCGGTCTACTCGAACTTCGACGGCAAGGACGCGCTCTGCCTCGCCGTGCTCGACACCCTGCACCGCGACGTCGCCGACGCGGTGCTCGGATCGTTCTCCGGTGGCAGGACCCTCGACGCCGCCCTCGAGACCTTCGACCTGTGGGCGGAGGCGCGGCTCGGCGACCCGGACTGGTCGGCCCTCGAGGCGGAGTTCGCGGCGCGGAGCCGGCGTGACCCCGAGCTGCGGACCGCTCTGGAGGAGCGGAACGTGCGGATCCGCACGATGATCGCCGGTGCCCTGCGGACGACCTGTGACCGCCACGGACTGACGTTGCCGATGGACGAGGACGACCTGGCCAGCGCGCTGCTCAGCCTCGGCATCGGCCTCGGCGTGCAGCGCGCGCTCAACCCTGAGCTGCGGGTCCAGGTGCTCTCCGACGTCATCCGGGTGATGGCTGGGCTGCCTGCTGTCGGTCGCGCGGGCTGACACCTACGACACGCCCGGTCCGGGACCTAGGTCCCGGCAACGGGGGAAGGACGCCACGGTGCGGCAGTCGCCGTCTCCCCGGCATCATGGACGGAGCAGGGCCGACTTCGAACGGCCCGGCGAGGACCGTTCTCCCACGGTCCAGCACAACTGCAGACGCCCTAGGGCAACGTCACCTGAGAGACAGCGTGCGAACCTCCCAGCGCACGCCAGGGACTAGATTCCGAGCCGGTCCGATGGGCCGGCTCGAAGTCTGTCGGCACGGGCGATTCCGGCTGATTCCGGGCCCGCTACCGATAGCATGACCACACGTACAGCGGTACGGCCGCACAGAGACAGAGGATGGGCATGAGCGTCATTCGGGTGTTCCTGCTTGATGACCATGAGGTCGTTCGACGTGGGTTGAAGGATCTCTTCGACTCGGAGGAGGGCTTCGAGGTCGTCGGCGAGTCCGGCTCCGCCAAGGACGCGGAGGCACGGATCCCGGCCCTGCGCCCCGACGTCGCCGTGCTCGACGGTCGCCTTCCCGACGGCAGCGGCGTGGACGTGTGCCGCGCGATCCGCTCGGTCGACCCCTCGATCCGCGCGATCATCCTCACCTCGTACGACGACGACGAGGCACTCTTCGCCGCGATCATGGCCGGCGCTGCTGGTTACGTGCTCAAGCAGATCGTCGGAAACGACCTCCTCGACGTCGTCCGCAAGGTCGCCGACGGCCAGTCGCTCCTCGACCCGGCCGTGACCCAGCGGGTGCTCGACAGGCTCCGCGACGGCGGCGCCTCGGAGCCCGCCGAGCTCCGTTCCCTCACGCCCCAGGAACGACGCATCCTGGAGCTCGTCGCCGAGGGGCTGACGAACCGGCAGATCGGCGAGCAGCTGTTCCTGGCCGAGAAGACCGTCAAGAACTACGTCACGAGCATCCTGACGAAGCTCGGCCTCGAGCGGCGCACCCAGGCGGCGGTGCTCGCCTCCAAGCTGCTCAACTGACGGCCCGACTGACCGCCCGACTGACGGGTCAGCCGAAGATCCACCACGCGCCGGCGAGCGGCGGCAGCAGCCCGAGCAGCATCATCGGGTGCACCAGCGACTTGCGGTGGATGAGCAGCCCGGACGCCATCGAGATCAGCCCGAAGGCGCCGGCGATCACGAGCAGCCCGATCTTCGAGCTCCGTTCGTCGACGTAGTAGGCGGCGAAGACCAGCCCGACCGCCATGTGCAGCAGCGTGCTGACGGCCAGGGTCGACATCACCCACTTCTGGACCGCGCTCAGGCTCATCGACCGGGCAGGTTGCGGCCGCACCTGGCCCGGGGTCATCAGGTGCTTGCGTGGCTTCGCGGTCCGGGTCGGCCGGTCCGGGCCGGTCGTCGGGCCGGTCATCGGGTCGCTCTTCGGGCCGGTCATCGGGTCGCTCATGAGGTGGACGAGATCTTCTCGATCAGTGCCGTCGTCGAGATCGCCGGGGTGCGGGGGAGGTACTCCACGGTGCAGATGTCGCCGAAGTCGTCGAACTTGCCGGCCCAGTCGTCGCCCATGACGAGCACCTGCGCGTCGTACCGGAGGATGTATTCGCGCTTGAGCTCGAGGCTCTCCTCGACGAACACCTCGTCCACAGGCTTCAGCGCGTTGACGATCTCGAGCCGCTCGGCCTCGGAGAAGACCGGCAGGCGGCCCTTCTTGCGCATGTTGAGCTCGTCGGCGGAGACGCCGACCACGAGCCGGTCGCCGAACGACGCGGCACGCTGGATCACCCGGAGGTGTCCCACGTGGAAGACGTCGAAGGTGCCGAAGGTGATCACGGTCGTCATGGCTCGATCCTTCCATGCGGGCCCCGCCCGCCCTGGGGGCCCGGCCCGGGTTCGTCGCGTCCAGGCGCATTGGTTAGGCTTCCCTTAGTTCGTTCGACACGCCGCCACGGCCCTTGCCCGGTGGTCGCCGCTCCGGAGGTCACATGCGCACGCCCGCTCTCGTCGTCTGCACGCTCGCGCTGAGCGCCGCCACTGCCGGCTGCGGCATCTTCGGCGGGTCGGACGAGGAGCCCGCCGACATCCACGTGTACTCAGCCCGGCACTACGACCTCGAGAACGCCTTCGGCGAGTTCGAGGAGGAGACCGGGCTGAAGGTCGAGTTCCTCTTCGGCGAGGACGCCGAGCTCCTGCAGCGGCTCGAGACCGAGGGCGAGGGCTCGCCGGCCGACCTCTTCTTCACCGTCGATGCCGGGAACCTCTGGGCGGCGGACCAGGCCGGCGTGCTGGACCCCGTCGAGAGCGAGGTCCTCGAGGGAGCGGTGCCGGAGGAGTACCGCGACAGCGACGGTTCCTGGTACGGACTGGCGCTGCGCGCCCGCACCGTCGTCTACAACCCCGACAACGTCGACCCCTCCGAGTTCGACACCGAGAACACCTACGCCGGTCTCGGGGACCCGAAGTGGCAGGGCCGCCTGTGCATGCGCGACAGCACCGAGGCCTACACGCAGAGCCTGGTCACCGCGCTGATGGAGAGCTACGGGCGTGACGAGGCCGAGCGCATCGTGCAGAGCTGGCTCGACAACGACGTCGACATCATGAGCAACGACATCCTGCTGCTCGAGGCCGTCGACGCCGGCACCTGCGACGTCGCCATCGTCAACCACTACTACCTGGCCCGCGAGCTGGAGGAGAAGCCCGACATGAACGTCGAGCTGTTCTGGGCCAGCCAGGACGGGCTCGGGGTCCAGCTCAACCTGTCGGGCGGAGGCGTCGTCACGACCTCGGACGCCAAGGCAGACGCCCAGCAGCTCCTCGAGTGGCTCGCCACCGACGGCCAGGACGCGTTCGTCGGCGACAACCACGAGTTCCCGGTCAACCCCGACGTGAAGCCCGACGAGGCAATCGAGGCCTTCGGTCCCTTCGAGCCCATGCCGATCGACGCCGAGGCCTACGGCCGGCTCAACGCCGACGCCATCGACCTGCTGGAGGAAGTCGGGTACGAGTGATCGGTCGCGCCGGCCGGTCGGGACGGTCGGCCTGGCTCTGGCTCGTCCTGCTGGTCGCCGCGGTCATCGCGGCGCCGGTCGTCGCCGTCGTCGTGGACGGCCTCCGCTCCACCGGCTCCGTCACGTTGCCGGCGGACCTCGCCGAGATGGTGGTCACGACGCTGCTGCTGATGATCTCGGTCGGCGTCGGCACGCTCGTCGTCGGCGGCGGGCTGGCCTGGCTGGTGACCGTCGGACGGTTCCCGCTGCGCAACGCCCTCACGTGGATGCTCGTGCTGCCGCTGGCCATGCCGGCGTACATCCTGGGGTTCGTCTTCCTGTCGACCTTCGACGAAGCCGGCCCGGTCCAGACGCTCCTGCGCGACGCGTTCGGTGCCGGCTGGCTCCCGCCGGTGCGCACGTTGCCGGGGGCGGCGCTGGTCATGACCCTGACCCTCTTCCCCTACGTCTACCTGATGGCGCGAGCCGCGTTCGCCGAGCAGTCGCCGACGACGTACGACGCGGCACGCACGCTCGGTGCGTCCCGCAGCCGTGCGTTGTACGCCGTCGTGCTGCCGCTCGCCCGGCCGTCCCTGGCGGCGGGGCTGGCGCTGGTGATGATGGAGGTGCTGACCGACTTCGCGACCGTGCAGTACTTCGGCGTCGAGACCGTGTCGGTCGGGGTCTACAAGCAGTGGCGGGGCTCCTACGACTTCGAGTCGGCCAGCCAGCTGTCGGTGCTCGTGCTGCTCTTCGCGGTCGCGGTGCTCGCGGGGGAGCGGCTGCTGCGCGGACGCGCCCGGTACACGCAGCGCGGCGGCCGCGGCAGCGGTCCGGAGCCGGTGCACCTGACCGGCGCGCGCGGCTGGGCCGCCACGCTGGTCTGCCTCCTGGCGCTGGGCGTCGGCTTCCTGCTGCCGGTGCTGCGGCTCACCGGCTGGGCGATCGAGGAGGCACGCCGCGACGCCGACGGCGTCGTGGACTACCGGTTCGCCGAGTACCTCGCGAACAGCCTGACCGTGGCACTCGTGACCGCTCTCGCCTGCGTCGCGGTCTCGCTGGTCGTCGCGCACGCCCTGCGGATGACCGGCGGCCGGCTGCCCCGGGCAGCCGCACAGGTCACGACGTTCGGCTATGCGGTGCCGGGTGCCGTGGTGGGCATCGGTGTCCTGCTGGCATTCGCGGACCTCGACGAGCTGGTCCGGGCGGCGGGCGTGGAGGGCGGCACCGGGCTGCTCGTCACCGGGTCCGTCGCAGGGATCCTGTACGCCTACCTGATCCGGTTCATGGCTCCGGCGTACCAGGCGGTGGACGCCAGCCTGACCAAGGTCAACACGACCACGACGCTCTCGGCGCTGAGCCTGGGTGCCTCCCCGATGCGGATCCTCACCCGCGTGCACCTCCCGCTCGCGCGCTCGGGGGTGTTCGTGGCGTTCGTGCTGGTGCTCGTGGACGCCATCAAGGAGCTGCCGCTGGTGCTCCTGCTGCGGCCGTTCGGCTTCAGTACCGTGTCGGTGTGGGTCTACGAGCTGGCCAAGGAGAACTACTGGGAGAAGGCCGCCCTGCCCGCACTGGTGATCGTGGCGACGGCGGTCGTGCCGGTGTACCTGCTGTTCCGGCAGGAGCGGCTGATCGACCGGCACCCCGGGGGCACGGCGTGAACGCGATCCTCGGCATCGAGGGAGTGTCGAAGTCGTACGGCAAGGTGGCTGCGGCCCGCGAGCTCGCGCTGACCGCCGAGCCCGGCGAGCTCGTCACCGTCATCGGCCCCTCGGGATGCGGGAAGTCCACGCTGCTCCGGCTGGTCGCCGGCCTGGACCGACCTGACGCAGGCACGATCCGGATCGAGGACGAGGAGGTCGCGGGACCGCGGTCCTGGGTGCAGCCGGAGCGGCGGCGGGTCGGGCTGGTCTTCCAGGACCACGCGCTCTTCCCGCACCTCGACGTGACCCGCAACATCGCCTTCGGGCTCGACCGGCTGCCCAGGGCCGAGCGGCGGGCCAGGGTCGACGAGGTGCTGGCGATCGCGCGACTCGGCGAGCTCGCCGGGCGTTACCCCCACGAGCTCTCGGGCGGTGAGCAGCAGCGGGTCGCGCTGGCGCGTGCCCTGGCACCGCGGCCCGCCGTGGTGCTCCTCGACGAGCCGTTCAGCAGCCTCGACGAGACCCTGCGGGCGCAGGTGCGCGCGGACACGATCGCGGTGATCCGGGCCACCGGGACGACCGCCATGCTCGTCACGCACGACCAGACCGAGGCGCTGTCGGTCGGTGACCGGGTGGTGGTCATGCACCGGGGGCGCATCGAGCAGGCGGACACCCCGGTGTCGGTCTTCGAGCGGCCGTCCACCAGGTTCGTCGCGTCGTTCATGGGCGACGCCGCCTTCCTCCCCGCGCACGTCCACGACGCCCTGCTCACCTGTGAGATCGGCGTGGTGTCGACGGTCCCCGGATGGGGCCACGTCGACGTGGACGTCGACGTGGTGCTCAGACCGCACGAGGTGGCGCTCACCGCGAGCGACGACGGGATCGGCGTCGTGGCTGCGGTGGAGTACCACGGCGCGTTCGTGCTGCACAGCGTCCGGCTGCCGTCCGACCGGGTCATCCAGTCCTGGCAGCCCCACTCGGTGCGTCACCCGGTGGGCACGCGGGTCGCGGTCTCCGTCGTACCAGGGGTCACGCCGACCCTGCTGGTGGGAGACGAGACCGTGACGAAGCCCCCATCGTGACCGGGCGTCATGCCGAGCGGGGCCGGGTAGGTTCACCCGCGATGTCCCTCCCGATGATGACCCCCGAGCCGGCCCTCGACGCCGAGCGACGGAAGGCTCTGCGCCGGATGCGGTCGCTGGCCGTCGGGCTGCTGCTGCTCGCCGCGACCGTCTACCTGCTGACCCTGGACCAGGACGGGTTCCTCGGGTTCGTCAACGCCGGCGCGGAGGCGTCGATGGTCGGTGCGATCGCCGACTGGTTCGCGGTCGTCGCGCTGTTCAAGCACCCGCTGGGGATCCCGGTCCCGCACACGGCGCTGGTGCCGAAGCGCAAGGAGATGTTCGGTCGCGGGCTCGAGGAGTTCGTCAACGAGAACTTCCTCCAGGAGGACGTCATCCGGACCCGCGTCCTGGGGGCGGAGCCCGCCTGCAAGGCCGGCGACTGGCTGGCCCGCGAGGAGAACGCCCGCCGCCTCGTCGTGGAGGCCTCCGAGCTGCTGCGGATGGGGTTGGAGCGGATCCGCGACGAGGACGTCGCCGACCTCATCAACACCGCGCTCGTGCCGCGGTTCCTGGAGGAGCCGATCAGCCCGCTCGCCGGCAGCCTGCTCCACGAGATCGTCGAGGACGGGGCGCACGCCAACTTCGTCGACATGCTGATCGACGAGGCGCACCGCTGGCTGACCGGCAACGAGGCCACGTTCTACGACGTGGTCGCCGAGCGGGCGCCGTGGTGGGCGCCGGAGGCCCTCAACGAGCGCGTCATCCACCGGCTGCACGCCGAGATCGTCGTGTGGCTGGAGGACATCCGCCGCGAGCCGTACCACCGCTCCCGTCTCGCGCTCGACAAGCTGCTCAAGGAGCTGGCCGACGGGCTGCTGCACGACCCCGACACCATCGACCGGATGGAGCGGTTCAAGGAGCGGTTCCTCGGCCACCCCCAGGTGTCGGCGACCTTCATCTCGCTGTGGAACGCGCTGCGCCGCGCGACCATCGAAGCGCTCCAGGAGACCGACGGCGAGCTCGTGAAGCGGGCCGTGGCCGAGGTCATCACCTTCGGCGAGCGGCTCCAGTCCGACCCGGCGATGCGCACCCGGATCGACGAGCGGGTCGCCTCCCTGAGCGTCTTCCTCATCAACCGCTACGGCAGCGAGCTGACCTCGGTCATCACCCACACGATCGACCAGTGGGACGGCAAGGAGGCCTCGCGGAAGATCGAGCTGCAGGTCGGCAAGGACCTGCAGTTCATCCGGATCAACGGCACGATCGTGGGTGGGCTCGTCGGGCTGATCATCCACGCCGTCGCGGTGCTGTCTTGATGAGCGCCGGCCCCCGCGTCGTACCGATCCGCGACGAGTCGATCCGGCTCGGGCAGTTCCTCAAGCTCGCCGACCTGGTCGACGCCGGGTCGGACGCCAAGCCGCTGCTGGCCGAAGGGCTGGTCTCGGTCAACGGCGAGGTCGAGACGCGGCGGGGGCGTCAGCTCACCAAGGGGGACGTCGTCACCGTGCGACACCCCGACCTCGGCGACTCAGCCACCCAGGTCGGCTGAGCGCCCCCGCCCTCGCCGAGCCGGCGCGTCCTGCCTCGGTCATGGTGTCGACCCGGCGCGTGCTGTCTCGGTCATGGTGTCGAGTCGGCGCGTCCTGCCACAGGCAGGGCGCCGGATGCGGCGATCGGCCGGTCAGGACGCGCCGGTTCGGCCGAGGTGAGCGGTCAGGACGCGCCGGTTCGGCCGAGGGGAGCGGTCAGGACGCGCCGGCTCGGCGGGTCAGCGGACGTCGAGCAGGTCCACCACGAAGATCAGGCTCTCGCCGGGCTGGATGACGCCGCCGGCGCCGCGGTCGCCGTACGCGAGGTGCGGCGGGATGACCAGCTTGCGCCGGCCGCCGACCTTCATCCCCTGGACACCGGTGTCCCAGCCGGAGATGACCTGGCCGACACCGAGCCGGAACTGCAGCGGGCTGCCCCGGTCGTACGACGCGTCGAACTGCTCGCCGGTCGAGTGCGCGACGCCGAGGTAGTGCACCGACACCGTCGAGCCGGCGGTCGCCTCGGCGCCGTCGCCCTCGGTGAGGTCGGTGACCTCGAGCTCGGTCGGAGGCGGGCCGTCGGGGAAGTCGATCTCAGGCTTCTCAGGGTTGCTCATGCGGGCAGCCTGTCACACCCCGGCTGCCGGTAAACCCGTCGGAGGTTCAGCTCTGGTGGACGTAGCTGTCGAGCTGGTCCCGCTCGAACTGCAGCGCGTCGATCTTGTGCTTCACGACGTCCCCGATGCTGACGATCCCGACCAGCCGGTCCTGCTCGCACACCGGCACGTGCCGGATGCGTCGCTGGGTCATCAGCGACATCAGGGCGTCGAGCTGGTCGTCGGGGGTGCACGTGTGCACGTCGGTGGTCATGATCGAGTCGACGGTCGCCCCGAGCAGGTCGGTGTCGCCGTGCAGCCGCCGGACCACGTCGCGCTCCGAGACGATCCCGTCGACCGCGGCGCCGTCGCCGCTGACGACGAGTGCGCCGACGTTGTGCTCGGCGAGCAGCCCCAGGAGGTCGCGGACCGTGGCGCTCGGGCTCACGGTGATGACCTTCTGCTCGCTCTTGGCGGCAACGACGTCGCGGATGCGCATGTGGGCGTACCTCCCGGGGTCCAGTGGGTCCTCGCAGGCTAGACCAACCGGGCCTCCGCCGGTAAGGGCCGATCTCACCCCAAGGGATGGGACGGGCAGCGCCCAGCCCGCTGGCACGATGGGGACGGTGAGCCCATCCACCGACCGCGGGACCCGGCTCGGGGCGACCGCGGCGCTGGTGATGATGGGGTGGCTCACCGTCGTGCTGCTCATCGACAGCGACGGCTCGCGAACCACCCAGTGGCTGACGGGAGCGGCGACCTGGGCGGCGCTGGCCGTGGCGATGCGCTGGTGCTCCCCGCTCGTGCGGGCGCAGACGCTGGTGGTCGTCGCGTTCGCCACGGCGATCGAGTACACGTTCAGCCCCGGGCTCGAGGTGTACGTCTACCGCTTCGACAACGTGCCGGCGTACGTCCCGCCGGGCCACGGCCTCGTGTACCTCTCGGCGTACGCCCTCGGGCACAGCCCGTTCGTCCGCCGACGGCTCAGGGCGGCCGCTGCCGTGGTCATGGTGCCGCTGGCGCTGTGGGCGGGCTACGGACTGTTCCTGGCCGAGCGGCCCGACGCCCTCGGCGCCTTCTGGTTCGCCTGCCTGCTCTGCTTCCTGCGGTGGGGCCCCTCGCCCGAGGTGTACGTCGGTGCCGGCGTGGTCGTCACCTGGCTGGAGCTCGCCGGCACCCACCTCGGCACCTGGGTGTGGCAGACGGAGGACCCGGTCGGCTGGCTGTCGATCGGCAACCCGCCCAGCGGCGCCGCGGGCGGCTACGGGTGGTTCGACCTCGCCGCGCTGCTGCTGGCGCCGCTGCTCCTGCACTGGTGGGCGGCGGCCGCGTCCCGGCTGCGCCCGGTCGGAGACCTGGCGAGAGAGGCGGCGAGAGACCCGGCCGGTGGCTCCGTCGGAGACCCGGCGAGAGACCCGGTCATAGGCCCGGTCAGGGGCCCAGCGGAGGGAGCTCCGGGTGAGGCCGGTCGGCCTCCGGTGCGGGACGCCGGCGTGAGCTGAGGTCGTGCAGGGTGCCGCCGGCCGGCGGGGCCGGTCGCCCGGACGGCTCGGAGCCGTCGTCCTCCAGGCTCCGGTGCGGGCCGACCGAGCCGAGGAAGCCCAGCACGGTGTCGTGGAGCATCCCGTTCGTCGCCAGCGCGTTGCCGCCGGTCGGGCCGTCGCGGCCGTCGAGGGAGGTGAACTTCCCGCCGGCCTCGCGGACGATGACATCGAGGGCGGCCATGTCGTAGAGCTCGAGCTCGGGCTCGGCGGCCACGTCGACGCTGCCCTCGGCGACGAGCATGTAGCTCCAGAAGTCGCCGTACGCCCGGGTGCGCCAGCACCGCCTCGCCAGCGACAGGAAGTCGTCGAGCCGGCCGCGTTCGTCCCAGGCGTCGAGCGAGGAGTAGGACAGGGACGCGTCCTCGAGGCGGGAGACGTCTGAGACCTTGCACTGGGTCGACTTGTACAGCGACTTCCCGGTGAACGCGCCGCCGTCCTTCATCGCCCACCACCGACGGTTGAGCAGCGGAGCCGAGACCACGCCCACGACGACCTCGTCCTCGACCATCAACGAGATCAGCGTCGCCCAGACCGGCACCCCGCGGACGTAGTTCTTGGTGCCGTCGATCGGGTCCACCACCCAGCGTCGCTGGCTGAAGCCGCTCGACCCCTCCTCCTCGCCGACGACGGCGTCGCGAGGCCGTGCCCTCGACAGCGTCCGGCGGATGCCCTCCTCCACGGCCCGGTCGGCGTCGGTGACCGGGGTCAGGTCCGGCTTCGTGTCGACCCGGAGGTCCAACGCCTGGTAGCGGCTCGTGCTCGTCGAGTCGGCGTCGTCGGCCAGGACGTGCGCCAGCCGCAGGTCGTCGGTGAAGTTCGTGGGCATGGGGCTCAGGCTAGAGGTGACCACGAGGGCGTTCGTCCTACGGTGTCCCCATGGAGTTCGACGGCTTGCCGCTTCACCCCCTCGTCAACGACTCGGCCGTCGCGCTGGTCCCGCTGTCGGTGCTCCTGGCGTGGGCCTTCGCCCTCCTGCGATCGTGGAGGTGGCTGACCCGCTGGGGAGCGCTGCTCTCGGCCCTCGGGGGCATGGCCGCGCTCGTCGCGACCTGGCTGACCGGTCGCGACCTGCTCGACACGATGCTTGCCAACATCCCCACGGACGTGCCGCTCTACGACACCCTGCAGACGCACCAGGACCGGGCGAACCAGCTCCTCGTGGTCTACGGCGTCTTCACGGCTGTCGTCCTGGTCGCGTTCTTCCTGGTCCGGGCGCCCAGCCGCCTCGACGACGGCCGACTGGGCTTCCGGGGCAGCAGCGCGCGCTGGGTCGGCGTCGTCCTGCCCGCCGCCGTGGTCGTCCTCGGGCTCGTGAGCCTGGTCTGGGTGGCGCTGACCGGCCACGCCGGCGCCCAGGCCGCCTTCGGGTAGCAGGACCGGCTAGAACGCCGTCTCGCGGCTGCTCAGCAGCCTCCGGTACGACGTCACGCGGTCCGGGTCGACCGCGCCAGCGGCAACCGCCTCGTCGAGCGCGCACTCCGGCTCGGTCGCGGCGTGCGAGCAGCCGCGGGGGCAGTCGCCGGTGAGCGCGGCGAGGTCCGGGAAGGCCTGGATCAGCTGGCTCGGTTCGACGTGGGCCAGGCCGAAGGACCGGATGCCCGGGGTGTCTACGATCCAGCCGCTGCCGTCGGGCAGCCTCAGCATGAGCGCGGACGTCGAGGTGTGCCGGCCGCGGCCGGTGACGTCGTTGACCACGCCGATGGCCCGGTCGGTGCCGGGCACGAGCGCGTTCACGAGTGTCGACTTGCCCACCCCGCTGTGGCCGAGCATGACGCTGGTCCGGCCGCGCAGCTTCTCGAGCACCTGGGCGACGTCGGCGCCGCGCTGGGTGACGACGTAGGGGACGTCGAGCGGCCGGTAGATCCGCACGAACGACTCGGGGTCGGCGAGGTCGGCCTTCGTGAGGCACAGGAGCGGGTCGATCCCCGCGTCGTACGCCGCTGCCAGCGCCCGGTCCACCAGGCCGGTGCGGGGCTCGGGGTCGGCCAGCGCCACCACGATCACCAGCTGGTCGGCGTTGGCGACGATCACCCGCTCGACGGGGTCGTCGTCGTCGGCGGTGCGCCGGAGCACGTTGGTCCGAGGCGCGACCTCGACGATGCGGGCGAGCGCGCCCTCGGCGCCGGAGACGTCGCCGACCACGCGGACCCGGTCCCCGACCACGACCCCCTTGCGACCCAGGGGCCGGGACTTCATCGCGGTGATGACGACCTCCTCGTCGGAGGCGAGCCGGCAGGTGTACCGGCCGCGGTCGACGGTCACCACGGTGGCGTCGACGGCGTCGTCGTAGGTGGGTCGGTCCTTGGTGCGCGGGCGGGTGCGGCGGCGGGGGCGGTCGAACGACTCCTGCTCGAGGTGCTCGTAGCTGCGCCGACCCGCCATCTGCTCTCCTCGTCCTCAGCCCGTGAACAGCGCGGACCAGGCGCCGGGGAAGTCGGGGAAGGTCTTCGACGTGGTGGCGATGTCCTCCACGAGCACGCCGGGCACGGCGAGGCCCAGGATCACTGCGGCGTGAGCCATCCGGTGGTCGGCGTAGGTCCGGAAGACTCCGCCGTGCAGCGACGCCGGGCGGATCTCCAGCCCGTCCGGGCGCTCGGTGACGTCGCTGCCGAGCCGGGCGAGCTCGGTGGCCAGCGCGCGCAGCCGGTCGGTCTCGTGACCCCGGATGTGCTCGACGCCGCGGAGCACCGACGGCGACCCGGCCAGTGCCGCGAGCGCCGCGACCGCGGGGGTGAGCTCGCCGACGTCGTGCAGGTCGAGGTCGACCCCCTCGAGCGAGGAGGGACCTGTGACGTGCAGCCCGCTGTCGTCGACCCAGACGTCGGCCCCCATCAGCGACAGGATCTCGCGGAGGCGGTCACCGGCCTGCGTCGTGGTGCGGGGCCAGCCAGGGACGGTGACCGCGCCGCCGGTCACGGCCCCGACAGCGAGGAACGGTGCGGCGTTGGAGAGGTCCGGCTCGATCACGACGTCGACCGATCGCACCGGCCCCGGAGCCACCCGCCAGCGATTCGGCTCGCTGTCGTCGACCTTTACGCCGTGCTCGCGCAGGGCGGCGACCGTCATGTCGATGTGGGGGAGGGACGGCACCGGCTTGCCGTCATGGACGACGTCGACCCCTTCGTCGTACCTCGCCCCGGCGAGCAGCAGCGCCGAGACGAACTGGCTCGACGCCGAGGCGTCGATGACGACCTGGCCGCCCTTGACCTGTCCGGTGCCGACGACGGTGAAGGGCAACGCGCCGCGGTCGTCGTCCTCGACGACGATCCCGAGGTCCCGCAGCGCGAGGAGCACCTGACCCATCGGGCGGGTACGGGCGTGGGGGTCGCCGTCGAAGCGGACCAGACCGTCCGCGAGCGCAGCGACAGGTGGGACGAACCGCATCACGGTCCCGGCCAGGCCGCAGTCGACCGAGGCCGGCCCGAGCAGCGGCCCCGGGACCACGTGCCAGTCCGCGCCGGAGGTGTCGATCCCTGCCCCCAGGGCGACGAGGGCGGCGGCCATCAGCTCGGTGTCGCGCGAGCGGAGGGCACCAGCCACCGTGGACGGGCCGTCGGACAGGGCCGCAAGCACCAGCGCTCGGTTCGTCAGCGACTTCGAGCCGGGCAGCGTCACAGTGGCGTCCACCGGACGTCCCGGGGTCGGCGCAGCCCAGTGCTCGGCCCCGTGCTCGGCCCAGTGCTCGGAGGTGGGGGCAGCGCTCGTGTTCATCGCTGCGACCTTATCGACCGGTCAGCCGCTGGCGATGACGCGACCGGCGCCGGTGCGGGTCAGCGTGACCGAGCGCGTGTTGTCGCCGGGGTCGGGGTCGCTGAGCTCGGGGAGCGAGACCGTGACCGTGATCGTCACCGACTCGCCCGACGCGAGCTCGCTCATGTCGGCGTTGAAGAGGCCGTTGTACGTCCCACCGTTGCCCACGCAGTCCACGGCGGTCGCGCCGGCGAAGGAGCAACCGTGCGGGATCGAGTCGAGGTTGACGAGGTCGCGGTCGAAGCCGATCTGGAAGTGCAGCGGAGTGGGACCGGACGCGGTCGGCATGTTCCTGACGTGCGTGCGGAAGCGGCCGATGCCCTTCGAGAGCGAGGTGCCGCTGACCGTCAGCGCGACGTCCCGGCCCTCGGGCTCCGGGGTCGGGGTCGGCTTCGGGGGTGACGACTTCCCGGGGTCCTCACCGGGGCTCTCGCCGGTGTCCACGCCGGGGTTCTCGCCGGTGCCCGCGCCGGGGACCGTGGTCGGCTCTCCCGTCGACCCCGTGGGTGGAGCGTCAGCAGGCGCGCCGTCCGCACCCGGTGGCTGCTCCGAGGGTGACGGGCCGGGTTTGGTCCCGGTGTCGCTGGACGACGCAGCACCGGCTGAGCCGGCGGGGCGGCTCTTCGGCCGCGACTCGTTCCTGTCCTCGGCGGTGTTGTCCTCGCTGAGCGCTGCGTCTGCCGACTGTGCGCCACTGACCCGGCTCGGTGGTGCTGCTGCAGCCCCGCCCGGCTCGACCGTCCGGCCACCGGAACCCACGCCGCCGACGATGACGACGGCAGCAGCGACTCCCGCCGCAGTGGTGCCGGCAGAGACGGGGACCACGTGGGCGACGACGTAGTCCTTGGCCCGGTCCAGCAGGGCCACCAGGCCACCGCCGAGCGCAACCCCGGAGCCCGTGGCGCCGAGGTAGCCGGCCGCGAGGCCACCCAGCAGCAGCGGTGCGATGACGCCGCGGAGGTCGGAGTTCACCTCTTCGAGCTCGAGGTACATCCCCGAGCACGACCGGCAGTCGCCGAGGTGCGCCTCGACCTTGCCGGCGTCGCGCGTCGAGAGGCCCTTGCGGACGTAGCCGCCGAGCTGCTCGACCACCCAGCCGCACTCGGTGTCGGTGATCTCGCTGAGGTGCGCGGACAGGAACGCCTGGCGCAGTCCCTCCCGGGCGCGGTAGGCGAGCGCGGAGACGGAGTTGGGGGTCATCCCGAGGAGCGGTGCGACGTCGGCGGGCTTCTGGCGCTCGACCTCGAGGTGCCACAGCACCATCTGCCACCGCTCCGGCAGGCTCGCGAAGGCACGCGCCGCCGCCCCGCTCTCGAACTGCTCGACGACCGTGTCCTGGAACGGCACCCCGGGGTCGAACGCCGACAGGTCGTCGGAGGTCGTGAGCCTGGACTGCACGCGGATCCGGTCGACGTGCAGCCGGCGTACGGCGGTGAGCAGGTAGGCACGGAACGCGAGGTCCGGACCGCCGCCACCCTGGATCGCACCCATCACCTTGGTGAACGCCTCGGAGACGAGGTCCTCGGAGTCCGGGCCACGGACCAGCTGTCGGGCAAGACGGCGAGCGGACTCGACGTGACGGGCGAAGAGCTGGCCGTAGGCGTCGGTGTCCCCGCCGCGGACGCGCGAGATCAGCTCCGCATCACTGGGAGCCTCGAGGTTGTTCAGCATCTCGGCCATGGCATGTAGGTCAACGCGGGAACGTCCGATGAGTGACGAGTTGTGGTGGTTTCGCGTGCTGATTGCTGATCTGACGGTAGTCGCCCCCGACCGCTCCGCGCGAGGTTCATTCCCGCTTTCCTGCTCGCGCACGTCCTGTCGGCCGATCTTTTTACCGATTTCCCCGAAAGTCGCGTCATGGCCCGGGCGTGCGGTCGTCTCCTCCGTGACGGCACGACGAGCCGGCCGCCGCCTGGGAGGGTGGCCGGTGAGGGAGGAGGGGTGTCATGCGCAGCCTGGCCCTCTTCTCCCGCCGACGTGTCGCCGAGCAGCCGGCGCCTGAGCCGCGGCTCACCGACGACCAGCGGCGCGAGGTGCCGACGGGGTTCGACGCGGTGGCCGAGGCTCTCGTGGCCGGCGGGACTCCGATGGCGGCGTGTGCGGTCGTCGGGCGTGACCTGGCCTGTGACGGTGCCTCCCTGGGAGAGGCACTGTCCGGGCTGGGCACGACGTACCGGGTGGCCGGAGCAGGCGTCCCCGACTTCGCCGCCACCGAGGCACTCGCGGTCGCGTGGAGCGAGGCGACCCTGGACTTCCTGCACGACGTCACGTGCGAGGACCCGTTGACCGGTCTCGCGAGCGCGCCGCACCTGCGGACCCGGCTGGCCGAGGTCTACCGGGCTGCTGAGCGCGAAGGCGCCAGCATCCGGACGAGCCACGCGCTCGTCGTCGTCGACGTGCCGCGCAGGGCCGGCGGACTTCTCGAGGCACCTGCGTTCGGGCGGGCGCTCGGGCTCGCCGCGGTCGCGGAGGTGCTTCGAGAGGTCTTCGCCGGCGACGAGACCGTCGCCCGGCTCGGCTCGGACCGGGTGGCGGCTCTCGTGCCCCGCTCGGACACCCTGGGGGAGTCGGTGGCGCGCGTGCGGGCGACGCTGGAGCGGCTGCCGCTGCCCTCCCACGCCGGCGTCTGGATCGAGGGGCTCCCCGGTCAGCGCGAGCTCGCCGTCCGGCTCCTGGCCGAGCTCGCCGGCTGACCCACCCCGCCGTACAGCCCCACCCCGTCGAGGCGGCGCTCGCGCGAGGTCGAGACGGCGCTCGCGCGGGGTTGAGACGGCGCTCGCGCGCGGTCGAAGGGGGCACTCGCGCCGTCTCGATGTGACCCAGGCCGCCTTTTTTGACACGGCAAGCCCTCTTGCCAATCTGCTTTACAACTCCTATGGTCTTGTAAAGAGGCAGCCGAGATGCGGCTGGAAGACCTGTCGAAGGAGAGACGCGATGTCGTCAGCGGAGGCAGCGGCCCCCATCGGAGTCGAGTGGCGGGACACCAAGAGGTATGCCTGGCTCCTCGGCACGATCATCCCGGCGATCCCGTTCCTTGCGTGGGGCCTGGTCGAGTGGACCGGCTCGGACCTCTTCTGGTACTTCGGTCCGGTGTTCGTCTTCGGGCTGATCCCGCTGATCGACCTCGTCGTCGGGCGGGACCCGAACAGCCCGCCGGACGAGGTCATCGACAGCCTCGAGAACGACCGCTACTACCGGTGGGTGACCTACGCGTTCATCCCGCTGCAGTACGTCACGCTGATCTGGACCGCGTGGATGCTCAGCCAGCCGCAGTACGGCGTCGCCGACAAGATCGGCATGGCACTCAGTGCAGGGATGGTCGCCGGCATCGCGATCAACACCGCCCACGAGCTCGGTCACAAGAAGGAGTCCCACGAGCGCTGGCTCGCGAAGATCGCGCTCGCGCAGACCTTCTACGGGCACTTCTACATCGAGCACAACCGCGGCCACCACGTCCGCGTCTCCACCCCCGAGGACCCGGCCAGCGCCCGGATGGGCGAGAACGTCTGGTCGTTCATGCCGCGCACCGTCTCCGGCAGCCTGCGCAGCGCGTGGGAGCTCGAGAAGAAGCGCTTCGGCAGGCTCGGCACGTCGCACTGGAACATCAAGAACGACGTGCTCAACGCCTGGCTGATGTCGGTGGTGCTGTGGGGCGGCCTGCTCGCGGCGTTCGGCCTGGGCATCCTTCCCTACCTGGTCATCCAGGCGGTCGTCGGCATCTGGCTGCTCGAGTCCGTGAACTTCCTCGAGCACTACGGGATGAAGCGGCAGAAGCTCGAGTCGGGTCGCTACGAGCGGGTCAACCCCAGCCACAGCTGGAACAGCAACAACATCGGCACGAACGTGCTGCTCTACCACCTGCAGCGGCACAGCGACCACCACGCCAACCCCACGCGCCGCTACCAGGCGCTCCGCGACTTCCCCGAGGCTCCGGTGCTGCCCACCGGCTACGCCGGGATGATCGTGCTCAGCTGGCTGCCGCCGGTCTGGCGCAAGGTCATGGACAAGCGGGTGCTGGCCCACTACGACGGCGACATCACCCGGGCGAACCTGCACCCGGCCAAGGAGGAGCACTACCTCCGCACGTACGCCACCGCGTCCGAACGCGTCGCTGCCTGAGGCGCTCCGATGGCGAAGTTCGTGTGCCCCAGCTGCGACTACGTGTACGACGAGGCGAAGGGCGAACCCCGTGAGGGATGGCCACCTGGCACGCCCTTCGCCGAGCTCGACCCCGAATGGTGCTGCCCGGACTGTGGTGTCCGCGAGCAGCAGGACTTCGAGCCGCTCGACGACCGGGCGAGCTCGACCAACCGATGACAGTCACGCCAACCGTGACACCGAGGAGACGACGATGAAGGTCTACCGCTGCCTGCAGTGCGGCTTCGAGTACGACGAGGCGCAGGGCTGGGAGGAGGAGGGGTTCGCGCCCGGCACCAAGTGGGAGGACATCCCGGACGACTGGAGCTGCCCCGACTGCGGCGCCGCGAAGGCCGACTTCGAAATGATTGTGGTCAAGTCTGCGTGAGGTCCGGAGAAGTGGCTGAGTCCATGAGTCGCCGCGAGTTCGGCTGCGTGATCGTGGGCGCCGGTGTCGCAGGCGTCAGCGCGGTCGCCGGGATGCGCGCCGCCGGCTTCGAGGGCTCGATCCTCATGGTCGGGGACGAGCCCCAGCTGCCGTACCGCCGGCCGACCGTGTCCAAGGAGCTGTTCCGCGGCGCCAAGACCCCGGACCAGGTGCGGATCAAGGCCGAGAGCTGGTACGCCGACAACGGTGTGGAGCTCCGCACCGGGACTCGCGCCATCGGGGTCGACCTCGACGGGCACGCGATCACCCTCGCCGACGGATCGTCGGTCGGCTTCGGCCGCCTCCTCCTCGCCACCGGCGGGCGGGCGCGCAATCCGTGGTCCGGCAACCGGGTGCGCAGTCTGCGCGACATCGCTGACGCGGAGGGGCTGACGACCGCTCTCGACGGCGTCGACCACGTCCTGGTCGTCGGCGCGGGGCTGGTCGGCTCCGAGATCGCCGCGAGCCTGCGGTCGCTCGACCGTGAGGTCACCCTCCTGGAGGGCGCGGAGCTGCCGCTGCCCAGGCTGCTTCCTCCCGACCTCGCCCACCGGTACGTCGCGCTGCACAGCGCCCGCGGGACGAAGCTGGAGACCGGTGTCGAGGTGACCGAGGTCGCCGAGGACGCCGACGAGGTGGTCGTCACCGCCGCGGACGGTCGTCGTTGGGCGGCCGGCCTGGTCGTGGTCGCCATCGGCATGGAGCCCGATCTCGCCCTCGCCGACGGGCTGGCGCTTGCCCCGACCGGAGGCATCTCCGTCGACTGGCGGGGGCAGACCTCGGTGCCCGGGGTCTTCGCTGCGGGCGACGTGGCCAGCCGGCCGTCGTCGTACGTCGAGGAGCCCTTTCGGGCAGAGCACTGGCAGTCCGCCCAGAACCACGGCACCGCCGTCGGTCGGGCCATGGCCGGCGAGGACGTCAGGTTCGACGAGGTGCCGTGGTCGTGGTCGGACCAGTACGGCATCAACCTCCAGGTGACCGGGTGGCCGCTCGGCGCCGACCAGCTCGTCGTACGCGGGGAGCTCGACGGCGAGGCGTTCACCGCGTTCTTCCTCCGCGACGGCGTCCTGCGGGGTGCCGTCACCATCGGACGACCGGCCGACGTGCGCGCCGCCCGGTTGCTCGTCGCCCAGCGCGCAAGGGTGTCTGCCGCGCTTCTCGCCGACCCCTCTGTTGGGGTGAATGAGACAGTGGAGGCGTGAGCACAGCCCCCTTCCGCGAGACCGTCCGCACCATGTTGCGCGACCGGCTCCTCGACGCCGCGGCCGACGCGTTCCGCGAGGAGGGGTGGCGCCGGCTGACGATGGCGAAGATCGCGGACCGCGCAGGAGTGAGCCGCCAGACCGTCTACAACGAGTTCGGCACCAAGCAGCAGATGGCCGAGCAGCTCATCATGCGTGAGCTCGAGACGTTCCTGGCCATCGTGAGCGACCGGTTCGCAGCCGAGGACGAGTTCGTGCCCGCCGTACGCTCCGCGGTCGAGGGAGCCCTGGTCACCGCCCAGCGCAACCCGTTGCTGCGGTCGGTGCTCGAGGGCGAGCAGAACGGCGACGGCGACCTCCTGCCGATCATCGTGCAGTCGCAGTGGCTGGTGGACCGGGCCTCCGCCTTTCTCGTCGAGCTGGTGGCCGGTCGGTTCCCCGAGCTGCCGATGCCCGCGGACCGGCTCGAGGTCGCGCTTGAGTCCGTGGTGCGGCTGGTGCTCAGCCACATCACCCGGCCGTCGCGCTCGCCCGAGGAGACCGCCGACGACATGGCGTTCATCGTCGCCGCGGTGCTCGCAGGCGCGCCCGAGGTGACGTCCGAGGCCGTACCTGCCTGACCCGACCCGCCCGGGGCTGTCCGTAGGCTGACCCCATGTGCGGTCGATACGCCTCCAGCCGGCGCCCCGAGGACCTCGCTGAGGAGTTCGAGATCGACAGGGGGAAGGTGGCCGAGACGGTCACCGAGCCGTTGGCGCCGGACTACAACGTGGCGCCGACCAAGGAGGTCTACGCCGTCGTCACCCGACCTCCCCAGGACGAGTCGACGGAGACCGCGGGGGAGAGGCAGCTGCGCGTGCTGCGCTGGGGGCTGGTGCCCTTCTGGGCCAAGGACCCGTCGATCGGCAGCAAGATGATCAACGCCCGCATGGAGACCGTGGACCAGAAGCCGGCGTTCCGGAGGGCGTTCGCCAAGCGCCGCTGCCTGATCCCGGCGGACGGCTACTACGAGTGGTACCCGACCGAGCAGCTCGGCAAGAACGGCAAGCCGCTCAAGCAGCCGTTCTTCATCCATCCCGAGGACGGCTCGGTGCTCGCGATGGCCGGGCTGTACGAGATCTGGCGCGACCCCACCCGTGAGGACGACGACCCGCAACGCTTCCGGTGGACGTGCACCGTGCTGACGACGTCCGCGGAGGACTCCGTCGGTCACATCCACGACCGGATGCCACTGCTCGTGGAGCCGGAGCGGTACGCCGCCTGGCTCGACCCGTCCCGCTCGGACCCTGACGACCTCCGGAGCCTGCTGGTGCCGGCCGCTCCGGGCCGCCTCGAGGCCTATCCCGTGTCCACGCAGGTCAACAGCGTCCGCAACAACGGCCCCGAGCTGGTCGAGCCGCTCCCGCTGGACCAGCCGATCGAGGACGCGTGACCGCGGTCCGCACCGTTCCCACGCCGTACGGCGACGCGCGGCTGCACACCGACCGGTCCCGGCACCCCATCGCGACGCTGCTGGTCGGTCACGGGGCCGGTGGTGGTCCCGAGGCCGCCGACCTCGTGGCGCTCGGCCGGGAGCTCCCCCGCGAAGGGATCACGGTGATCCGGCTCGAGCAGCCGTGGCGGGTGGCGGGCAAGAAGATCGCTCCCGCACCCAAGATCCTCGACGCCTGCCTCGTCGCGGTCGCCGACCGGTTGCGGCCACGGACCCCGCTCGTCCTAGGCGGGCGCAGCGCCGGTGCGCGCAGCGCCGCCCGGATGGCCCACCACCTCGGCGCGTCCGGCGTGCTGGCGTTGTCGTTCCCGCTCCACCCGCCGGGCCGTCCCGAGTCGTCGCGCCTCGAGGAGCTGCTCTTACCTCGTGTCCCCACGCTGGTGATCCAGGGGGAGCTCGATGCGTTCGGACGCCCCGAGGAGTTCCCTGAGGGTCAGCCGATGGTCGTCGTACCGTCGGCCGATCACGGGCTCAAGGTGCCCAAGCGGGCCGAGCTCAGCCAGGACGACGTGCACGGGCTCGTCGTCGAGGCGACGCTGGAGTTCGTCGTCCGCGACGTGATCGGGAATCGACCGGCCGCACCGGGTGTTGGGACCTGACGAAGGCCCTGGAGACGACCGGACATCCGACCGGTCACACGGCCTGGCTGACGCGAGAGGGCGGGTGTCGATGACTGGATCGAGCTGCCTCATGGACAGGTTTCCGGTTCATGCGCTGCCGGTAGGCTGGCAGACAATGACTGACGACCAGCCCACCGACGCTCCGGCCCCTGACGAGAGCGCGACCGAGAGCGCCGAGGACCGCGCGCTCCGCTTCGAGCGGGACGCTCTCCCGTTCATCGACCAGCTCTACTCGGCGGCGATGCGGATGACCCGCAACCCCGCCGACGCAGAGGACCTGGTGCAGGAGACGTTCGCCAAGGCCTACTCCTCCTTCCACCAGTTCAAGGAGGGCACGAACCTCAAGGCCTGGCTCTACCGGATCCTCACCAACACGTTCATCAACAGCTACCGCAAGAAGCAGCGCGAGCCGCAGCCGTCGATGACCGAGGACGTCGAGGACTGGCAGCTGGCGCGGGCCGAGTCGCACACCTCGACCGGGTTGAAGTCGGCCGAGATGGAGGCCCTGGAGCGGCTGGCCGACAGCGACGTCAAGGACGCGCTGTCCAAGCTGCCCGACGACTTCCGTCTCGCGGTCTACCTCGCCGATGTCGAAGGTTTCCCGTACAAGGAGATCGCCGAGATCATGGACACCCCCATCGGCACCGTGATGTCCCGTCTGCACCGTGGTCGGCGTCAGCTCCGCGGCATGCTCGCCGACTACGCCCGCGAGCGCGGCATGAAGGTGGACGTGTCATGAGCTGCGGAGACGTGAACAAGCCTGACTGCGCCGAGGCCCTCGCCAGGCTCGAGTTCTTCATCGACCACGAGCTGCCGAACGCCGACTTCGAGCAGATCAAGCAGCACCTCGAGGACTGCGGGCCCTGTCTGCAGATCGCCGACCTGGAGCGGACCGTCAAGGCGCTCGTCGCCCGGTCGTGCACCGAGCACGCCCCCGAGACGCTGCGTCAGCGTGTGCTCGTCCGGATCCGGGAGGTCCACGTGACGATCACCGAGCAGCCCGGCTGACGCCTTCTCTGCCTTCTCTGCCGCAAAAAAGCGATCGACCCCGGCCTCAGGGCGCGGGGTCGTCGGCTTTCTGGGCCCGGTCAGGCGTTGGGGCGCTTGCCGTGGTTCGCGCCCTTCTTCTTGCGGGCGCGGCGCTTGCGGCCGGTCTTTCCCATGGTGACTCCTTGGGGTTCGCTGCGTGTTCACGTCCGGTCTGAACCGGTCCATCCTCTCAGGTGCCCCCACCTCCCGGCCAATCGGCCGAACCCCACCCCTCGTTGAGTGGGCGCTCGCGCGAGGTTGAAGCGGCGCTCGCACGAGGTTGAGGCGGCTCTCGTGCAAAGTGCGACGTCCGGCATGCTGAGTGAATGACGACCGCGTCCTTGACCTTCACCGTGGCGGACGAAGACACCGCCGCCTCCCTCGGATCAGGCGACCTCCCCGTGCTGGGAACGCCTCGCTTGTTGGCGTGGGCCGAGGCTGCGACCTGTGCGGCGGTCGCCGACGAGCTGACCGGGGAGCAGACCTCGGTCGGGACGCGAGTGTCGCTGGAACACCTCGCGGCGAGCGGCGTGGGCGAGAAGGTGACCGTCACCGCCACCGTGACGCATCGGGACGGCCGGCTGCTGCGCTTCGAGGTGGTCGCTGTCGACTCGCGTGAGCAGGTGGTCGGTCACGGCGAGGTGGCACGCGTCGTCGTGGATCGCACTCGTTTCATGGCACGCCTGCAGCGCTGACCCCGCCAGCGCGAGCGACGCCTCGACTCCGCGCGAGCGCCGACTCAACCCGGCGCGAGCGCCGCTTCGACCTCGCGCGAGCGCCGACTCAACCCAGCGCGAGCGCCCACCCGACCCAGGGGATCAGATGCCGAACGTGTTCCTCGGGTAGGTCGCGTTGACGTCGGTGATCACGTTGACCATGTACGGGACCCCGGACGCGAAGGCCCGGTCCAGCGCTGGCCCGATCTGGGTCGGGTCGGTCACCATCTCGCCGCCACCGCCGAGCGCCGTCACGATCTCGTCGTACCGCGTCCGAGGAGCGAGGTCCGCGATGACGTCGTACCCGTAGAGCATCTGCATCGGCCCCTTCTCCAGCGCCCACGCGGAGTTGTTGCCGCAGACCATCACCACGGGCAGGTTGTGCCGCACCAACGTGTCGACGTCCATCAGCGACATGCCCGCCGCGCCGTCACCCAGGAGCAGCACGACCTGCGACGACGGACGCGCCAGCCGGGCGGCGATGGCCGCACCGAGACCGGCGCCCAGGCAGCCGTAGGGGCCCGGGTCGAGCCAGCCACCCGGTCGCGCGGGCTCGACGAACTTCCCGGCGAACGAGACGAAGTCGCCTCCGTCGCCGATGACGACCGCGTCAGACTCGAGCCGCGGCAGCAGCTCGCCGTAGATGCGAGCCGGGTGGATCGGGTCGGCCTCGGCCGAGAGCAGCGCCCGGTCGCGCTCGGCTGCCGCCTTCACCGCGGCCTGCAGCTCGCCGGTCCACGCCGACCAGTCGGGCTTGCGCAGCTGCTGCTGGAGGGCGTGCAGGACGCCGTCGAGGACCTGCGTCAAATCACCGGACGCCGAGCCGGCGAGCTCGGCGTGCCCGGACACCTGGGCGGGGGAGTCCGCGAGGTGCACGACCTTCGCCGGGGTGGCCCCGTCCTTGCCGCCGAAGACGCCGTAGGAGAGCCGGAAGTCGAGCGGGGTGCCGACCACGATCACGAGGTCACTGCCGCCGAGCGCCATCCCGCGCGCCTTGGTGACGAGCAGCGGGTGCCCGCCAGGGATGACGCCACGCCCCATGCCGTTGGTGATCGCCGGCAGACCGGCCTCCTCGACGAGCCGCAGCGCCGCCTCCTCGGCCCGGTCGCCCCACACGTCGCTGCCGAGGACCAGCACCGGGCGGGCAGCGTCGGCGAGGAGGGCGCCGATGTCGTTGAGCGCGTCGCCGTCGGGCTCGGCCCCCTGGATCGGGACGTACGGCGGCCGCGCGACCGTCGAGGAGGCGAAGAACGCGTCCATGGGGACGTCGAGGAACGTCGGGCCGCGGTGCGAGGTCCGAGCCAGCGTGAAGGCCCGGTCGACCTCCGCGGCGACCTCGCCGGCGTCGTGCACGGTCCGGGCCGACTTCGTCACCGGTGCGACCAGCGGGACGTGGTCGAGCTCCTGCAGGCTGCCGCTGCCCCACCGGTTGTCGGGCGCCCGGCCACCGATGACCACCAGCGGTGCGCCGCTGAAGGCGGCCTGGGTGATCGGGCTGACACCGTTGGTGACGCCCGGACCTGCGGTCAGGACCGCCAGCCCGGGCACCCGGGTGAGCTTGCCGATCGCCTCGGCGGCGAAGACGGCGGTCGCCTCGTGGCGCACGTCGAGGAGCCGCATGGGCGGGTCGGCGTGGACCGCACCGTCGTACATGGGGAAGACGTGGGCGCCGGACAGCGTGAACATCGTCTCGACGCCGTGCCCCGCGGCGACGGCGACGGCGTGGGCGCCGCTGTGGGCCTCGACGGCGTCACTGTTCTCGCTGTCGGTGTCGGTCTCGGGGCGCGCGGTGTCGGTCATGGAGGAAAACCTACCCAGCGACCAGCCAGGGCTCGATCGGGTGCTCCGTCAGGAAGCGCTCGGACTGTGCAGGGACTCGAGTCGCCGCCGCAGCTGCGGGGTCAGGTCCTTAGCCTCGAGGACCCGGCGCACGGTCCGGATCATCGCGGGCCCGCGCCGCTCAGGGGTGAACCCCGCCTTGGGAAGGGCGACGAGCCGACCGAGCAGCTCCTCCAGCTCACTGTGACGTGCCGGGTCGAGCGGCCTCGGGACCGCGGACCTGTCCTCGGGGTGCACCTCGACGAGGTAGCCGAGCTCGTCGAGGACGTCCGCGGGGTCCTCGATCCATCGTGAGTAGATCTCGCGGAGGTAGTGCCGACGCCGGTCGTCACTCAGGGCGGGGTTCGTGCTCACGGCGTGGACAGCGGCCCGGACGGCCAGCATCCGCTTGCGGCCGGACGCTCGGGACGGACCGCTGTGGGCCATCCACTTCCGGACGAACTCCTCGCTGGAGTACGACTCGAAGTGCAGGTGCTGGAGGTGTGGCCCC
>CADCUK010000161.1 GCA_902805865.1 uncultured Nocardioidaceae bacterium | reverse complement strand
TCCAGCGCGTCGAAGCCCTGGATCGCCTTCGCCGCGAGCGTCTTCAACGGCCCGGCGGAGACCAGGTTCACGCGGATCCCCCGCGGTCCGAGGTCGCGGGCCAGGTAGCGCGAGCACGACTCCAGCCCCGCCTTGGCCACTCCCATCCAGTCGTACGCCGGCCAGGCCACCGTCGCGTCGAACGTCATGCCGACCACCGACCCACCGGGGCCCATCATCGGCAGGCAGGCCGCGGTCAGCGCCTTCAACGAGTACGCCGAGACGTGCACGGCCTGCGCCACGTCGTCCCAGGGGCCGTCGAGGAACTTGCCGCCGAGGAGCGTCTCCGGGTTGCCGTAGGCGATGGAGTGCACGACGCCGTCGAGCCCGTCGACGTGCTCACCGAGCAGCGACGGGAGCCGCTCGAGGTGCTCGGGGTCGGTGACGTCGAGCTCGATGACCGGTGCGTCCTCCGGCAGCCGTCCGACGATGCGTCGCGTGATGCCCAGCGCCCGCCCGAAGTTGGAGACCACGACGGTGGCGCCCTCCTCCTGGGCCACCCGTGCCACGGCGAAGCCGATGGAGGTGTCCATCGTGACGCCGGCGACGAGGATCCGCTTGCCGTCCAGGATGCCCATGTCTTCTCCCTCTCGAAGTGTCTTCAGTGGCCCATGCCGAGGCCGCCGTCGACCGGGATCACGGCCCCGGTGACGTACGCGGCGCCGGGTGAGGCGAGCCAGGTCACCGTCGAGGCGACCTCGACGGTGGTGGCGTAGCGGCCGAGCGGGATCTGACCGAGGTACTCGGCCTTCTTCTCCTCGGGCAGCACCTCGGTCATCTCGGTCTCGACGAAGCCCGGGGCGACGACGTTGGCGGTGATCGAACGGCTGCCGAGCTCGCGCGCCAGGGACCGGGACATGCCGACGAGCCCCGCCTTGCTGGCGGCGTAGTTGACCTGCCCGGCCGAGCCGAGCAGCCCGACGACCGAGGAGATGAAGATGATCCGGCCGCGGCGCAGCCGCAGCATGCCGCGTGCGGCGCGCTTGGCGACCCGGAACGACCCGGTGAGGTTGGTGTCCAGCACCGCGTCCCAGTCGTCGTCGCTCATCCGCAGGACGAGCGTGTCCCGGGTGATGCCGGCGTTGGCGACCAGCACCTCGACCGGACCGTGCTTCTCCTCGATCTCGGCGAACGCGCGGTCGACCTGCTCGGCGTCGGTGACGTCGCACTGCACCGCGAGGAAAGCTGAAGGAGGCTCGCCACTGCGGTACGTGACCGCGACCTGGTCACCCTCGGCGGCGAACGCCTCGGCGATGGCCCGTCCGATGCCGCGGTTGCCGCCGGTCACCAGTACCGATCTCGACACCGTCACCCCTTCCGTCGTGGTCGTGCGGATGCACCTCCACGACGCTAGGGGCTACCGATGGGTACCCGAAACGAGCGCTCCGTCAGCTGACGGGTCCGTCGTCCTCGAGGCGGAAGCCGATCTTGAGCCCGACCTGGAAGTGCTCGACGCCCCCGTCCTTGGCCTGGCCGCGCACCTGGGTGACCTCGAACCAGTCGATGTGCCGCAACGTCTGGGAGGCGCGTTCGATCCCGTTCCGGATCGCCTGGTCGATGCCGTCGGGAGAGGTGCCGACGATCTCGGTGATCCGGTAGGTGCGGTTCGTCATGAGCACTCCTCAGCTGTGTCGAATAGCGGTCCTTCCGGATGCTAGTGCGTTGGAGTGCCGACGTACCGTGGTGAGCATGCGCCGCAAGAGGACGGATGACTCCCTCCGCATCACGAGCGCCTCCGGTCCTCGCAGCGAGGACATCCGAGGCCGCGAGAAGCGTTACCTCATCTCGATGGGCATCCGGACGGCGTGCTTCCTGCTCGGTGTGCTCTTCATGGGGCACTGGGTGATGTGGGTGTTCCTGGCGGCCTCGATCTTCCTGCCCTACTTCGCCGTGGTGATCGCGAACGCCGGCAACAACATGGACCCGGGGGCGTCGGCGTTCGAGTACCGCCCCGACCTGCCTGCCCTCGGGGCCGGACCGGTCGTCCCGGCGGCCGACCCGCGGGAGCCGTGAGGGTGACCGACGCGTCGACGGCGCTCCTGGTCTGCTCGGCCAAGGGGTGCCAGGCGGCCGCCCGGTGGACGCTGCTGTGGAACAACCCGAAGCTGCACACGCCGGACCGGCGCAAGGAGTGGCTCGCCTGCAACGACCACAAGGAGTCGCTCGGTGTCTTCCTCGGCGCCCGCGGCTTCCTCAAGGACACCCGGCCGCTGCCGACCTGACGCCAGCTTCCGCGGGAACTGGCGACAGCTCGGCGGTGAGGAGAGCGTCAGCCGCCGATGGCGGACATCGGCCGCGAGGGCTGGAGGAACGTCACGTCGTCGATCCCGTGGCCGGGCAGCTTCGGGGCGACCGCAGCCCGCCACCGGTCCGCGATCTCCTCGTCGGTCGCGCCGGCCCGTAGGGCGAGACGCAGGTCGGACTCGTCGGTGGCGAACAGGCAGTTTCTGACCTGGCCGTCGGCGGTGAGCCGCACGCGGTCGCAGTCGCCGCAGAACGGCCGGGTCACCGAGGCGATGACCCCGACGGTCGCCGGACCGCCGTTCACCGAGAACAGCTCTGCCGGCGCACTCCCCCGCGGCTCCTCGGCGTCGGTGAGGTCGAACTCCCGCGACAGCATGTCGAGGATCTCCGCGGCGGTCACCATCTCGTCGCGGCGCCACCCGTGCTGCGCGTCGAGCGGCATCTGCTCGATGAACCGCAGCTCGTAGCCACGCTCGAGGCACCAGCGGAGGAGCTCAGGAGCCTGGTCGTCGTTGACACCGCGCATCAGCACCGCGTTGACCTTCACCGGACGCAGCCCGGCGGCGTCCGCGGCGGCGAGGCCGGCGATGACGTCGTGCAGCCGGTCGCGCAGGGTGAGCTTCAGGAACGTGTCCTGCCGGACGGTGTCCAGGCTGACGTTGACCCGGTCGAGCCCGGCGTCGGCCAGCGGCGCCGCCATCCGGGCCAGCCCGAGGGCGTTGGTCGTGATCGAGAGCTGCGGCCGGGGCTCGAGAGCGGCGCAGCGCTCGACGATGTCGAGCACCCCGCGGCGCACGAGCGGCTCGCCGCCGGTGAACCGCACCTCGTGCACGCCGAGCCGGGTCACCGCGACCTGGACCAGCCGCACGATCTCGTCGTTGCTGAGCAGCTTGTCGCTGGGCAACCAGTCCAGCCCCTCGGCGGGCATGCAGTAGGTGCAGCGCAGGTTGCACTTGTCCGTGAGCGACACGCGCAGGTCCGTGGCGGTGCGCCCGAACCGGTCGACGAGTCCCCCAGTGGCAGTCACCCCCTGAGTCTAGGTCGGTGCGACGACGCACACACGCTCCCGGCCCTGGGATCCGGGCTTCGATCGCCTAGATTCGTGACGTGAGGTTCCTGCTGACCCGCCGCTGGCTGCTGTTCGGCCTCGCCGTCGTCCTGATGTCGTTGGGTGCCTGGCGCCTCGGCGAATGGCAGTTCGACCGACTGCACGACCGCGAGCAGCGCAACGAGTGGACGCAGACGAACCTCGCTGCCGACCCGGCGCCGGTCGAGGACGTCATGAGCGTCGACGACGACGTCGACCCCGACCAGGAGTGGCTGCGGGTCCGGGCAACCGGCGAGTACGACGCAGCGGCGACCGTCGTGGTCAGGTACCAGACCCGTGACGGGGAGTCAGGGGTCGACCTCGTGACACCGCTCCTCACCGACACCGGCACCGCGCTGCTGGTGAACCGGGGCTGGGTGGCCACCGGCAACACCGGCGCCTCCGACACCGAGCTCCCGGACCCGCCCACGGGCGAGGTCGACGTGGTGGGCTACGTCCGCGCCGATGCCACCGGCCGCGGCATCGAGGTCCAGGACCGGTCCACCCGCGCGATCTCCAGCCAGGAGATCGGCGAGACCCTCGACACCCCGGTCTACCGGGGGTTCGTCGAGGCGGAGACCGAGTCCCCCGAGCCCGCGGTCGACGTCGAGCGGGTCGAGCTGCCTGACCTCGGCGAGGGACCGCACTTCTTCTACGGGCTGCAGTGGTGGTTCTTCGGCGCCCTGGCGGTGTTCGGCTTCGCCTACCTGGTCCGCGACGAGATGCGCGGCAGGAATGGCAGGAGTGCGAAGGGGGAGGCTGGTAGCCGACCCGTCAGCCGCACCTGAGAGGACTCCGATGCCTGCTCCCCCGCTCCCCGACCACGTCCGCGAGAGGCTGGCCAAGCCCAACCCGGCGGTCATCGCCACGGTGCGCGACAGCGGCCACCCGGTCACGGTGCCGACCTGGTACCTCCTCGACGGCGACCGGATCCTCGTCAACATGGACGCGAGCCGCAAGCGGCTCGAGCACCTGCGTGAAGACCCTCGTGTCTCGCTGAGTGCGCTCGACGAGGCCGACTGGTACACCCACGTGAGCGTCGTCGGCCGGGTCGTGGAGATGAGCGACGACGAGGGACTCGAGGGCATCGACCGGCTCTCGCAGCACTACACCGGTCGCCCCTACCCGGTCCGGGACAGCCCGCGGGTCAACGCGTGGATCGAGATCGAGCGCTGGCACGGCTGGGGCGCCGCGAAGACCGACTGAGCACTCCCAGGACACGACAGAGGCGGCCGGCCCCCGAAGGGACCGGCCGCCTCTGTTGTTCGTCGGTCAGACCGTCAGGCCCGGACCGTCATCTCACGGTTGGGTCTCCCCCGCCGTGTCGACGGTCAGGAAGGTCGGGCGGAGCCCGTCCTGGTACTCGATCATCCCGAGGTACCGCTTGTCCGGGTCCAGACCGGTCCACTCCGCCTCGTACGACGTCTCCTCGCCCGACTCCACCGGGACCGGGTCGGGCGTGACCGTGAACGCCCCCTCGTTCGAGGTGTCGTCCAGGTTGAAGATGTCCAGGACGTAGTCGACCGAGTCCTCTCCCTCCGGTGCCTCGTAGAGCTCCACCGAGACCAGGTACGAGCCCGGCGTCGGGTCGACCCAGGTGAACTGCTCGTCACCGGCGGGGCTGGCCCCCGAGGTGTCGAAGTACAGCTCGTCGATGTCGCTGCTGCAGTCACCCTGCAGCGAGTGGATGTAGAGGTCCAACGTGTCCCCCGACGGCGGCGCGGCGTCGAGGTTCGCCCGCAGCACGCGCGCGTCCTCGGTGATCGTCACGCAGTAGTCGTCGTAGAACCCGTTCGCCGTGTTCGTGACGGTGTCCTCGTGCGTCTCGGCCTCCTCCAGCCCGTAGGCCGACAGGTCGAGCAGCCCGGTGAAGCCCGGAAGGATCTCGATCTCCTCCGAGCCCGTGCTGCCCTCGCCGGTGACCTCTTCCGGAGCCTTGACCGACACCGGCCGCAGCGCGACCGGGATCCGGACCTTCGTCGGACCGGACAGGACCACGTAGCCGCTGGTGAACTCGTTGAAGGCCGCGTCGTCACGGGTGAACGTGAACGTCAGCTCCTCCGTGTCACCGGCGCCGCTGGCGACGAGCTGCTCCTGGCTGGCTTCACCGTCGAAGCCTGGGACCTTGATCTTGACGTCCCACGTGCCGGCGCGGCTGGCGGTGAACTCGCGGTCGAACTCGACCGACCCCACGACTTGGCCCATCGCCATCGAGGGCTGGTTGACGTCCTTGGCCGCCACCGGCTCCTCGCCGGTCGGGACACCCTGGCCCTCGAGGAAGCCACGCCACTCCTGCGCACCGGAGGTGACGAACAGGCCGGGGTCGAAGAACTTCTTCGGCCGGACCAGGCCGGCGCCCTGGGCGAAGGGGTCCCTGCTCAGGCTGCCGTCCTCGGTGAAGACGCTCCTGGCTGTCGTCATCATGGCCGACTTGATCTGCATCGGCGTCCAGCCCGGGTTCTGGCCGGCCACGAAGGCGGCCAGCCCGGCGATGTGCGGCGACGCCATCGACGTACCGGAGTAGAGGTCGAAGTCCCGCCCGGAGTTGGTGGGAGGAGCCACCGCAGCCAGCACGCTGACACCCGGGGCCGCGAGGTCCGGCTTGAGGATGTCGGCGTCGAAGGCCTGTGACGGCCCCCGCGACGAGCTGTCGGTCACCTGGGGAACCGGCGTGACCTCGTCGGTCCGGTTGCCCAGCCTGATCGCGGCGGCGGCGTCGTCGCCCTCGGCCTCGGTGTAGTCCCAGATCTGCTCGGAGGTCTCGACGGGCACGTGCACCGTCGGCACCGAGTGGAAGTCGGCGTCGAGGCTGCCCGGTCCCGCGTTGGCGAGGATCATGCCGACCCCACCGGCCCGCTCGACCTCTGCGCTCTTCGCGACCCGGTCGTAGACGCCTCGCGTGCAGACCACGATCTTGCCGCTCACCTGGGACGCGTCCAAGGTGTCGGGGCCGCAGAGGTCGGCTTCCTCCTCGTCGGCACCGGGTCGGGCCGCGTCGACCGACTCGACGAGCGGGCTCATCGGCACCGGCGTGTCGGCGATCGAGGCACCGGCGAACTTCTCGCCGTTCCCGAGGACGATCGTGTTCTCGAAGGTCGTGTGCGTGGTTGACGCCACGGTCGTCAACCACGGGCTCGGGTGGGCGACGGTCTCGGGGGCCGGACCGCTGTTGCCGGCGGAGGTCGCGACGAAGATGCCGGCCTCGGCCGCACCCTCGAAGGCCAGCTCGACCGGGTCGTCGACGGTGTCCTGTGAACCGGAGATCGAGTAGTTGATGACGTCGACGCCGTCCGCGATCGCGTCGTCGATCGCCGCGACCGAGGACGAGGTGAAGCAGTCACCGGAGTTGGGGTCGGTGTCGGAGAAGCACACCTTGTACGCCGCGATGCGGGCGCCCGGCGCCATGCCGCTGATGCGACCGAAGGTTCGGCCCTCCACCGCGGCCAGCACGCGGGGCTGGCCCGCTGCGGTGCCGGCGGTGTGCGAGCCGTGTCCGTCGCCGTCGCGGGTGGAGCCCCACTCCTCGCGGGCTTTCTCGTCCTCGGGCAGCTCGTTGAAGGCATCCGGGTAGTACCGGGCGCCGATCAGCTTGGTGTTGCAGTCGTTGCGGTTCCAGCCCTCGCCCAGCTCGCAGGCACCCGAGAAGGAGCCGCCGTCGGCCTTCTCCATGTAGGTGCGCTCGCCGATGCGGTGGACGCCCCACCGGCCCTTCCGCTCCTCGGTCAGGGGATTGCCCGCAAAGGACTTCGACTCCGGCCAGATGCCGGTGTCGAGGATGCCGACGACCGTGCCGGCGCCTGCGTTGCGCTTGCCGCCGTGCTGTGCCCAGGCGCCCTGCTTGCCGGTCATCCCGAGGAAGTCGGGGGTGTTCCAGGTGTTCAGCTTCCTTGCCACGTCCGGCGCGACCGTCAGCACGCGACGGTCCTTGGCGAGGTCGAGCGCCTGAGCCGTCGTCAGCCGCGCGGCGAAGCCATTGATGGCGAGCGTGTAGTCCTGCGCGACGTCGGTGCCGACCTGGTCGGCGATGGTGCGGTGGGTGCGCTCGAGGAACCGGGTGTAATCCCGGACCGCGCTGCTGTCGGCGTTGAACTGGTCGCCTGAACGCGGGCTTGTGCGCGCGAAGCTGCCGCCACCGTCGAACTGGGTGGCACTGGGCGCGCGGAGCACGACGATGTACCGGTCGGTCTGCTTGGAAGCCGCTGGGCGGCTCTGACCGTCGGGTGCTGCAGTGGCCGGCGGACCGGCCATCAGCCCACCGACCACGGCCCCCGCGGCCAGGAGGCTGACTGCAGCCGCCCTGGCACCCCGGGACCTGCGTGGGGATGAAGACATGAAACTCCCTCGAATTGAGAAGTAGGCGGTCATTTGCGACCGCTTGCTCACCCAACGTCAAAGGGGTGTCAAGGTCAAGGAGTGAGACATTGCGTGTCTGCGCGTTTGCACAAACTTGTCAAAGGGGACGTTGCGCCCCGCCGTCGACCGGGATCATCGCGCCGGTGACGTAGGACGCCGCCGGAGAGAGCACGAAGGCGGCCGTCCGGCCGAACTCCGAGGGTCGACCGTAGCGGCGCAGCGGGATACCGCTCTCGGCGGCGCGCCGAGCCGCTTCCGGGTCGTCGGCTGCGGCGTGCAGCTCGCGGACCCGGTCGGTGTCGACGAGCCCAGGCATCAGCCCGTTGACCCTGATCCCGCGTGGACCGACCTCTCCTGCCAGCGACTTCACGACCATGGCCAGGCCCGGACGGAGCCCGTTGGAGATCGCGAGGTCGTCGAGGGGCTCCTTGACCGACCGGGACAGCACCAGGGCGAGGGACCCGTCCTCGGACAGGGCCGGGACGAGCTCCCGGGCGAGCCGGACCGCTCCGAGGAACACCGACTCGAACGCGTGGGTCCACTGCTCGTCGCTGACGTCGAGCACACCGCCCTTCGGCGGTCCCCCGACGGAGATCAGGGCACCGTCGAGCCGTCCGTGACGGGCCAGGGCCGCCTCGACCAGGCGAGCAGGGGTCGCAGCGTCCGCGAGGTCGGCGGTGACTCCGGTGGCTCGTTCGGGTCCGAGTGCGGCGACGGCTTCGTCGACGGACGCCTGGTCGCGGGAGGAGACGACCACGTGGGCCCCCTCGGCGACCAGCACCTCGGCCGTGGCCCTGCCCAACCCGCGCGAGGCGCCGGTGAGGACGAAGACGCGGTCGGTCAGGCCGAGGTCCATGGGTCAGCCTGCCGCAGTGACGGTCTCGGTGAACTGGGTGCGGTAGAGGTCGGCGTACAGCCCGCCCTGCGCGAGCAGCTCCTGGTGGGTGCCGGACTGGACGATGCGCCCGTTGTCGAGGACGAGGATCCGATCGGCGTTGCGCACGGTCGAGAGCCGGTGGGCGATGACCAGCGAGGTGCGCCCCTCCAGTGCGGTGTCGAGGGCCCGCTGCACGGCCTGCTCGGACTCGGAGTCGAGGTGGGCGGTCGCCTCGTCGAGGACGACGATCGACGGCGCCTTGAGGAGGAGCCGGGCGATGGCGAGCCGCTGCCGTTCGCCGCCGGAGAGGCGGTAGCCGCGGTCGCCGACAACCGTGTCGAGCCCTTCGGGCAGCGCGCGGACCAGGTGGGCGATCTGGGCAGCCTCGAGCGCCGACCACAGGTCGCGGTCGTCGGCACCGGGCTTGGCGTAGAGCAGGTTCGCCCGGATCGTGTCGTGGAACATGTACGCGTCCTGGGTGACGTAGCCGACCGCGTCCTCGAGGGACTGCAGCGTCAGGTCGCGTACGTCGATGCCGCCGACCCGCACCACCCCGGCCGTCGTGTCGTAGAGCCGCGCGACCAGGTGGGTCATCGTGGTCTTCCCGGCACCGGAGGGACCGACCAGCGCGATCATCTGACCCGGTGCGGCGGTGAACGAGATGTCGTGGAGGATCTCGCCGGTGTCCTTGGTCTCGGTGCGCGCGACCACCTCCAGGCTGGCCAGCGACACCTCGTCGGCTCGCGGGTAGCGGAACCGGACGTGGTCGAACTCCACGACCGACGAGCCTGCCGGGAGGGGCACTGCATCGGCCTTCTCCGGGACGGTGGTCGGCAGGTCCAGCACCTCGAAGACCCGCTCGAAGCTCACCAGCGCGGTCATCACGTCGATCCGCACGTTCGAGAGCCCCTGCATCGGGCCGAGGAGACGCAGGAGCAGGGTGGCCAGCGCCAGCAGGGTGCCGATGGTCAGGTCGCCCTCGATGACCAGGTAGCCCCCGACGCCGTACACGAGAGCGGTGGCCAGCGCCGGGATCAGCATGAGGGTCGCGGCGAAGACCCGGGTGATCAGCGCGATCCGGACCCCGAGGTCGCGCACCACCGTCGCCTTCTCGGTGAAGTGCCGGTCCTCCTCCTCACGTCGGCCGAAGAGCTTGAGCAACATCGCTCCGCCGACGTTGAACCGCTCGGTCATCGCGTTGCCGAGCGCGGCGTTGCCGTCCATCTGCTCGCGCGTCAGCGACGAGAGCCGGTTGCCGACCCAGCGGGACGCGACGACCAGGATCGGGAAGAGCAGCAGGCACACGAGCGTGACCTGCCAGCTGAGCTTGAGCATGGCGCCACCGACGACGACCACAGCGATGCTGTTCGAGACCGTGCTGGACAGCACCGACGTGAAGGCCCGCTGGGCGCCGATCACGTCGTTGTTCAGCCGGCTGACCAGGGCCCCGGTCTGGGTGCGGGTGAAGAACGCCAGCGACAGCCGCTGCACGTGGCCGAAGACCGCGGTGCGGAGGTCGAGGATGAGGCTCTCGCCGATGCGTGAGGACAGGTAGCCCGAGCCCAGCGTGAGCAGGGCGCTGAAGACCGCCGCGACGGCCATGAGCGCGGCGAGCGTCGCGACAAGGCCGACGTCGCCCTTCACGATGCCGTCGTCGACGACCCGCTGCACCAGCAGCGGGGGCACGACGACCAGCGCCGCGTCCACGACGGTGATCGCGAGGAAGATCGTGATCAGCCGGCGGTGCGGTCGGGCGAAGGAGAGCACGCGGCGGACCGTCTCCCGGCCGAGCCTGGCTCCGGCGACGCTCCGGTCCGTTCGCATGTGCCGCCACACCGGCCCCATGCCTGCACCCATCGCCATAGCGTCCCTAACCCGAGCAGCCGTCCCGGTATTCCCGCGGGCAGTATGCACCGGGACCCGGCGGGGCTCAGGCCAGGGCCACCAGGTCGACGTAGTCCTCGCTCCACAGGTCCTCGTCGCCGTCGGGGAGCAGCAGCACGCGGTCGGGCTCCAGGGCCAGCACCGCACCCTCGTCGTGGGTGACGAGCACGATCGCGCCCTCGTAGCTGCGGATCGCTGCGAGCACCTCCTCGCGGGAGGCCGGGTCCAGGTTGTTGGTCGGCTCGTCGAGCAGCAGCACGTTGGCACTCGAGACGACCAGGGTGGCGAGCGCCAGGCGTGTCTTCTCGCCGCCGGACAGCACGCCGGCAGGCTTCTGGGCGTCGTCGCCGGAGAACAGGAACGACCCCAGGACGCTGCGCGCCTCGCTGTCGGTGAGGTGGGGCGCCGCCGACTGCATGTTCTCCAGCACCGTGCGCCCGACGTCGAGGGTCTCGTGCTCCTGCGCGTAGTAGCCGAGCTTCGCGCCGTACCCCGGACTCACCTCGCCGGTGTCGGGACGGTCGACCCCGCCGAGGATGCGCAGCAGGGTGGTCTTCCCCGCGCCGTTGAGGCCGAGGATGACCACGCGACTGCCCTTGTCGATCGCGAGGTCGACGTCGGTGAACACCTCGAGCGAACCGTAGGACTTCGACAGCTCGGACGCGGTCAGCGGGGTCTTGCCGCAGGGCGCCGGCTTGGGGAAGTTGATCCGGGCGACCTTGTCGCTCTGCCGCTCCCCCTCGAGCCCGCTCATCATCTTCTCCGCCCGCTTCAGCATGGACTGCGCGGCCTGCGCCTTGCTCGCCTTGGCGCGCATCTTGTTGGCCTGGTCCATGAGCGTGGTGGCCTTGCGCTCGGCGTTCGAGCGCTCGCGCTTGCGGCGGCGCTCGTCGGTCTCGCGCTGGGTGAGGTACGACGACCAGCCCATGTTGTAGACGTCCACCTCGGCCCGGTTGGCGTCGAGGTGGAACACCTTGTTCACGCAGGCCTCGAGCAGCCCGACGTCGTGACTGATCACGATGAGTCCGCCCTTGTGGGTGCGCAGGAACTCGCGCAGCCACACGATCGAGTCGGCGTCGAGGTGGTTGGTCGGCTCGTCCAGGAGCAGCGTCTCCGCGCCGGAGAACAGGATGCGAGCGAGCTCGACCCGTCGACGCTGTCCACCGGACAGCGTCTTGAGCGGTTGGTCGAGGATGCGGTCCTCGATGTTGAGGCTGGCGGCGATCTGCCGGGCCTCCGCCTCGGCGGCGTACCCACCTCCGGCGTGCAGGGCGGCGTCGGCCCGCTCGTACTTGCGCATCGCCTTGTCCCGGCGGGCGGGGTCCTCCGAGGCCATCTCCAGGCCGGCCTCGCCCAGCTTGCGAACCGCGTCGTCCAACCCGCGAGCAGACAGGATGCGGTGCAGGGCCAGGACCTCGGGGTCGCTGGTCCGCGGGTCCTGCGGGAGGTACCCGACCTCGCCGGCGCGCTGCACCGTACCGCCGGCCGGCAGCGCCTCGCCGGCCAGGATCCGGGTCAACGTGGTCTTCCCGGCGCCGTTGCGTCCGACGAGGCCGACCTTGTCCCCGGCTGCGACCCGGAAGGTGACGTGCTCCATGAGCAGGCGCGCGCCCGCGCGCACCTCGAGGTCGTGGACCGTGATCATGGAGTCTTTCCGCTGGGTGAAGAGAGCGTGGGAGGGGGACGAGCGACTTCAGGGGTCGGTCCAGCACCGAGGATCGAGTCTACGGGACGGCTGCCGGTGCCTCGGTCAGCAGGCGTAGCGGGTGACCTTCAGCCGTGCGTCCTCGTACGTCTCGGGCGAGGCGCTGCATCTCTGCCTCGAGAGCCATCGGGCCAGGCCGAGGTCGGGCTGCCGCCGGACACGGAAGAGGACGACCGTCCTCCCGCGCACTACGGCTTTCTCCAGGTCGTCCGGGCCCCGGACCGTGCCGAAAAGGCCCTGGTCCGGGCGGTCCTCCACGCGATTCGGCTGTGCCAGGTCCTGGAAGGGCTCCGGGTAGGCCCGCGGCACGCCGAGGGCGTCGGCGTTGTCGTAGAGCACGAGCTCGGCCTCCCCCTCCTCTCCGCCGCCGGTGAAGTCGGCAGCGGCCCGGTAGTCCTCCCCCTTGGCGTCCGGCGCCTTCTGGGCGACCAGTGCCGGCCCGGTGAGGAGCACCAGCGTGGCGAGGATCACCGCCGCGAACCACGTCCCCCGCGCATCCCAGAGCCTGGCGACCCCTTGTCCCACGAGCAGGGCGACCGCAGGGGCGCCGAAGACGGCGTAGCGCTCGACGTAGACCGGCATCACCAGCGCCGACGCGGCGATGAGGAGCACTGCTGGCACGACGGCCCAGGGCAGGGCCAGCGCGACCAGCAGCCGGGGTCCGACGCCGTCGGCCGCTGAGCGCACGCCGGTGACGACGGCGACCAGCACGAGCAGCAGCGAGGCGACGGCGAGCAGGACGCCGCAGACCGTCAGGAAGTCCTGCTCGTCCTCGGGGCGAAGGCCGAGGAAGTACTGGTTCACGAGGGCCCGCTCGGCCATCCGGGACGGACCGGCCTTGATCCAGGAGATCTGTCCGCGCTGCCCGACGGCGGCGACGGCAAGAGGCGCCACACCAGCGGTCACCGCCGCGGTTGCCAGGAGCCAGGCTCGTCGGCCGCTCCGCAGCGCCGCGACCGTGACGAGGTGACAGGCCAGCAGCAGCGCCGCGAAGAGGAAGAGGTACGCCGACACAGCCACCGTCACCGCGTAGAGCACCCAGTAGCGGCGCCGCTCGCCCTGCACGGCCACGACCAGGATCAGTGAGGCCAGGGTCGCCAAGGAGGTCGCCAGCGCGTAGGGGCGGCCCTCGGTGCCGGCCCAGGACAGTCCCGGCAGGACCGCGGCCACCAGTCCCGCAGCGAGGGCTGTCCGCGCGCCCGCCAGCCGGTGACCGAGCACGTAGACCAGGACGCAGGTCACCCCGGTCGCAAGGACCGACGGCAGGCGCAGCGCGACCTCGGACGTGCCGACGAGGTCACGCCAGCCGTGCATGGCCGCGTAGTAGAGGGCGTGGACGGCGTCCCGCTTCTCCACCAGTCGCGCCAGGTCGGCCAGGGAGCGGTCTGTCGAGGCGATGGTCGCTGCCTCGTCGTACCAGAAGGAGGGCCGGCCCACCCAGGCGAGGCTCACGAGCGCCCCCAGCAGCCCGACCGCCGCGGCGCCCACCGCGTCCCCGCGCCGCATCCCCATGGACGGAGCCAAGTGCATGGTGCGGCTCCGTGGCTACCCGCCGCCCCGACCGGACGGTGCCGTTTACGGGTCGGACTCGCGCGGAAGGCTGTCCCGGACGGAGTGGAGGAGATCGGATGCGGTTCAACCCCAAGGCCCGGCTCGACCGGAGCCAGGTGCAGGTCCGACGCGGCGGGGGCCGCAGCAGCGGCTTCGGTGGCGGCAGCTTCGGCGGCGGTGGTGGTGGTCTGCCCATCCCCATGGGCGTCGGCGGCGGGATCGGCGGCATCATCGTGATCGTGCTGATCGTCGTGCTCAGCGGCGGTCTGGGAGGGCTGACCGGTGGTGACTCCGGCGGCTCGTTCAGCCCGCGCTCCGACAGCGAGGCGGTGGCCTCCAGCGAGCTCACCGAGTGCGAGAGCGGCGAGGACGCCAACCAGAACCCGGACTGCGCCCGCCTGGCGGTGGTCAACAGCATCCAGGCCTTCTGGGAGGAGACCCTGCCGCAGCAGACCGGGGAGCAGTACGTCCTGGCCGACACGATCATGTTCTCCGGCGGGGTCGAGACCGGCTGCGGCGCGGCGTCCTCCGACACCGGGCCCTTCTACTGCCCGGCCCGCGGCGACATGCAGGTCTACCTCGACACCACCTTCTTCGACGAGGTCCTGGAGGGCCAGCTCGACGCGTCCGGTGGGGACTTCCAGGAGGCCTACGTCCTGGCCCACGAGTACGGCCACCACGTCGAGAACCTCCTCGGCTACCTCGGCCGGACCCGCACCCAGCAGGGGCCCGAGAGCGACGCGGTCCGGGTCGAGCTGATGGCCGACTGCCTCGCCGGGATGTGGACCAAGTACGCCACCACGGCCGAGGACGAGAACGGCGAGGTGCTGATCCTCGAGCTCGACCAGTCCGACATCACCGAGGCGCTCGACGCCGCAGCCGCTGTCGGGGACGACGCGATCCAGCAGCGCGGCGGCGGACAGGTCGACCCGGAGTCGTGGACCCACGGCTCGGCGGACGCCCGCGAGTACTGGTTCACAAAGGGCTACGAGGGCGGCACCTTCGCGGGGTGCGACACGTTCGAGACCGACCAGCTCTACCCGAGCTGACCGCCCGTCAGTCAGGCGTTGACGACCTCGATCGACGCTGAGCACGCGTCCACGACGGCCTGGTCGAGGACGGCACGTCTCGGGTCGGGGGTGTCCAGCCACTGCTCGGTGCGGCGCTCGCCCACGCCCTTGAGCCGCGCGTCGGTGAGCACGGCGTCCACGGCGGACCGGTCCCCGCCGGTGACCAGCGCCTCGAGCGGTCCGGTGAGGATGCGGGCTGCGTGGTCGGCGGCCGCCGCATAGGCAGCCGTCGCCTGGTTGTCGCGGCGTCGGGCGAACCGCTGCTGGCTCTGGCCGCCTGCCTTGGTTCGTCCCTGGACGTGGCGCTGACCGATCTTGTGCTCGACGAGATCGGTCCCGGCCAGCCGGGCGACCGCGAACCCGCCCTTGCGGACCAGCAGGACTCCCCACAGCTCCGGTGCGCCGACCGACTCGGCAAAGGCGTCGGGCAGCGGCGGGCCGTCGTACTCCTGGTCGAACGGGAGGCCGGCCCGGGCGGTCGAGCCGTCACTGCCGGTGGCGGTCAGCAGACCGTCCACCACGGCGTACGACGCTCCGCCGTGCCGCCCCTCGAAGTTCTCGAACCAGCGCACCACCCGGGACGCCGGCACGAGGACAGACGTCACCTCAGACGTTGAAGCCGAGCGCCCTGAGCATCTCGCGGCCGTCGTCAGTGATCTTGTCCGGACCCCACGGCGGCATCCAGACCCAGTTGATCGCCACGTCGTTGGCGATGCCCTCGAGGGCCTGGTTCGTCTGGTCCATGATCACGTCGGTCAGCGGGCACGCCGCCGAGGTCAGCGTCATGTCGAGCGTGACGTCGTTGCCGTCGATGTTCACGCCGTAGAGCAGGCCGAGGTCGACGACGTTGATCCCGAGCTCGGGGTCGACGACGTCCTTCATCGCCTCCTCGACGTCCTCGACGCTGAGCGTCGAGACGCCGCCGCCGAGGTCCACCTCGGGGAGGTCCCCGTGGGTGTCGCTGGGGGTGCCGCTGTGCTGGTCCGTCGTCTCGCTCATGCCTTCTCCTCAGCTGCTGCGTTGCCCGCGCCGACGACCTGCGACGTGGCGTCCTTCCATGCCATCCACCCCAGCAGCGCACACTTCACGCGCGCCGGGAACTTCGCCACGCCCGCAAAGGCGATGCCGTCCTCCAGAACGTCCTCGTCCGGCTCGATCTTCCCGCGGCCCTGCATGAGCGACTGGAACTCCTCGTGGACGCTCATCGCATCCTTGACCGGCTTGCCGATCAGCAGGTCGGTCAGCACGCTCACCGAGGCCTGGCTGATCGAGCAGCCAAGGGCGTCGTACGAGACGTCGGCGATCGTGGCGTCGGGGCCGCTGCCGTCGAGGTGGACCCGGAGGGTGACCTCGTCGCCGCACGTCGGGTTGACGTGGTGCACCTCGGCCTCGAACGGCTCGCGCAGCCCTGCGTTGTGGGGGTGCTTGTAGTGGTCCAGGATGATCTCCTGGTACATCGCGTCGAGATTCGCGCTCATCGTCAGTCCACCCGGAAGTACTTCTTGGTGTACTCCAACCCCTCGATGAACGCGTCGATCTCCTCCGGCGTCGTGTAGAGGTACGACGACGCCCGGGCGCTCGCCTGCACCCCGAACCGCTTGTGGGCCGGCTTGCAGCAGTGGTGGCCCGCGCGTACGGCGATGCCGCGGCTGTCGAGCAGCTGCGCCACGTCGTGCGGGTGCACCTGGTCGAGCTCGAAGCTCACCGCTCCCCCGCGGTCGCCGGCGTCGGCCGGCCCGAGGACCTTGACGCCGCCCACGTTCTTCAACCCGTCCAGCATGTAGCGGGTGATCGCCTCCTCGTGGGCGCGGATGTTCTCCATCCCCACGTGGCCGAGGTACTCGACGGCCGCGCCGAGACCGACGGCCTCGACGATCGGCGGGGTCCCGGCCTCGAACCGGCTGGGGATGTCGGCGTAGGTCGACTTCTCCATCGTGACCGTGCGGATCATCTCGCCGCCACCGAGGAACGGCGGCAGCTGCTCCAGCATGTCGCGGCGACCCCAGAGGACACCGATGCCGGTGGGCCCGACGACCTTGTGGCCGGTGAACGCCAGGAAGTCCGCGCCGCTGGCGACCACGTCGACCGGCATCTGCGGGACCGCCTGCGAGGCGTCCACCACGACGACCGCGCCGACCGCGTGTGCCTTGGCGGCGATCTCCTGCACCGGGTTGATGGTGCCCAGCATGTTCGAGACCCAGGTCAGGCTCACGACCTTGGTGCGCTCGTTGATCAGCTCGTCGATGTTCGACAGGTCGAGCCGGCCGTCGTCGGTGAGCCCGAACCACTTGAGCGTCGCTCCGGTGCGCTCGGTGAGCAGCTGCCACGGGACGATGTTGGAGTGGTGCTCCATCTCGGTGATGAGCACCTCGTCACCGGGACCCACCTGCAGCGGGCCCTTCCAGGCAAGCGTGTTCGCGACGAGGTTGAGCGCCTCGCTGGCGTTCTTGGTGAACACCACCTCCTCGCGCTCCGGAGCACCGATGAAGGCGGCGACCTTGGTCCGGCCCTCCTCGAACGCCTCGCTGGACTCCGCACCGAGCTGGTGCACCGCCCGGGCGACGTTCGCGTTGTGCCGCTCGAGGTGGTCGACCATCGTGTCGATGACGACCTGGGGCTTCTGGCTCGTGTTGGCGCTGTCGAGGTAGACGAGCGGGTAACCGTCCTCCATCGTCCGCTCCAGGATCGGGAAGTCCTGGCGGATGAGGTCCAGGCCCTCCAGGAGGCCTGGCAGCTGCCTGGTCATGTCAGGCTCCTGCTCCGGCGGCACCCGCACCCACGTACGCCGCGTAGCCCTCGGACTCGAGCTTGTCGGCGAGCTCCGAGCCGCCCTCCTCGGCGATCCGGCCGTCGACGAAGACGTGCACGAAGTCGGGCTTGATGTAGCGCAGGATCCGCGTGTAGTGCGTGATCAGCAGGACGCCCTTGTCGCCGTTCTCCTTGAAGCGGTTGACACCCTCGGAGACGATCCGCAGCGCGTCGATGTCGAGGCCGGAGTCGGTCTCGTCGAGGACGGCGACCTTCGGGTCGAGCAGCTCGAGCTGGACGATCTCGTGACGCTTCTTCTCACCACCGGAGAAGCCCTCGTTGACGTTGCGGGTCGCGAACGTGGTGTCCATGTTGACCCGCTCCATCGCGGTGTTGACGTCCTTGATCCAGGTGCGGAGCTTCGGGGCCTCGCCGGCGATCGCGGTCTTCGCGGTGCGCAGGAAGTTCGAGACGCTCACGCCGGGGACCTCGACGGGGTACTGCATCGCCAGGAAGAGGCCGGCGCGGGCGCGCTCGTCGACGGCCATCGCGAGCACGTCCTGGCCGTCGAGGGTGACGGTGCCGCTCGTGATCGTGTACTTCGGGTGGCCGGCGATCGAGTAGGCCAGCGTGGACTTGCCCGAGCCGTTGGGGCCCATGATCGCGTGGGTCTCGCCCGCGTTGATCGTCAGCGTGACCCCCTTGAGGATCTCCTTCGGGCCGTCCTCGGTGTCGACGCTGACGTGCAGGTCGCGGATCTCCAGGGTGCTCATGTGTGGTTGCCTCTCAGGCTGCGGGGTTGTTGATCGGGTTCTCGAGGTCGACCAGCAGGTCGTCACCGTCGATCTGTACGGGGTAGACCGCCACCGGCTCGAAGGCCGGCAGGGTCGTGGGCTCGCCGCTGCGGAGGTCGAACCTCGACCCGTGCAGCCAGCACTCGATGAAGCAGCCCTCGACGTCGCCCTCCGACAGCGGGATGGCGGCGTGCGAGCACTCGTCGTAGATCGCGTAGTAGTCGTCGCCGTCACGGACGACCGCCACCGCGATGTCGCCGAGCGTCACCGCGAGCGGCTTGCCGTCCTCGAGGTCGCCGACGGCGCAGGCGCGGACGAAGCTCATGCCTTGCTCACGTTCTTGGCGAGCTCCGCCTCCACGGTGGCCATCAGCCGCTCCTCCAGCTCGGGAACACCGACGCGACGGACGATGTCGTTGAAGAACCCGTGCACGACGAGGCGCCGTGCCTCGTCCTCGGGGATCCCCCGCGACTGCAGGTAGAACAGGTGCTGGTCGTCGAAGCGGCCGGTCGTCGATGCGTGGCCGGCGCCGGCGATCTCGCCGGTCTCGATCTCGAGGTTCGGGACCGAGTCGGCCCGGCACCCGTCGGTGAGGACGAGGTTGCGGTTCTGCTCGTAGGTCTCGATGCCTTCGGCGACCTTGCGGATCAGCACGTTGCCCACCCACACGGTGTGCGCGCCCTGTCCCTGCAGCGCGCCCTTGTAGACCACGTTGCTCTTCGTGTGCGGCTCGTTGTGGTCCGCGAAGAGCCGGTGCTCGAGGTGCTGGCCCGCGTCGGCGAAGTACAGGCCGAGCAGCTCCGCCGACCCACCGGGGCCGCGGTAGCTGACGTTGCTGTCCATCCGCACGACGTCGCCGCCGAAGGAGATCGCCACGTGCTTGTACGACGCGTCGCGACCGACGCTCGCCTCGTGCTGGGTCAGGTGGACGGTGTCGTCGGCCCAGTCCTGCAGGCTGACCACCGAGACGTCCGCACCGTCGCCCACGTGCACCTCGACGACCTGCGCGAGCGTCGCCGAGCCGGTGTGGTTGAGCACGACGACAGCCTTGGAGTGGAGGCCGAAGCGGAGCACGACGTGGCCGGCCTCGGCCGGGTCGGCGCTCTGACCCTTGACGTCGACCAGGACCGGCTCGTGCACCTCGGTGTTCGCAGCCACGTCCACGAGCAGCGTGCTCGGTGCCTCGGCGAGGACCCGGGCGGCGTACCGCGTGTTCGGGACCAGGCCGGACACCCCGCGGAGAGCCTGGCTCTCCTCGCCGTGCACGAGCTCGGCGCGGACGCCTTCGGGGGTGTTCCACTGGAACAGCGCGCCGCCGGCGACCAGCTCCGCGTCGCCGTGCACGTTGCGCAGCCGCTTCATCGGCGTGAAGCGCCAGATCTCCTCGCGCCCGGTCGGCACCGGGTGCTCCGCCACCGCGAACGACCCTGTCGGGTGCAGGTGGCTCGCCACCCGTCCCTCCACGGCGTTCTGCACGGCCGCCGCAGCGGTCTCAGTCACAGTCATTCAGGCAATCTCTTTCAAGTTCGTAAGGATGGGCACGGAGGCGACCAAAGCGCCTCGCCGGGCTGGAGGCGTTAGCCGACAGCCCCCTCCATCTGCAGCTCGATCAGCCGGTTGAGCTCGAGGGCGTACTCCATCGGAAGCTCCTTGGCGATCGGCTCGACGAAGCCGCGCACGATCATCGCCATCGCCTCGGACTCCTCCATGCCACGGCTCATCAGGTAGAAGAGCTGGTCGTCGGAGACCTTGGAGACCGTCGCCTCGTGACCCATCGACACGTCGTCCTCGCGGACGTCGACGTAGGGGTAGGTGTCGGAGCGGCTGATCTGGTCGACGAGCAGCGCGTCGCAGAGCACGTTCGAGCGCGAGTGGTGCGCGCCCTCGTTGACCTGGACCAGGCCGCGGTACGACGTACGGCCACCGCCCCGGGCCACCGACTTGGAGACGATGGAGCTCGAGGTGTGCGGTGCGGCGTGGACCATCTTGGCGCCGGCGTCCTGGTGCTGACCCTCGCCGGCGAAGGCGATCGACAGCGTCTCGCCGCGGGCGTGCTCACCCATGAGGTAGACCGCGGGGTACTTCATCGTCAGCTTGGAGCCGATGTTGCCGTCGACCCACTCCATCGTCGCGCCGGCCTCGCAGGTCGCGCGCTTGGTGACGAGGTTGTAGACGTTGTTCGACCAGTTCTGGATCGTCGTGTAGCGGCAGCGGGCGCCCTTCTTCACGATGATCTCGACGACCGCCGAGTGCAGCGAGTCGGTCTTGTAGATCGGCGCGGTGCAGCCATCGACGTAGTGCACGTAGGCGTCCTCGTCGACGATGA
>CADCUK010000160.1 GCA_902805865.1 uncultured Nocardioidaceae bacterium | reverse complement strand
AGGCTTTCGACGAGACCGACGAGCTGCTGCTGGTGACCACGCTCGACGTACCGACGTTGAAGAACGTCAAGATCGCCTGCGAGACCCTCGACCTGCTGAACTTCCCCAAGCCGCGCCGACACCTGGTGCTCAACCGGGCCGACGACAAGGTCGGGCTCACCGCGGACAAGGTCGAGACCACGCTGGACATGAAGATCGCCCAGGCGATCCCCACCTCCCCCGAGGTCGCCAACGCCACGAACGCCGGGGAGCCGATCACGGCCTCGCACCCCAAGCACCCGGTCAGCCAGGCCATCAACCGGCTTGCCGAGGGGGTCGCAGGCATCAGCAGCGGCACCGTCGTACCGAGCACCGGCGGCTCGGGCGGCTCCAAGGACGTGGTCCCCGCGCACGCCCGCACCGCGCCACGGCGGGGCCTCCTCCGCCGGCAAGGGAGGTAGCAGATGAGCAGTCTTGCGGACCGTCTCGCCGCCGCCTCACGTGACCGCGCGGCGAACCTCTCCTCCAGCACCGCCCTCGAGCAGAAGACCGCGTCCGGAGGTCGCGCCAAGCGCGTCGACACCGACGCGTTCCGCGAGCTCAAGGCCTCCGTGCACAACCGGCTGCTCACCCAGCTGGGTCCGAAGCTCTACGACGTCAACCTCACGCAGGGCGAGCTGGAGCGGATGGTCCGCGGGGCGCTGCAGGAGGCGATGCAGGAAGAGGACGTCATCCTCAGCCCTGCCGACCGCACCCGGATCGCCCAGGAGATCGCCGACGACATCCTCGGCTACGGGCCGATCGAGCCGTTCCTGCGCGACCCGGACCTCACCGAGGTCATGGTCAACGGTCACGACGACATCTGGATCGAGCGGAGCGGCAGGCTCCAGCAGGTCGAGGGCAGGTTCAGCGACGAGCAGCACCTGCGCCGCACGATCGACAAGATCGTCTCCCGCATCGGCCGCCGCGTCGACGAGTCCAGCCCGATGGTCGACGCGCGGCTGCCCGACGGCTCGCGTGTGAACGCGGTGATCCCGCCGCTGGCGATCGACGGCTCGGTGCTCACGATCCGGAAGTTCTCCGCCGACCCCTACACCGTCGACGACCTCGTCGCCTTCGGCTCCTTCACGCACCGAACGGCGCAGTTCCTCGACGCGTGCGTCCGCGGGAAGCTCAACATCATCGTCTCCGGCAGCACCGGAGCCGGCAAGACGACGACGCTCAACGTGCTGTCGTCGTTCATTCCCACCGACGAGCGGATCCTGACGATCGAGGACGCCGCCGAGCTGCAGCTGCACCAGGACCACGTGGTGCGGCTGGAGTCGCGTCCGGCCAACATCGAGGGCAAGGGCGCGGTGCACATCCGGGACCTGGTCAAGAACGCCCTCCGCATGCGACCCGACCGGATCGTCGTCGGTGAGGTCCGTGACTCCGCGGCGCTCGACATGCTGCAAGCGATGAACACCGGTCACGACGGCTCGATCTGCACGGTCCACTCGAACGGTCCCCGGGACACCCTGGCCCGCATCGAGACGATGGTGCTGATGGCCGGCATGGACCTGCCGATGCGGGCCATCCGCGAGCAGGTGGCCTCCGCGGTCGACCTCATCGTCCACCAGGCCCGTCTTCGGGACGGCTCCCGGCGGATCACCCACGTGACCGAGGTGGAGCGGATGGAGGGCGACGTCATCACGCTGCAGGACGTCTTCCTCTACGACCACTCCAAGGGCTTCGACGAGGACGGCCGGAGCCTCGGTGGGCTCAGGGCCACCGGGCTTCGCCCGAAGTTCATCGAGAAGCTCGCCCACAACAACGTGCACGTCGACCCGATGATCTTCGCCAGGGACGGTGGCTGACCGATGAGCCTGCGCTCGTTCACGCTGCGTGGCCCCGCCGTCGCAGCAGCAGCGGCTGCCATCTGCGGCAGCGTGCTCGTGGCCGCCCCGGCCTCCGCAGCCAGCGGGAACATCGACCACGTCGAGCCCGATGGCGACAAGCTGCAGATGGTGGTCTCCCTGTCCGACGTCTCCGACGGCGACTCGGTGGACCTCGAGACGGTGACGGTGTCCTTCGACGGCGAGCCGGTCGCCGCCGAGGCACAGTCGCTCTCCGAGGCCGGTGCGGAGCTCCGGCGTACGACGGTGCTGGCCATGGACGTCAGCAAGAGCATGGAGGGCGACAAGTTCGAGGAGGCCAAGGCCGCGGCCGAGGCGTTCCTCGACGAGGTGCCCGAGGACGTCTTCGTCGGGCTGGTCACCTTCGCCGACGACGTGGAGGTCGCCCACGAGCCCACCAAGGACATGGACTCGGTCCGGTCGGTCCTGGACTCGCTCGAGCTGGCCCCCAAGACGCGGCTCTACGACGGGCTGCTCGGGGCGGTCGACGCCATCGGGCAGGACGGCGCCCGCAACATCATCGTGCTCTCCGACGGCCGGGACACCTCCGACACCAGGCTGGAGGACGTCACCGCTGCGGTCGAGGAGTCCGGCGTCAACGTCGACGTCGTGGCCCTGGCGCAGGGCAAGGACGACGAGACGCTCCTGCAGGAGCTGGCCACGGCCGGCGACGGCCAGGTCGTCAGCGCCGACGACCCCGCCGCCCTGCGTGACGTTTTCGAGGCCGAGGCGCAGCTGCTCGCGCAGCAGGTGCTGGTCACCGTCACTCCCCCGGCAGACGTCTCCGGGCAGGACGGCACCCTGTCGGTGACGCTCCAGGTCGACGGCATGCCCACGACCGACGAGGCCTTCGTGGCGCTCCCGCAGAGCGAGCCGGACGTCGGTGGCGGAGAGCTCGGCACGACCCTCGAGTCCGTGGACCCGGGCATCATGATCCCGCAGGGCTACATGTACGCCGGTATGGGCGCCGTCACCCTCGCGGTGATCGTCATCCTGTTCCTCGCCCTCGGCGGGCCCCGCGAGAAGAAGCAGAGCTCGCTGGACCGCCGGATCGAGGCCTACACCCGCAGCGGTGCCAAGAAGCTCGCGGCGGCGAAGACCGAGACCGACTCCTCCTCGGTGGCCCAGCAGGCCGTCGCGGTGGCCGAGAGCGTGCTGGACGGCCAGAAGGGGCTGGAGGTCGCGCTCGTGAAGCGGATGGAGGCGGCGGGGCTCGCCCTCAAGCCGGCCGAGTGGCTGCTGATCCACTTCGGCTTCGCCCTCGGCTTCGGTGTCCTCAGCCTCCTGCTCGGCGGCGGCAACCTCCTCTTCATGCTCATCGGGCTGTTCCTCGGCGTGGTCCTGCCCTGGCTGTTCCTGATGATCAAGAGGAAGCGCCGGGTCAAGGCCTTCAACAACCAGCTCGCCGACACCCTCCAGCTGATGGCCGGGTCGCTGTCGGCCGGGCTTTCGCTCGCGCAGTCGGTGGACACCGTCGTGCGCGAGGGCACGGACCCGATGGCCGGCGAGTTCCGCCGCGCGCTCGTGGAGACCCGGCTCGGCATCGAGATCGAGGAGGCGCTGACCGGCGTCGCCGAGCGGATGCAGAGCGTCGACTTCGAGTGGGTCGTGATGGCCATCCGCATCCAGCGCGAGGTGGGCGGCAACCTGTCCGAGCTGCTGAACAAGGTCGCCGAGACGATCCGGGAGCGCGAGTACCTGCAGCGACAGGTGCAGACCCTGTCAGCCGAGGGGCGGCTCTCGGTGTGGATCCTCGGCGGGCTGCCCCCGGGGTTCATGGCCTACCTGGCGCTGGCGAACCCGACGTACCTGCAGCCGATGTACACCAGCCCCCTCGGCTGGGTGATGCTCACCGTGATGGGCGTGCTCCTCACGGCAGGCATCTTCTGGATGAAGAAGGTCGTAAAGGTGGACGTCTGACATGAGCTCCCTCTTCCTGATCGCCGGACTTCTCGGCATCTTCGGCGCGATCTTCCTGGCGCTGACCGCGATCGGCGTCTTCACCAACGAGGCCTCGGGTGTGAGCAAGTCGCTCGCGGTGCTCAACGCGTTCTCCGCCGCACCGAAGGAGCTGCGCAAGGAGCTCGAGCCGAGCTTCGAGGAGCGCGTCCTCACCCCGCTGCTGAACAAGTCACTCGGGCTCGGCCGCAAGCTGACGCCCGCCGACCACGCCGATCGGATCCGTCACAAGCTCGAGCTCGCCGGCAACCCGCCCGGCTGGACCGTGGACCGCGTCACCTCGCTGAAGTTCGTCGGCTTCATCGCGGCGCTCGTCCTCGGCCTGGTCGTCACGATGCTCCTCGGCTTCGGCTTCCTGACCACGCTCGGTGGCGTCATGCTCCTGTCGGTGACCGGCTACATGGCGCCGAACATGTACCTGTACCAGAAGGGCTACGACCGCACGCAGAAGATCGAGCGGGCACTGCCCGACGCCATCGACCTGCTGACGATCTCGGTGGAGTCCGGTCTCGGCTTCGACGCCGCCCTCGCCCAGGTCGCCCGGAACACCGACGGCCCGCTGTCCGACGAGTTCGCCCGCGTGCTGCAGGAGATGCAGATCGGCCTCGGCCGTGGCGCCGCGCTCCGCGCGCTCGGCGACCGCACCCACGTGGCCGACGTCAAGGGATTCGTCTCCTCGATGGTGCAGGCCGACGCGCTGGGAATCCCCGTGGCCCACGTCCTGCGGGTACAGTCCCGGGAGATCCGCACGAAGCGGCGGCAACGAGCCGAGGAGCAGGCGCAGAAAGTGGCCATCAAGATCCTGATCCCCCTGATCTTCTGCATCCTCCCGTGCCTCTTCATCGAGGTGCTCGGGCCG
>CADCUK010000159.1 GCA_902805865.1 uncultured Nocardioidaceae bacterium | reverse complement strand
GGTCGGCCAGCGGCACCACGGTGTTGACGAGCCCCATGTCGAGCGCCTGCTGCGCGTCGTACTGGCGGCAGAGGAACCAGATCTCCTTGGCCTTCTTCGGCCCCACCAGGTCGGAGAGGATGCTCGCGCCGTACCCGCCGTCGAACGAGCCGACCTTCGGGCCGACCTGGCCGAAGCGGGCGTTGTCCGCGGCGATCGTGAGGTCGCAGACCAGGTGCAGGACGTGCCCGCCGCCGATGGCCCAGCCGGCCACCATCGCGACGATCGGCTTCGGGCAGCGGCGCATCTGCACGTGCAGGTCGGTGACGTGGAACCGGCCCGTCGCGTTCTCGTCGGTCTTGTAGCCGCTGTCCCCGCGGACCCGCTGGTCGCCGCCGGAGCAGAACGCGCGTCCGCCCTCGCCGGTCAGGATGATGACGCCGACCGACTCGTCCTCCCGGGCGACCGTCAGCGCTGCGGAGACCTCGATCAGCGTCTGCGGCCGGAAGGCGTTGTGGACCTCCGGCCGGTTGATCGTGATCTTCGCGATCCCGTCGTCGGTGGTCGCGTAGCGGATGTCCTCGTAGTCGCCCGAGGCGTGCCAGGCGGTGTCGGTCCCAGTCATGGCGGCCATTGTTCACGACCCCGGGCACCGCTCCCCGCGCAGGTCACGGGGTCGTGCGGGTCAGAGTGCGCCGGGGCGCTCGCTCACCCGCGCGACCTCCTCCCCGTTGGTACGCCCAACGCGCGCAGGTCGTCGACGACGCCTTGGGGCTCCAGTCTCAGCTCCAGCGACGTGGCTCGTACGACGGTGCGTCCGGCCGTGCTGATCCGCCGCTGCCGCTTCATGTCCGCGACCCAGTGCTGCACCTCCATGTGGAACGCGCCGTCGACCTCGAGCACGAGCGTGCGACCGTCGGGCAGGTCCCACTCGGCGTCGGTCCACCGCCACCTCCCGCTCCGGTCCTTGCGTCGACGCTGCCGGTCCGGCGGAGCGAGCCCGCTGCGCCGGCACACCCGGCCGAGGTCGACCTCGGCCATCGACTCGGCACCGCCGCAGATGTCGAGCAGCACCGCTCGCAGCAGCCTGGCTCTCGGCAGCGGCTGCAGTCGGGGCAGCCATCGGAGGAGCTGGTCGCCCGACACCAGCCTTCTGCTGCACCGCACTGGCGAGCAGTCCACCCGCGGCACGCTCCGGCAGGCCCGACGCGGCACGGAGCAGGATCGCAGGCTCGAGACGAGCCACGTGGCCGTGGATGCCATGACCGGCCATCGCCGCCAGGTCACGCCGCGTGCGGCTGAACGTGTACCCCTCGAGGGGTGAGATCTCGGTGCCGACAGGGACCAGCACCTCGATGTCGTCCCGCTCCCAGCCCCGGAGGCCACGGATGCGTGCAGCTGCGAGTCCCGCGACCAGCGACGTGGGTCCTGCGTGCAGGTGCCCGACCCAGCTCCGTTGCTCCCACGTCAGTCCGCCGGTGAAGGTGGCGACCACCATCGGCCCGACGGTCGTCCACCGGCCGGCCGCCACCCGGTTCCGCACCAGGAAGCGGTCGACGCCTGCAGCGTTGAGCTGACGGCGGGACACCAAGCCGCACTGCCACTCCGCGAGCTGTCGCCAGTCCACCTGCACCGGGACAGCGTGCTGGCTCACCGGCCGTTCCCGCAGCCCGTCTCCACAGGCAAGGGGTCGCGCGGGCCAGAGTGCGCCCCAGCGCTCGCTCACCCGCACGACCTGCCCGCAAGGGCGGGCGTACGGCGTCTCAGTCGGCCGGGTTTGGCTCAGAGACCCCCGGCGGTCGTGGCGATCCCGCCGTCGACGGGGATGACGGCGCCGGTGACGTAGGCCCCCGCGCGGCTGGCGAGGAAGACTGCGATCCCCGCCATGTCGTCGTCGCGGCCGATCCGACGCAACGGTGCTGCCGCGGCGATCTCCTCCCCGAACGCATCGAGCGTCGCGGCCATCATCTTGGACGGGAACGGGCCCGGGGCGACGGCGTTGACGGTGACGTGCTGCGGGCCGAGCTCCTTGGCGAGGTGCCGCGTCAGCTGGTGCAGCGCGGCCTTGCTGCTGGTGTAGGCGTACGTCGGCAGCGGCGGGACGTGGATGCCGTCGATGCTCCCGACGTTGATCACCCGGGCCGGGTCGTCCGCGGTCCCGGCTGCCCGGAGCGCCGGCAGGAACGACTGCACCAGCCAGAAGGGCGACTTGAGGTTGAGGTCGAGCACGCGGTCCCAGGCCGCAGGCGGGAAGGTCTCCAGCGCCTCGCCCCAGTTCGCCCCCGCGTTGTTCACCAGCACGTCGACGGATGCGGCAGCGCTGGTCACCTCGTCGGCCAGCCTCCGGCACTCCTCGTGGGACGAGAGGTCCGCAGGCACGGCACGCACGTCGCCGAGCTCGGCGAGCTGCTCGACAGCCTCGGCGCAGGCATCGGGCTTGCGTGAGCTGATGACGACAGCGGCACCGGCCTGCAGCAGGCCGCGCGCCATCATCATCCCGATGCCGCGGGAGCCACCGGTGACGACGGCGGTCTTGCCGGTGAGGTCGAACCTGGCCGCGTGAGGGGTCTGATCCGGGCCGGCCATCCTCAGTCGGTGGCGGAGCTGTCGTCGCCGCCCTCGGCCGGGTCCTGCGAGTGCACGCGGGTGTCCGGTGCCTGGTCGTCGGGGGCGCCTTCGGACGGGTCCTGCGGGTGCTCCCGCGGCTGCTGGTCCTCGCCGTCGCCGCCCTGCGTCGTCTGGTCGCTCATCGGCTCTCCCTCGGTCGTGTGTCCCCCTCTCGGTGCCCGGCACCTGGGTTCCGAAACCCCGGCGGCGGGTAGGTCCAGAGGACATCGCACCCAGAGCACCCACAGCACCCGAGGACGAGGAGGCAGGCGCATGCGCGCACTGACGTGGCAAGGCATCGAGGACGTCAAGGTCACCGAGGTGCCCGATCCCCGGATCGAGCAGCCGACGGACGCCGTCGTCCGCGTGACGTCGACCGCCATCTGCGGCTCCGACCTGCACCTGTACAAGGTCCTCGCGCCGTACCTCACGCCGGGCGACGTGCTCGGCCACGAGTTCATGGGCATCGTCGAGGAGGTGGGCTCGGGGGTCACGAACCTCCAGGTGGGCGACCGCGTCGTGGTGCCGTTCAACATCTCCTGCGGCAGCTGCTGGATGTGCTCCCGCGGCCTGTTCGCCCAGTGCGAGACCACCCAGAACCGGGACCAGGGCAAGGGCGCGAGCCTCTTCGGCTACACCAGCCTGTACGGCGCGGTCCCCGGCGGCCAGGCCGAGCGGGTCCGCGTGCCGCACGCCGACTTCGGTCCGGTGAAGCTGCCTTCCGAGATGCCCGACGAGCGGTTCCTCTACCTGTCCGACATCCTCCCCACCGCCTGGCAGGGGTTGAAGTACGCCGAGGTGCCCGAGGGCGGCTCGATCACGGTCGTCGGGCTCGGCCCCGTGGGGCTGCTCGCGGTCCGCGCGGCACGCCAGATGGGCATCGAACAGGTCATCGGCGTCGACATGGTCCCCGACCGGCTGGCCAAAGCCCAGGCTTCCGGCGCCCAGGTGATCGACCTGACGGCGGTCGACAACGTCCCGGACGCAGTGCGTGACCTCACCGACGGCCGCGGCGCCGACGGCGTCCTCGAGGCGGTCGGCATGGAGGCGCACGGCAACCCGATCGCGGAGAAGGTCATCGGGATGGCCAGCCGGCTGCCGAAGGCCCTGGCCCAGCCGATGATCGAGCGCGTGGGGATCGACCGGCTCGACGCGCTCTACACCTCCTTCGACGCCGTACGGCGTGGTGGGACCGTCTCGATCAGCGGGGTCTACGGGGGCAGCGCCGACCCGTTCCCGATGATGGACATGTTCGACAAGGGGCTCACGCTCAAGATGGGCCAGTGCCACGTCAAGCAGTGGACCGAGGAGCTGATGGAGATCGTCAACCAGCCCGAGGACGTCCTGGAGCTGGAGACGCTCGCCACCCACCGGGTGGGACTCGACGAGGCGCCCGAGATGTACAAGGTCTTCCAGCAGAAGGCCGACGAGTGCCTCAAGGTGGTCCTGACGCCATGACGGACCTGGCCGTCCGGCTGCTCCGTGAGGGCTACGGCGCGGTCGAGCTGGACCGGCGGGACCGTGGTGGCGGCGACACCTACGCCACCCGGATGGCCGGCCGCCGGGCGGTCGTCGTCCGCGGGCCGGGCGGCGCGGAGCTCTTCTACGACGAGTCGATGGTGCAGAGGACCGGGGCCGTCCCGCTCGCCCTGCGCGGGCTGCTATTCGGCCGCGGCGCGATACACGGGCTCGACGACGACGCTCACGACCGGCGCAAGCAGCTGTTCTTCGACGTGCTCGGGCCCGAGCACGTGCGGGCGCTCGTGGAGTCGACCACCGCCCGCCTCGAGGAGCGCGCCGCAGGGTGGGCCGGACAGTCCGTGCGCGTCTTCGACGAGCTCGTCGACGTGTACGGCGACTCGGTGATGGAGTGGGCCGGGCTCGACCTCTCCGCGGCCGAGCGGCGGAGGTGGAGCCGCGAGCTGGCCCAGATCGTCAACGGCTTCGGCGGCGGTCCGAGGCGCTACCCCCGGGCCTGGCTCGCCCGGGCACGGGCCGACCGGTGGGCCAGGCGGCACATCAGGTCCGTGCGCCAGGGGCGCCACCGGCCGCCGGAGGGCAGCGCGCTGGCACTGTTCGCTGCCTCCGACCTCGACGACACCACCGCCGCGGTCGAGCTGCTGAACGTGCTGCGCCCCACCATCGCGGTGTCCTGGCTGGGCATGTGGGCGGCGTTGTACCTCGACGAGGCGCCCCGGTGGCGGGCGCAGCTGGACAGCCCGACGACCGGCACCCACCACGTCGCCTTCGCCGAGGAGGTGCGCAGGTCCACCCCCTTCGTGCCGGTGCTGGCCGGCAAGCTGCGTCGCCGTACGACCCACGACGGGGTGGAGCTGCGCAAGGGCGACCGGATCGTCCTGGACGTCTGGGGCACCGACCAGGCGGCGGCGCTCTGGGACCAGCCCGAGCGCTTCACCCCGGAGCGTTTCCTCCGCGACGAACCGGGGCCGTTCGACTTCCTGCCCCAAGGCGGCGGGCTGCCGACGGGGCACCGGTGCCCGGGCGAGCCGTTCACCGTTCTCCTGCTGGCCGAGACCGTCCGGGTGCTCGCAGCCGTTGAGCACCGGGTCGCGTCGAGCCACGACGTCGATCTCGCCAGGATGCCGACGATGCCCGAGGATGGGCTCCTGCTCGCGCCAGCCCGGAAGTGACGAAAGGCGACCCAGATGGCCCGCACGAAGACCCGGAGCACGATCAGCGGGAAGCCCCTGGACAAGGCGGCACTGCGCAGCATCGACCGTTGGTGGCGTGCAGCGAACTACCTGTCCGTCGGGCAGATCTACCTGATGGAGAACGCGCTGCTGCGCGACCCGCTGCGGCCCGAGCACGTGAAGCCGCGGCTGCTGGGCCACTGGGGCACCACGCCGGGGCTGAACTTCATGTACGCGCACCTGAACCGCGCGATCAGCCAGCGCGACCTCGAGATGATGTACATCATCGGCCCGGGCCACGGCGGCCCCGGACTGGTGGCCGCGGCCTACCTCGAGGGCACGTACTCCGAGGTCTACCCGGAGGTGTCGCAGGACCTCGAGGGGCTGGACCGGCTCTTCACGCAGTTCTCGTTCCCCGGTGGCATCCCGAGCCACGTCGCACCCGAGACACCTGGGTCCATCCACGAGGGCGGCGAGCTCGGCTACGCGCTGTTCCACGCCTACGGCGCGGCCTTCGACAACCCCGACCTGGTCGTCGCCGCGGTCGTCGGTGACGGCGAGGCCGAGACCGGCCCGCTGGCCACCAGCTGGCACTCCAACAAGTTCGTGGACCCGCGCCGCGACGGGGCTGTGCTGCCGATCCTGCACCTCAACGGGTTCAAGATCGCCAACCCCACGGTGCTCAGCCGGATCCCGGAGGAGGAGCTCCTCGCCCTGATGCGCGGCTACGGCCACACGCCGTACGTCGTCTCCGGTGACGACCCGGACTCGATGCACCAGGCGTTCGCCGCCACCCTCGACCGGTGCCTCGACGAGATCGCCACGATCCAGAAGGAGGCGCGCACCTCGCGCCGCCCCGTCGCCCGCCGCCCCTGGCCGATGATCATCCTGCGCTCGCCCAAGGGCTGGACGGGCCCCGACCGCGTCGACGGCAAGCCGGTCGAGGGCAACTGGCGGTCGCACCAGGTGCCGTTCGCGGACGCCCGGGGCGACGACGCGCATCGCAAGGTGCTCGAGGACTGGCTGCGCAGCTACAAGCCGGAGGACCTCTTCGACGAGAGTGGCCACCCGGCCGAGGACATCGCGCGGCTCCACCCCGGCGGCACCCGGCGGATGAGCGCGACGCCGCACGCCAACGGCGGGACGCTGCTGCGCGACCTGCGGCTGCCCTCCTTCGACCGGTACGCCGTGGAGGTGGAGCGGCCCGGCAGCGGAGCCGTGGAGTCGACCCGGGTGCTCGGGACGTTCCTGCGCGACGTGATGCGCCGCAACATGACGAACTTTCGGCTCTTCGCCCCGGACGAGAACAGCTCGAACCGGCTCCAGGACGTCATGGACGTCACCGACCGCACGTGGAACGCCGAGATCACCGCGGACGACGACCACCTGGCGCCCGAGGGCCGGATCATGGAGGTGCTCTCGGAGCACATGTGTGAGGGGTGGCTCGAGGGCTACCTGCTGACCGGCCGTCACGGGTTGTTCTCGTGCTACGAGGCGTTCATCCACGTGATCGACTCGATGTTCAACCAGCACGCGAAGTGGTTGAAGACGACCGACGACATCCCGTGGCGGCAGCCGATCGCGTCGCTGAACTACCTGCTCACCTCACACGTGTGGCGCCAGGACCACAACGGGTTCTCCCACCAGGACCCGGGGTTCATCGACCACGTCGTCAACAAGAAGGCGGAGGTCGTCCGGGTCTACCTGCCGCCGGACGCCAACACCCTGCTGTCGGTGGCCGACCACTGCCTGCGCTCGAAGCAGTACGTCAACGTCATCGTCGCCGGGAAGCAGGCGGCGCTGCAGTACCTGACGATGGACCAGGCGGTCGTGCACTGCACGAAGGGCATCGGCATCTGGGACTGGGCGAGCAACGACGAGGGCGGCGAGCCCGACGTCGTGGTCGCCGGCGCCGGCGACGTCCCGACGATGGAGGCGTTGGCCGCCGTGGAGATCCTCCGCGGGTTCTTCCCCGATCTGCGGATCCGCTTCGTCAACGTGGTCGACCTGATGCGGCTGCAGGACCACACCGAGCACCCGCACGGGCTGCCGGACAACGACTTCGACTCGCTCTTCACGTCCGACAAGCCGGTGATCTTCGCCTACCACGGCTATCCGTGGCTCATCCACCGGTTGACCTACCGGCGCAAGAACCACGAGAACCTCCACGTCCGCGGCTACAAGGAGGAGGGCACCACCACGACGCCGTTCGACATGACCGTGCTGAACCAGGTCGACCGGTTCAGCCTCGCGATCGACGTCATCGACCGGGTGCCCCGGTTGAGCGGCGTGGCCGGGCATGCCCGCGAGCAGCTCAAGAACAAGCTCATCGAGCACCGGCGCTACGTCCGCACCCACGGCGAGGACATGCCGGAGGTCCGCAACTGGCAGTGGTCGGGCGACGGCCCGCGGCTCACGACCGACGACGCGGAGAAGGACGCCCCGGAGGGCTGACCGTCAGGCAGCGGGCGCGGAGCTCGACCGGCTCGGGGCCGTAAATGCGTGCGACGGGGACCACCCCCGGAACGTAGGCTCGGAACGGTGTCCTCCACCCAGCTCGAGACCCGGCGGGCGACCCCCAGCGCGGTCCCGCGACCGGGTCCGGAGCGCGGGGTGGACCTGCGCAGGCTGCGCAGCCCGGTCGCCGGCCTGGCCCTGCTGGCGTCCGCCGTCGCCGCCGTCGGGATCTCGCTCGGGTCGCTGGTTGCAGGCCGGCTGGCCGAGCAGGCCAGCGCCACGCTGGTCCAGCTGCTGGCACTCTGCGTCGTCGGCGGGGCAGTCCTGGACACCCTCGGCCGGACGCTCTGGGCCGGCGCCGTCGACCGAGCCGAGGGCAGGCTCCGGGCCGACCTGCTCGACGCCGCGATGCACCAGCCGTTGTCGGCGTTGAACGACCAGGCCGTCGGTGAGGTGCTGGACCGCGTGGACGACGACACGCACGAGGTCGGCACGCTGCTGCGGCAGAGCGCCTGGCAGGCGATCCGGACGCTGCTCGCCTCGGGGCCGCTCTGGATCGTCGCGGGCAGCACCTGGTGGCCGGCGTTCGTCCTGTTCCCGCTGGCCGGGTGGGCAGCGGTGGCCGTGGCGCGTCCCCTGCTGCCGCAGGTCTCGGCCCGCAAGGTCGAGGAGGAGATCGCCTGGACCGACCACGCAGCCGCCCTGGAGGAGGGCGTCGCCGCGCGGGACGACCTGCGCGCGACCCTCGGCCAGGCCCACGTCGTACGCCGATGCACCGAGATCGCGTCCGAGGTCCACCGTCGCTTCGCCGTCGTCCTCGGACTGGAGAGCCGGATCGGCCGGCGCACCGGCACGCTGCTGCACGCCGTGCTCGCGGCGACCGCCGTGCTGGGTGTCGCCCTCGTCTCCGACGACCGGCTCGACACCGCTGCGCTGGTGACGCTCTTCATCGTCACCACGACGTTCGTCGGCCAGGTCGACATGCTCGCGCGGCACCTCCCCGACCTGCAGGCAGGCTTCGGCGCGGTGCTGCGGCTGCGCGCGCTGCTCGGCGCCGAACGCGAGCCCGTCGGCGGCGCGGCGTTGCCCGAGGGTCAGCTGACCGTCCGCTTCGAGGACCTGCACTTCGCCTACGAGGAAGGGCGTTTCGCCCTCCAGCAGGTCCAGCTGCACGTGCCGGCAGGCACCACGTGCGCCCTCGTCGGGCGCACCGGCTCGGGCAAGTCCACGTTGGCCTCCCTGCTGTCGCGGGCGGTCGAGCCGGAGCGCGGCTCCGTGCTCCTCGGCGGCGTGGACGTCCTCGACCTCGACCTGCAGGAGCTCCGCGGCGCGGTCGGGGTGGTGACCCAGCGGACCGAGATCCTGGCCGGCACGCTCGCGGAGAACGTCGCGCTCTTCCGGCCGGTGCCCCGCGCCGAGGTCGAGGGAGCGATCGTCGAGCTGGGCCTCGACGACTGGGTTGCCGGACTTCCCCAGGGCCTCGACACGGTGCTCGGCCCAGGCGGCACGACCCTGTCGTCGGGAGAGGAGCAGCTCGTCGCCTTCGCCCGGCTGCTGGTGCGCAACGTCCGGGTGGTCGTCCTCGACGAGGCGACCGCCCGGATGGACCGGGTCACCGAGACCCACGTCGTGCGGGCCGCCGAGCGGCTGCTCGCCGGCCGGACCGGTCTCCTCGTCGCGCACCGGCTGTCGACGACCGAGCGCGCCGAGCTGGTGGCGGTGCTCGACGGCGGCCGGGTGGTGCAGCAGGGGCGGCGCGGCGTGCTGGCCGCGGAGCCCGGGCCGTTCCGGACGCTGCTCGCGGCCTCCGCCGAGGTCGAGGAGCCGCTCGAGCCCGAGGTGGTCGGGCTCGCGGCCGGCGACCAGGTCGGCACGGCGCGGCGTACCGGTGAACCTCCCGCGCCACCGCACATCGCCCCGGTCCCGAGCCTGACCCGCGCGACCACGTCGGTGCTGCTCGTCGAGCCGCACTGGGGGCTCGTCAGCATCGTGCTGTTCCTGGCCTCAGCGGTCTCCGGTGCCTTCGGAGCCCTCACGGGCTGGATCTGGGGGCACCTCGTCGTAGCGCTCCAAGCAGGCGAGACCCCCGTCGAGCTGACCGCGGCACTCGTTGTCTCCCTCCTCGTCTCGCCCCTCTTCCTCGCCGAGGCGTTCCGCCGCTACCCGCGGTGGTGGATCTCGGTGATGCTCCGGGTCCGCTCGGCCGTCCTGGTCGGCCAGACCGCGCAGCACCGCCTGGAGCGGACCCCGCCCGGGGAGGCGGTGGCGCGGACGATGGACGCCGACCGGCTGGCGCGGTACGCCGACCGCTGGGTCGACCTGGCGATGGGACTCGCCATCGCCGGGCTCACCGCAGTGCTCGCCCAGAGCTGGCTGGCCGGCGCGGTCCTCCTCGTCGTGATGGTGGGCTCCGCACTGGCCTCGTCCCTCGGCCGCCCCCTGGCCGGTCGCTCGGCTGCGGCTTCCGCGACCGCCCGCGCCGAGTTCGGGCGCTCGCTCGTCTCGGCCCTGGACTCGGTGCGGACCGTGAAGCTGGCGGCGTCGACCCCGAGCGTGCACGCGCACCTGCGCCGGGTCGACAGCGGCCGGGTCGACGCGGCGGTCCGTGAGCACCGTGTCCAGGCCATGCTCGACGGCGTCCCGATCGTGATGGTCCAGGGCGGGGTGGTGGCCGCGTGGGCGCTGCTGGTCAGCGGCCAGTGGGGGCTCGCCACCGCGTTGCTCGTCGCCGGCGCGGTCGCCGGGTTCGACTGGTTCGGCAGGGTCGCCGGCGCGGTCATCACCGAGGCTCCTGGCACCCGGGCCTGGATGGACGCGACGAGCCGGCTCGCCGGCGGCGGTGATCTCATGCACGTGCCGGACGGCGTCGACCTGGTGCACGGGACAGCACCGGTTCCGCCGCCCGCGGTCCACGACACGCTGCGCACCCTGGAGCTCGTCGGGCTCACCGCGGTCCACGACGACGGCACCCTCGGAGCCACCGACGTGAACCTCACGGTGGGCGCCCACGAGCTGGTGCTGCTGCTGGGCCAGGTCGGATCAGGGAAGTCCAGCCTGCTCTCCGCGCTGGCGGGACTCGTGACCAGCACCGGCGAGATCTGCTGGAACGGCGAGCCCGTCGACGACCCCCAGACGTTCCTGCGGCCGGGCCGGGTCGCGTACGTCGCCCAGGTCCCCCGCGTCCTCTCCGGCACCTTCACCGACAACGTGCGGCTGGACCATCCGCAGCGAGCCGTCCTACCGGCGCTGGAAGCCGCGCGGATGGGCTCCGACGTCGCGTCGGCCGGCGGGGCCGACGCACTGGTCGGTCACCGGGGCGTCCGGTTGTCCGGTGGACAGGTGCAACGACTCGCGCTGGCGCGGGCGCTGGCCTGCGACGCCGAGCTGCTGCTGGCCGATGACGTCTCTTCGGCGCTCGACTCCGCGACCGAGATCGAGCTGTGGGGCTCGCTGCGGGAGCGGGGCGCCACGGTGATCGGGGCCACCTCCAAGCGTGCCGCCCTGGCACAGGCCGACCGGGTCGTCGTCCTCGTCGAGGGGCAGGTGGCGGCCGTCGGTCCCTGGGCGGAGCTGTCGGACCGGTGGGGGCACCTCGCCGGTTGACCGGCGCCCGCCCTACCTGCTCAACCGTGCCGCGACCGCAGCCTGCACGACGGCGACGACGTCCTCGACGGTCCCGGCGACATCGACCTGGACACCGTCCTCGTCGCCCTCGAGCGGCTCGAGGGTGTCCAGCTGCGACCGCAGCAGGCCGGTCGGCATGAAGTGCCCCTCCCGCCCGGCCATCCGACGGGCCAGCACGTCCTCATTGCCTGCCAGGTGGACGAAGAACATCGACGCTGCCCCGGCCCTCAGCGCATCGCGGTAGCTCCGCCTGAGCGCCGAGCAGGTGATCACCGAGCTCTCCCCGCCGTCGGTGAGCTGGACGGCCCGCTCCCGGACGCGCTCCAACCAGGGCGCGCGGTCCGCGTCGGTCAGCGGCTCGCCGGCCGTCATCTTCTCCACGTTGCTGGGCGGGTGCAGGTCGTCCCCCTCGACGAGCTCCCACCCGAGCTGGTCGGCGAGGGCTGCAGCGACCGTGGACTTGCCCGTGCCGGAGACCCCCATGACGACGACGTGCAGGGTCAGGACACCTGGCTGCGTGTCGGGCCGTCGACGTACCCCTCGGCGAGCCCTTCGCTCAGCACGGCGATGAGCCTCGGCACCTCGTCGTGCGGCAGCTGCAGAGTGCCGACGCAGGTGTCCGCACGCCACAGTGAGACCACGACCAGACCGGCCTCGTGGTGCCAGCTGACGCGCATGCCGCGCTTGGTGCCGCGCGCGTCGAGGAACACGTCACCGTGCGACGGCAGCGGCACGACGCACGGGTTCATGGGTCGATTGTGGACCGTCCCGCCCCGGATGGGAATGGCCCGGGCTCCGAGATCAGCCGACCGTGACGCCGAACAGCGTCCCGAACAGGTACGTCCCGCCCGCGGCTGCGACCCCGACCGCGACCTGACGGGCGACACCGCGGGCCGGCGCACGGCCGTTGAGCCGGGCCATCACCCCTCCGACGGTGGCCAGCGCCAGCAGCGCCAGGACCACCGCGACGACGAACGCGACCGTGCCGCCGGCGACGAGGTACGGCAGCACCACGAGGACCGCCCCCAGCGAGAACGCCAGGAAGCTGGACACCGCAGCGCCGTACGGCGAGCCGAGGTCGTCGGGGTCGAGGCCGAGCTCCTCGCGGGCCATGGTGTCGAGGGCGACCTCCTTGTCGCTCATCACGCCGGCTGCGACCTCCGCCGCGACCGCGCGGTCCAACCCCTTCGCCTCGTAGATCAGCTCGAGCTCACGCTGCTCGTCCTCGGGGTGCAGCTCGATCTCCTCGCGCTCGAGCTCGATCTCCCGCTCGAACGCCTCGCGCTGGTTGACCATCGAGATGTACTCGCCGGCGGCCATCGAGAACGCCCCGGCGAGCAGCCCCGCCAACCCCGCGAAGAGCACGGTCTCCCGCCCGGCGCCCGCGCCGGCGAAGCCCATGACCAGGGCGGTGTTGCTGACCAGCCCGTCGTTGATGCCGAAGATCCCGGCGCGCAGCGCCCCGGACTTGTCGGTGCGGTGCCAACCCTCGTCGGTGGGGTCGCTGCCGACCGCGTCGGCGCTCTCCTTCAGGAGCTCGGCCAGCGCGCGGGCATGGCCTGCCTCGTCCTCGAGCATGAAGGCCGGCGCGTCGGGCTCCGCCTTGTAGTCGTCGACCGCGTCGCGCTCGTCCTGCTCGACGATCGGCAGCACCAGGTCGGTGGAGTAGCGGCGGGCCGTGTCCAGCAACGACAGGGTCCGCTCGCTGGGGCTGAACTCGTCGCGATCCGGCGGGGTGCCGCCGTGCTCGACCATCTTGTCGGACCAGAACGCCGCGTGCTTCTCCTCGATGCCGGCGAGCTCTGCCAGGACGTCCTTGCGACGGCCCCGACTCAGGTCTGCCAACCCGTTGTAGAGCGCGGCAGCGTCCCACTCCGCGGTGATGTGCCTCCGGTAGCGGTCGAGGGCGTCGGTGCGCTTGACGGCCATGCCCTGAGCCTAATCGGGCTAGCCGAGGCGCCTTTCCTCGAGCACCGAGTTCGGCTCGAACGTCGGCCGGCGGTCCACGTCCTGGCGGCGGCCTCGGACGTACTCGAACCCGCCGGTGGTGACGATCACCCACTGGTCGAACGGCTCCGTCTGCCCGAGGACCGAGCCACGCACCTCGGCGTACACCGCGAGCAGCTGCTCGGCGCACTCCAGGTGGGCCGGCGGGAAGTGGAACGCGTTGCGTCCTTCCTCCTGCGGGCTGCCCAGGAACGCGATCGGCCGGCCGAGCCCTGAGCCGCACACGCCGCAGATGCGGCTCAGGGCACACTGCGTCACCCGCTCGTGGTCGAGCTTTCGAGCGGAGGGCGCAGCCCCGGAAGCGTCACCGGTGCCGCACGCGAACGGAACCGGGGTGCCCAGCTCCTCGTCCAGCGGCAGCTCGGCGAAGGGTCGGGGTGCGGGATCCATCAGTCGTGCATCCGCTGCTTGCCGCCACGCGACCAGCCGCCGAGCTCGGTGCGACGAGGCTGCCGCTCGGCGTCCGACTTGCGCCTCAGGTCCCGCTCGTACTGGTTGTCGGTGTCGGAGCGCTCGGGCTGCGTCGGGTTGAGGTCCTTGGTCATGTGGTTCGGCAGCGACAGCTTCATGATCGTGCGGATCACCTGGCCGTACTGACGGTGCAGCGGACCCGTCGTGTAGGGCAGGTCGTACTTGTCGCACAGGGCGCGCACCCGCCCGGAGATCTGCGGGTAGCGGTTGCTCGGCAGGTCCGGGAACAGGTGGTGCTCGATCTGGAAGCCGAGGTTGCCCGCCATGATGTGGAGCAGCGGGCCGCCCTCGAAGTTCGCCGAGCCGAGCAGCTGACGGAGGTACCACTCCTCGCGGGTCTCGTCCTCGAGCTCCTCCTTGGTGAAGTGCATCGCACCGTCGGGGAAGTGGCCACAGAAGATGATCATGTACGACCACAGGTTCCGCATCAGGTTCGCGGTCGCGTTGGCGGTCATCGTGGTCTTCCAGTTCGGCCCACTCAAGGCCGGGTAGACGACGTAGTCCTTGAGGATCTGTCCGCGGATCTTGCGGCCGATCTGCTTGAGCTGGCGCTTCATCTCCTTCGGGTCCTTCTTGCCCTTGCGGATCCGCTCGAGATCCAGGTCGTGGAGCGCGACGCCCCACTGGAAGAGCGAGGCGAGCAGCGCGTTGTAGACCGGCTGGCCGAGGTAGTACGGGTGCCACCGCTGCTCGCGCGCCATCCGGAGGACGCCGTAGCCGATGTCGTTGTCATACCCGAGGACGTTGGTGAACTGGTGGTGGATGTAGTTGTGCGAGTGCTTCCACTGCTCAGCCGGCTGCGCGGTGTCCCACTCCCAGTTGCTGGAGTGGATCTCCGGGTCGTTCATCCAGTCCCACTGGCCGTGCATGACGTTGTGGCCGATCTCCATGTTCTCGAGGATCTTCGCGATCCCGAGCATGGCGGCGCCCGCCGCCCAGGCCGGCTTCTTGTTGCTGAAGAGCAGCGCTACCCGACCACCCGCGGCGAGGCCGCGCTGGATCTTGATCATGCGGTTGATGTACGCCGCATCGTCGGCCCCGCGGGACTCCTCGATCTCCTTCCGGAGGTCGTCGAGCTCACGCCCGATCTGCTCGACCTCCTCGTCGGTGAGGTGGCAGTACTCCTTGACGTCGGCGATGGCCATGTCTCTCCTGTGCTGGTCGGTGCTGGGTGCTGGTCGGTTGTCGGTGGTCGCTCCGGTGGTTGAGGAGCGAACGAAGTGAGCGTCTCGAAACCCGTCTCGAGACCTCAGATGTCGAGCGTGCAGTCGCCGAGCGCAGCCGTCACGCAGGTCTGCACCTGCTCGTTCGGCTGCGTGTACTCCTCGCCGCTGCGCAGGTCCTTCACACCTCCGGAGACGAGCGTCAACGTGCAGGTGTGGCAGATGCCCATCCGGCAGCCGTAGGGCATGCCGACGCCGGCTTCCTCCCCGGCCTCGAGGACGGTGGTGGCTCCGTCGGCCTCGACGGTCTTGTTCGAGTTGCGGAAGGTGATCGTGCCGCCCTCGCCGCCCTGCGACCCGAGGTCGAGGGAGAACCGCTCGAGGTGCAGCTTCTTCTCGAGGCCGGCTTCGTCCCAGTGCTCCTCGGCCGCGTCGAGCATCGGACCCGGGCCGCACGCCCAGGTCTCGCGCTCGCGCCAGTCGGGACAGAGCTCGTCGAGGTCCTTGAGCTCGAACATGCCCTCGTCGTCGGTGAGCCGGCGGTGCAGGGTGAGCCCGTCGTGCTCCGCCTCGAGCTTGTCGAGCTCGTCGCGGAAGATCATCCGGTCCTCGGTCGGCGAGGAGTAGTGCATGACGACGTCGGGCATCGTGCCGCGACGGTGCAGGGTCCGGAGCATCGCCATGACAGGGGTGACCCCGCTGCCGGCGACGAGGAAGAGCACCTTCGCCGGAGGCGGGTCGGGCATGACGAACTCGCCCTCGGGCAGCGCGAGCCGGACGATGGTCCCCGGCTCGAGGCCGTTGACGAGGTGGCTGGAGAGCAGCCCCTCCGGCATTGCGCGCACGGTGATCGCGATCGTGCGCCCCTCGCGCCGCGGCTCCGAGCTGATCGAGTAGGAACGCCACTGGAACTTGCCGTCGACCGGGATCCCGATGCCGACGTACTGGCCCGGCGAGTGGTTGTAGCGCCAGCCCCACCCGGGGCGGATGACGAGCGTCGCCGCGTCCTCGGTCTCGGGGATGACTTCCTCGACCCGGCCGCGCAGCTCTCGCGCACTCCAGAGCGGATTGATGAGCGACAGATAGTCGTCGGGGTGGAGCGGGGTGGTCAATCTGGACCCCGCGGCCCTCACGCGCTCCCACGGAATGCTCGTGCTGACTGACACCGGCGGCCCCCAGGTCTCGGGTTGGTAACGGACTGAAAGAGTCAGTGAACAGATGTTTACTGAAACAGTCAAGACCCCGTCTCAGAAGTGGGCGCCACCGGTGTCAGGTCTGCCGCGTAGGTTCGACGCCATGAGCCTCCCGGACATCACCGACACCACTGACACCACGGCCGCAGCCCGCGTCGCCGTGGTCGGCGGCCACGGCAAGGTCGCGCAGCACCTCCTCACCGAGCTGAGCCGACGGGGGCGCACTCCGGTGGCGCTCGTGCGTTCGGACTCCTACCGGAACGAGCTCGAGGCGCTCGGCGCAGAGGTGCGGCTGCTCGACATCGAGCAGGAGGGCGCCGACTCGTTCGCCGCCGCCTTCGCCGGCTGCGACGCGGTCGTCTTCGCGGCAGGTGGTGGACCGGACGGCAACATCGAGCGCAAGCGCACCGTCGACCTGGAGGGCGCGCTCAAGTCGATCGACGGTGCGCGGGCCGCCGGGATCCGGCGGCTCGTCCAGGTCTCGGCCATCGGCGTCGACGAGCCGCTGCCGGAGGACACCGACCCGGTCTGGCGGGCGTACGTCGAGGCCAAGCGCGATGCTGACGCTGCGCTGCGGGCCACGGATCTCGACTGGACAGTCGTCCGGCCAGGCCGCCTCACCGACGACCGGGCAACCGGGCGCGTCGCCCTCGGCGACGCCGCGCGCGGCGAGGTGACCCGCGCCGACGTGGCAGCCGTCATCGCTGCCGTCCTCGACGACCCGAGGACGGTGCGGCACCAGTGGGACCTCGTCGGCGGGGACATCCCCGTCGACGACGCGATCGAGCAGCTGGTGGCGACGGACTAGCAGCTCGAGGTACAGGCGTCAGGGCAGGAGCGCGTCCAGCTCGTTGGCCGCGTCGGCGATGCTCATCGGCAACGTGTGGGTGCCGCGGGCGAGGCTGCCGCCGAATCCCCCGCCCGACGCGATGAGCAGGTCAGGGTGCAGCGCCAGCAGCGTCTGCGCGGTGGCGGCAGCACTCGGCCGGTCGGCCGCGGTCACGACCGACAGCACGACCGCCCGAGCGGTGTGACCCAGCACCGCGGCCTCCCAGCTGGTGCTCGGCACGTTCGCCCCCAGGTAGAGGACGTCGTGGCCGCGCCTCCTGATCGCCGTGCCGAAGGCGAGCGCACCGAGCTCGTGGTGGCTGCCCGGAGGCAGGCCGACGACAACGGCGGGCCCGCGCGACCGGCTGCCGGCGGCGTCGAAGGCTGCGGAGAGCCGCCGCAGGACGGCATGGCTGGCGAGGTGCTCCCCGGCGACATCGATCTCTCCTCGCGCCCATCCCTCACCGAGCGCGATGAGGGTCGGGAAGAGCCAGGCGTCGACGACGTGCTCGAAGGAGCCGAGCGAGAAGCCCCGGTCGAGGCTGCGCTCGATGCCGCCGATGTCCATGCGGGTGGCCGCGGCGAGGAACTGCTCCATGTAGGTGGCGGCGTTGCCCTGGCCGTCCGGCAGGCGCAGCCCTCCCTGAAGCGGCGGGAGCTCGGGTCCTGCGGTCGGCACCGTGCCCTCGCGCACGGCCTTCGCCGCCTCGGCAGGTGACCAGCCGGCGTCGACGAGCTTGCGCATCGCGGCGATCGCGGCGATGGCCTCGCTGCCGTAGATCCGGTAGCCGGCCTCGGTCCGCTCCGGCGCCACGACGGAGTACCGGCGCTCCCATGTGCGGAGGGTCGCCTCCGGGACGCCGGTCAGCTTCGAGGCCTGCTTGATCGTGAACAAGGTTTGCCCAGTCTAGGCCAACTCCGGTCCAGACGGGCAAGAGGGCGTAGGCGCAGCCTGTTTAGCCCACCTCACGCCGGGCAGATAACAAACGTTGTTCAAGCCGTGCGGGATCCACAAGCCGCACCGGCCCGCACCCCCGAACGAAGGAGATCGCATGATCACGACCAACGAGGTCCAGCAGCTGCTGCAGGGCGGCGGCAACGTCGTATCCACCGACGGCACCAAGATCGGCAGCATCGGCCAGGTCTACCTGGACGACCAGACGTCGCAGCCCGAGTGGGTGACCACCTCGACCGGCCTCTTCGGCACCTCGGAGAGCTTCGTACCGCTCGAGGGAGCCAACGTCTCCGGCAACGACGTCGTCGTGCCGTTCGACAAGGACAAGGTGAAGGACGCTCCCCGCATGGGCGAGGACGGCCACCTCAGCGAGCAGGAGGAGGCGGAGCTGTACCGGTACTACGGGCTGGACTACGGCACCACCTCGGTCGACACCACCACCGACCACACCACCGACCACACCGTCTCCGACCACGAGGGGACCGTGGGTCACGACACCTCCGGCCCCACGACCGACAACGCGATGACGCGGTCCGAGGAGCAGCTCCACGTCGGCACCGAGCGCCGTGAAGCCGGCCGCGCCCGGCTGCGCAAGTACGTCGAGACCGAGCAGGTCACCGAGACCGTCCCGGTCACCAAGGAGCGCGCAGTCGTCGAGCGCGAGCCGATCACCGACGCGAACGTCGACGCCGCCAAGGGCGGGCCGGCCATCTCCGAGGAGGAGCACGAGGTCGTGCTCGAGGAGGAGCACGCCGTCGTCGGCAAGACCACCACGCCGGTCGAGCGCGTGCGGCTCGACAAGGAGGCCGTGACCGAGCAGCAGCAGGTCACCGAGGAAGTCCGCAAGGAGCAGATCACGGTCGACGGTGACGTCGACACGAACCGGAGCTGACGCCCGGAGCTGAAGAGCAGCAGCACGAACTCGCGGCCCGTCCCTGCAGCCCAGGGGCGGGCCGCGTCGTGCGTTCGTGCCGCCGGTCCTGCCGGCCGAGGTCGATCGGCACTGTCGACGACCAGGATGCCCCCGTAGACATGGGAGATGGTCTGGGATGCCGCGCCTCAGCTGCTGACGACCGTGCTGTCCGGGGACAGGACGGTCGTGCACCTCGCACCCACGCAGCACCTTGCTCCACCACGCCTGGACGAGCAGCAGACGCTGTGCCGGCAGCGCGTGATCGGCCGCGTCTCGGCGCAGACGTTCCACTGGCTCGGTTGCTCGGAGTGCGCCCTCGAGGCGGTCCGCCGCGGAGTCACCTCCATCGCGGACCGACAGCAGGCGACCGTCAACCTGCCCCGGTTCCTTGCCGCCCGCAGAGACCAGTTTCCGCCTGCCTCCACGGGGTAACCGAAGGGTCAGTCGCATCCACACCGCACCCTGGGAGAAGCCACATGGCGAAGAGCACGTTCAGCCACGCCCTGCACGACCTCGGACTCGCCGCCTGGTTCGGGGGCACCCTGGCCAACGCCGTCGCCCTCAACGCCGCAGCCGCGGAAGCCGACGACCCCACACGCGTGGGAGCGGTCGCGAACGCCGGCTGGGACCGGTGGACCCCGGTGAACGCAGCCGCGATCGGCGCCCACCTCGTCGGCAGCCTGGGGCTGCTGTCCCGTGACGTGCCCCGGATGCAGGCGCAGCAAGGTGTCGGCAGCATGGCAGCGCTGAAGACGGTGCTGACCGTCGGCGCGCTGGGCACCACGGCGTACAGCCGGGTGCTGGGCCGCAAGGTCTCCGCGCACGCGGCCGTTCCCGCCGAGTCCGGAACCGATCCCACCGCCTCGACCCCCCGCGAGGTGGCGGCGGCCCAGAAGCAGCTGAAGGCGCTGCAGTGGGCGGTGCCGGCGATGACCGGTGGTCTCGTCGTGATCGCTGCCTACGCGAGCGAGCAGTACCGCGTCTCGGAGGTCAAGACGGGCATCGTGCAGCGGTTGCTTCCCTAGCTGACCCGCGGGGTCAGAGGAACGTGTCGCACGACCCGACGAACTCGGCCGCGTCCGTCAGGACCGCAGCGAGCCTCCGCCCCGCGGCTCCTGGGACCCGGTCACCGACGACGTCCGCCCCGAGCTGCAGGTTGCGGACCAGCCGGCCCAGGGGGAAGTCCCGAGCCTCGAGCACCTTGGCCAGCCACGCGACCTCGGGACGCATCTCGATGTCACCGCGCACCGCGCCGGCGGCCCAGTTGAGCAGGTGCTGGTTGTCGTGCACACACCAGTCGGCGACCTTGTCGCCGTACCGCTCCTGGTCGTCGGGGAACTCGTCCTGGTAGCGCCGGCAGATCTCGCGGGCGAGCGCGCCGAGGTCGAGCGGCGGGCCGTCGCCCACCGCCGCCTCCGCAGGAGGGGAGAACCCCGAGGGCGGCGGCAGCGGTCGGCTCGTCACTCCGCCACCACCTCGTAGGTCTGCAGTTGTTCCAGCCGCTCGAGCTTGATCGCCTTCTTCAGCTCCCGGTCGATGCGTCCGTGGGAGACCCGGTGGTCGGCGCTCTTCATGTACGCCGTGAACGAGTCCCGGTCTAGCCAGCGCGACACCATGAGGACCTCGGCAGGATCACGGTCCGAGCGCCACACCTGGAGGTCGACGAAGCCGGCGTGCGAGTCGACCAGGCTGGCACGACGCCGGAACGCCGCGACCAGCTCGGCGGACCGCTCGGGGTCCACCCGCAGCCTCGACACCGAGACGTACACGTCAGTTCGTTACCCCGGTCGGCGGCCGTCATGCCTCGTGTCCGGACTGATGACGTTTTCGAGCCCACCCGAAGGGGTACGCGTCGACCAGACTCTTCGAGGCTAGGCGGCCGCGATGACCGATGTGACAGCGGCGATGACATGCACGTGATCGTGGCGACCGACGGATCGAAGCAGTCGCTGACCGCGGCGAAGTACCTGATGACGATGGCCGACCCGGCGCGCGTCTCCGACGTCTCGGTGATCGCGGTCG
>CADCUK010000158.1 GCA_902805865.1 uncultured Nocardioidaceae bacterium | reverse complement strand
GACCGTGTTGCCCTTGTCGCGCAGCCGCAGCAGCAGGTCGTTCATCCGCTGGATGTCGTGCGGGTGCAGCCCGATCGTGGGCTCGTCGAACACGTAGGTCACGTCGGTCAGCGCGGAGCCTAGGTGCCGGATCATCTTGGTGCGTTGGGCCTCGCCGCCGGAGAGCGTGCCCGAGGGACGGTTGAGGCTGAGGTAGCCGAGCCCGATCTCGACGAACGAGTCGAGGGTCTCCCGGAGCGCCTCGAGCAGCGGTGCCACGGACGGTTCCTCCAGCTCTCCGACCCACTGGGCGAGGTCGCTGATCTGCATCGTGGAGGCGTCGGCGATGTTGATCCCCTTGATCTTCGACGACCGCGCCTCCGCGCTGAGCCGGCTGCCGTCGCACTCGGGGCAGGTCGTGAAGGTCACCGCTCGCTCGACGAAGGTGCGGATGTGCGGCTGCAGGGCGTCGACGTCCTTGGACAGGAAGGACTTCTTCATCTGCGGGATGAGGCCGGCGTAGGTGAGGTTGATGCCGTCGACCTTGATCTTGGTCGGCTCGCGGTGCAGGAGGTCGTGCAGCTCCTTCTTGGTGTACTTCTTGATCGGCTTGTCCGGGTCGAAGTAGCCGCAGCCGCGGAAGATCCGGCCGTACCACCCCTCCATGCTGTAGCCCGGGATCGTCAGCGCTCCCTCGTTGAGCGACAGCTCCTCGTCGTAGAGCTGGGTCAGGTCGATGTCGTTGACCGCGCCACGGCCTTCGCAGCGCGGGCACATGCCGCCGGTGATGCTGAAGCTGCGGCGCTCCTTGACCGTCGTGCCGCCCTTCTCGATCGTGACCGCGCCGGCGCCGCTGATCGAGGCGACGTTGAACGAGAACGCCTGTGGTGAGCCGATGTACGGCTTGCCCAGCCGGCTGAAGAGGATCCGCAGCATCGCGTAGGCGTCGGTGGCGGTGCCGACGGTGGAGCGTGGGTCGGCACCCATCCGCTCCTGACCGACGATGATCGCGGTCGTCAGTCCCTCGAGCAGGTCGACCTCGGGGCGCGCGAGCGTCGGCATGAACCCCTGCACGAACGAGCTGTAGGTCTCGTTGATGAGCCGCTGCGACTCCGCGGCGATCGTGCCGAAGACCAGGGAGCTCTTGCCGGACCCGGAGACCCCGGTGAAGACCGTCAGCCGTCGCTTGGGCAGCTCGACGTCGACGTCCTTGAGGTTGTTCTCGCGTGCGCCGAGCACGCGGATCACGTCGTGGCTGTCGGCCGGCTCCAGTGCGGCTGGCTGTCCCTTGCTCATGCTCGTCCTCTCGAGTTCTCGTGCGGATGCCGTTGTGCTGCTGGGCTCAGCCCAGCTCGTTGATGCGGATCAGGTTGCCCGTCGGGTCGCGGAACGCGCAGTCGCGTACGCCGTACGGCTGGTCGGTCGGCTCCTGCAGGACGTCCGCTCCACTGTCGACCAGCCGCTTGAAGAGGCCGTCGAGGTCGTCGGTGGCCAACGTCAGCGCGCTGCCGTAGCTGCCCTTCGCGATCAGCTCGAGGATCGTGCGGCGCTCGTCGTCGGTGATGCCGGGGTCGACGGCGGGCGGGTGCAGCACGAGGGACGTGTCCGGCTGGCCGGCAGGGCCGACGGTGAGCCAGCGCATGCCGTTGTAGCCGACGTCGTTGCGGACCTCGAACTCGAGGACGTCGCGGTAGAACGTCAACGAGGCTTCGGGATCGGTGTGCGGGAGGAAGGCGTAGTGAATGGTGATGTTCATGCGCGTCACGCTAGTGGCGGTGTCGCGGCCCGTGCTTCTCGATTCCTGACCGGTCTGGTGACCTGCTTCGACAGGCACGACGGGATCTCCCCCGGTGCATCCGTGGCCCGGTCGTCGGTGAATTGTGCGCGGTAGGCACTGGGCGACATCCCGACCAGCTCGCTGAACCGGGTGCTGAAGGTGCCCAGCGAGGAGCAGCCGACCGCGAAGCACACCTCGGTGACGCTGAGGTCGCCTCGGCGCAGCAGCGCCTTGGCGCGCTCGATCCGCCGGGTCATGAGATAGCTGTACGGCGACTCGCCGTACACGCGACGGAACTCGCGACTCAGGTGGCCGGCCGACATGTGCGCGCCGCGAGCCAGCGCCTCGACGTCGAGCGGACGCGCGTACTCGCGGTCGATCCGGTCCCGGACCCGCCGCAACCGCGCCAGGTCGCGCAGGTTCTGCGTCTCGTTCGGGCTGCTCACCTTGGTGATCGTGCCACGCCGGAGCCGGTAGGCCCAGGAAGTCAGCCGAGCCGCTGGGGTGGGACTCCCGGGTATCCGATCTCGAGCACCGCCGGCCCGTCGACGTGCTTGTAGATCACCCGCCAGTGCCAGTAGCCGGCGTACGCCGAGGGTGAACGCTCGATCTGCTGTGCGTACCTGGTCACCGCGCCGACGTAGCTGTCGGAGGGGTTGTAGTGCCACAGCGCCTCGGACATGTCCCCGGGAGCGCCGTTGGCCCGCAGCAGCCGGGCCGCGGCAAAGATCGCATCGCGCGGGTCGTTGATGTCGCCGCCCTGGCCGTAGATGTCCCAGGTGGTCGGCAGGAACTGCATCGGCCCCTGGGCGCCTGCGGTGCTGACACCCCGAATGCGTCCCATCCGCGTCTCCACGAGGTGTACGGCGGCCAGGTACTCCCACGGCACGCCCACCTGTCGAGCGGCATCACGGTAGTGGCCCAGCAGCACGTCGGCCGGCGGCGGCTCGACGATGCGCCAGTCCGGGAAGTCGGGCACCGGGCCACCCATGCCGTCCAGGAGCGCAGCGGCCTCCAGGTGGGCACGGGTCTTCGTCCGCACCGCGGGCGGCAGCCTGGTGAGGACCGACTGGGCGTACGCGTCCGGCCCGAGTGCCAGCAGGCGTCCTGCCAGCTGCTCGAACTCCCCTGCCTGACGGAGCTCCGAGGTCTGCGCGGTCGGGTCGCGCAGCACCGACTCGACGAGCTCGAGCTGCGCAGCCAGCCCCGCGGCGTCGTCGGACGATGGCCTCCGCGGCAGCGCCTCCCGGGCCGGGCTCGGCTCGATCGTGGTGCTCGGCCCGCTCTTCTGCGGCTTGTCGCCACGCTCGGGCTTCTCCGCCGCCGGACGCTCGGAGCGCTGCGCCGGACTCCCGGAGCGGTCGCCCGAGTCGTCGGCGTCACATGCGGTGAGCCCCAGGGAGAGGCAGGCCGCCGCGAGCACCGCTGCGGCGCGGCGGGGACGGCCGGTGTGGCGGCCTGCCGGCGGGGTCACGGCACGTAGTCGAAGGTGTTCGGGTTCGGTCCGGTGCGGGCCGACTCACCACGGTCAAGCCCGCTGATCCGCTCGACCTCCTCGGCGCTCAGCGAGAAGTCGAAGATCGCGAAGTTCTCCTCCATCCGCTCGCGGCGCACGGACTTGGGGAACACGATGTCCCCGCGCTCGATGTGCCACCGCAGGGTGACCTGGGCGGGCGTCTTGCCGTGCCCGTCGGCGATCTCCTTGATCACCGGCTCGTCGTCGACCTGGCCCTTGGCGATCGGTGCCCACCCCTCGACCTTGATGCCGTGCTCGTGGGAGGCCTTCCGTGCCTGCTCGTTGGTGAAGAAGGGGTGCACCTCGATCTGGTTGACGACCGGGACGACACCGGTGTCGTCGACGATGCGCTGCAGGTGGTCCGGCTCGAAGTTGGAGACGCCGACGGAGGTCAGCCGTCCGTCCTCGAGCAGCTCGGCCATCGCCTTCCAGGTCGAGACGAAGTCGCCGTCGTACTGCGTCGGCAGCGGCCAGTGGATGAGGAAGAGGTCCAGCCGGTCGATGCCCAGCTTCTTCAGCGACTCGTCGAAGGAGCGACGCACGTCGTCGGGACGGTGGTTGTTGTTGTTCAGCTTGCTGGTGACGTAGACGTCGTCGCGGTCCAGCCCGGAGGCGCGCAGGCCGGCGCCGACGCCCTCCTCGTTGCCGTACATCTGGGCGGTGTCGATGTGCCGGTAGCCGACCTCGAGGGCCGTCGCGACGGTCTCCTCGGTGCGCTCCGGCGGGACCTGGAAGACCCCCAGACCCAGCTGCGGGATGGTCGTGCCGTCGTGGAGATCAAGAGTGGGAGCTGACATGCGGTCACCATGCCCGGCGCCGGGTCCGTTCATGCCGCCCCGATGACGACATAGTGGTCCCGTGAAGCTCATGTACGCGGTGTGGGAGACGACGACCGACCTGCGCGGCGCGGACCTGCTGTCCGCCCTCGCGGCCGCCGGTGCGGACCGGCTGGTGGTGGAGGTCGACGACGAGCACGTCGCGGAGGCGCAGCTGCGCCTGTCGACGTACGCCGACCCGGTGCACGCGGTCCTCAGCGTCTGGACCGAGGGCGACCCTCGAGCCGTGACCGACGTGCTCACCGGCACCGTCGGACGGCTGGCAGGCTGGGTCGTCGACGAGCGGCTGCCGCTCCCTCCACCTGAGGTGCAGAGAGGAGCGCGAGCCGACGCGCTGGTCAACGTCGCCCTGCTCCGCGTGCCGGACGGGATGACCCGTGATGCCTGGCTGGAGCGCTGGCTGGACCACCACACGGCTGTCGCGATCGAGACGCAGGCGACGTTCGGCTACGTGCAGAACGTCGTCGTCGAGCCGCTGCTGGAGGGTCAGGCCACCGTGGACGCCCTCGTCGAGGAGTTCTTCCCGATGGCCGCGACGACCGACGTGCACGCGTTCTACGGCAGCGGCGGCGACGACGAGGAGCTCACGCGGCGGATGACCGTGATGCTCGAGAGCGTCGCGTCGTTCGGGGCCCACGAGAACATCGACGTCGTGCCGAGCAGCCGTTACGAGCACGAACTGTCGTAGGTGCCGAATACCTTGTTATACCTCCGAGAAGTATCACTAGGTATGCGAGGTGCACCGTGCTCACGAACCCCTACACGCCGGGTCAGGTCCCCAGGATCCTGGCCGGTCGCGCGCCCGAGCTCTCCCTGATCCGGGACCGGCTGGCCAGGGTCGAGGCGTACGGCGAGCTCAGCGGGCCCCTGCTCGTGTTCCACGCCCCGCGAGGCATCGGCAAGACGTCGCTGCTGCGCGAGGCCCAGCGCGAGGCCGAGGAGCACGGGTTCGTCACCGCCTGGGTCGCGTGCGCCCGGCGCCAGCCGCTCCTGTCCGAGCTCGTGGACCGGGTCGGGCACGCGCTCGAGGTGGCCGAGGTCGTGACCGGGCGAGGGGCCGGCGGCTGGCGGGCTCAGGTCCAGAAGGTCTCCCTGCAGGTGGGTCCACCCGGTGTCCAGATCGGCGCCGAGGTCAGCCGGGCACCAGAGACCAGTCGTCCACCGGCGCCGGTGGCCGCGCTCGAGGACCTGCTCCACGATGCCGCGACGAAGGTCCGCAAGCGCGGTGGCTCGGGGCTTGCGCTGTTCGTCGACGAGCTGCACGCAGCCATGCGCCCGGACGCCGCTGTGCTGCTCAACGCCCTGCAGAACCTCGACGGTCGCCGCGAGGACAACCCGTTGACGGTCATCGGTGCGGGGCTCCCCTCGACGCCGGAGGAGCTCACCAAGGCCGCGACCTTCGGGGAGCGCACGTCGTTCGTGGGGCTGAGGCTCCTCGACGACCGGGGGTCGAAGCAGGCGCTCGTCGAGCCTGCCCGACTCCTCGGCGTCTCCTGGGACGACCGTGCGGTGGCCGCCGTGGAACGCAGTGCCCGGGGCTACCCGTACTTCCTGCAGCTGCTCGCGCACGCCGCGTGGCAGGCGGCGCGTCCCGACGAGGGTCACAAGATCACCGCGGCCCACGTGCGCAAGGGGCTCCCGGCCGCCGAGGAGCAGCTCGAGGCGATGTACCGCGCGCGGTGGCGTGCCGCGACGGCGCTGGAGCAGGACTTCATGGCGGCGATGGCTGCCGAGGCCGGTGCCACCACCGAGCCGGGTGAGGAGCCCGCCGTCGCCAGGAGTGCGGTGGCCACCCGGATGGGGCGGACCAGCCGCGCGGTGAGCATGCCCCGGGACCGCTTGCTCGACAAGGGCATCGTCGAGCCGGCCGGTCACGGACTCCTGAGGTTCACCCTGCCCGGGTTCACCGAGTACGTCAGGACGCAGGCCGCCGCCGGCGCCTGAGCCGGCCCGACAGCGACTTCGACTGCGACTTCGACGGCGACTTCGACTGGGTCACGCCGTCCTGGTCGACCAGCACGGTCGCCACCCTCGACAGCTGCGGCCGGTCGTGGCTGCCGTTCCTCACCGTCCCCTTGGCCCACCACATCTCGAGGCCGTCGGGCTTGATCTCCAGCGTGGCGAGGTTGTTGTCGAACCACGGCCCCTTCACGCGTCGCCACCGGAACGGCGCGTCGGGCACCTTCGCCGAGCGCTCGGCCAGAGCTCCCAGCGGCCCGGCGATCCCGTAGGAGAGCGCCGCAGTGGCGAACCGCATCGGACGGGGCAGCGGGTTCCGGATCGGGGAGCACACCGCCTGCAGGATCGTGCCCTGCGACGAGAGCCCCTTCACCTGCGACACGTAGCTGTGGTGGACGTCCCCGCTCAGGAACGTGACCGTCCGCGGCGCCTCTCCCCTGCGCCCCTGCGCGACCTCGATCGCCATCTGGGCGACCTTGCGGAACCCGTCCTGGAAGGCACCCCAGTGCTCGAGGTCCCCGGTCGTGCGCAGCTTCTCGCCCAGCCGTGACCCGCGCGGGCCCCACGCGCCTCCGGCGAGCGCCTCGCTGAACGCCTCGAGGTGCTGCAGCCCCTCGGGCAGCAGGAACGGCAGCGAGGTCCCCACGAAGAGGTGCTGCACTCCCCCGCACATCTGCCCGTCGAGCCAGGCCATCTCGTTGTCGTCGAGCATCGACCGCTGGTCCTCCTCCAGCACCCGCGCCGCGCGCGAGTCGACGACGATCAACCGGGAGCCGGTGATGTCACGCGCATAGCTCCACCGGTACGACGACGGCTCCTTGTCGACGCGCTCCGCGAAGCTGTCGAGCACGTCCGAGAGGTCGAGCTCGTCGGGACCGTCGTGCGCCAGGACCTGCTGCCAGATCTCGTCCTTCGCGCGCTCCTCGGGCGAGAGGTTCCCGATGTGCTGGTAGACCCAGTACGACGACAGGGCGGCGACGATCCGGTCGTGCCACCACTCGGTGGCGTCCATGTCCTGGCGCCACTCGGCCGAGGTGTTCCAGTCGTCGCGCACGTCGTGGTCGTCGAAGATCATCGCGCTCGGCAGCGTCGAGAGCAGCCAGCGGTTCGCCTCGTCCTGCCAGGCGAGCTTGTAGAGGTGCGCGTACTCCTCGTAGTCCTTGAGCTCCTCCCCCGGCGGTTCGGACACGTCCCGGCGGGACTCGATGAACTCCTTCATCTCCTCCGAGGTCTCGTCGGCGTAGACCTGGTCGCCGAGGAAGAGCACGAGGTCGGGCCACGGGAGGTCGCCGTACGGCTGGGTGATCCCGCCCATCGCCAGGGCGTAGGCCCGCAGGGCGTCCACCCCGTGCTTGCGGTTGCCCTGCTCGTCGTGCGGCACGCTCGTGCGGCACGAGCCGAACGCCATCCGCAGCGGCTTGCCGGGCTTCAGCGTGGCGATGGCCGGGGCGGGCAGGGCGAGCTCCCCGCCCGACTGCGGCCAGACCTGGTTGCCGTCGATCGTGACCGTGTACGGCGTCACCGACCCCGGCTCCAGGCCGGTGCACTCCACGAGCGCGTAGTGGTGGCCGTGCACCCCGAACGTCCGTGCCGACCAGCTCGAGGTGCCGGCGGTCACCGTGACCGTCGTCGCCTCCCTGGTCTCGACCCAGACCGAGGCCGACGTCTCGTCGACGTACCTCAGCAGCGGACCCAGGACGAGGTCGGCGGCCGGGCTTGCCGAGCCCGGTTGACCGGAGGGCTCACTCACGGCTCGAGCAGGACCTTGATCGCCCGACGCTCGTCCATCGCGCGGTAGCCCTCGGCCACCTGGTCGAGGGGCAGGGTGAGGTCGAACACCGGGGACGGGTCGATGTCGCCGGCCAGCGTCGCCTCGAGCAGGTCGGGAAGGTACTTGCGGACCGGGGCCATCCCGCCGGCGATCCCGACGTTGCGGCCGAACATCGCGTTGACCGGCAGCTCGACGCCGTGCGGCACGCCGACGAAGCCGACCATCGCGCCGGGCCGGGCCGCACGGAGGGCGGTGCGCATCGCGTCGTTGGTGCCCACGCACTCGAGGACGGCGTCGGCGCCGATGCCGTTGGTGAGCTCGAGCACCGCCTGCGCACCCTCCTTGCCGCGCTCGGCAATGATGCCGGTGGCGCCGAACGTGCGGGCCACCGCCTGCCGTGGCTCGTGACGCGACATCGCGATGATCTGCTCCGCGCCGAGCTGCCGGGCGGCAAGGACGCCGCACAGCCCGACGGCCCCGTCGCCGACGACGACGACCGTGTCGCCCTTCTGCACCCGCGCGGAGACTGCTGCGTGCCATCCCGTGGCCATCACGTCCGCGAGTGCGAGGAGAGCGGGGATCTGGGCAGCGTCCGGGGTCCCGGAGGTCTTGACGAGGCTGCCGTCGGCGAAGTTCACCCGGGCGTACTCCGCCTGGCCACCCGTGGTGAAACCGAGGTTCTGGCAGGCGGCCTGCATCCCCTTGAGGCAGACCGGACAGCTGTTGTCGCAGTGGCAGAACGGCGCGATGACGAAGTCACCGGCCTTGAACTCCTTGACCTCCGCGCCCACCTCCTCGACCACGCCGACGATCTCGTGGCCGATCGGGTCCCCCGGCGTGATGTCGTTCTCGCCCCGGTAGGGCCACAGGTCGGAGCCGCAGATGCAGGACGCGACGACACGGACGATCGCGTCGGTCGGGGCGTCGATGGTGAGGTCCGGGTGGTCTTCGAGCCGGATGTCCCGGGTGCCGTGGAGGGTTGTTACGCGCATCTGCACACCCTAGTCGCGAGTGGTGAGGCTCACGGCGTGCCGGTTACGCCGTATCTCATATCTGAGATACCGTTCCGCGGTGACTGAGGACTACCTGGCCAGGATCGGCAAGCTCATCCGCGATGCGCGTCAGCACCGTGGGTGGACGCAGCAGCAGCTCGCCGACGTGCTGAACACCAGCCAGAGTGCGGTGAACCGCATCGAGCGGGGCCACCAGAACATCACCCTGGAGATGATGGCCCGCATCGGCGAGGCGCTGGACTCCGAGATCGTCTCCTTCGGCATGGGCCCGACCCACCTGCGCGTGACCGGGCCGACGACCCTGAGCGGCAGCATCGACGTCAAGTCGTCGAAGAACGCCGGGGTGGCGCTGCTCTGCGCCTCGCTGCTCAACCAGGGGCGTACGACGCTGCGCAGGGTGGCCCGGATCGAGGAAGTCAACCGGCTGCTCGAGGTGCTCGAAAGCCTGGGTGTGCGGACCCGGTGGCTCAATGACGACAACGACCTCGAGATCGTCCCGCCGGCCCAGCTCGACCTCACCAGGATCGACGAGGAGGCGGCGCGCCGTACCCGCTCGGTGATCATGTTCCTGGGCCCGCTGCTGCACCGCACCGACGTCTTCGAGCTGCCCTACGCCGGCGGCTGCAACCTGGGCACCCGCACCGTCGAGCCGCACATGGCCGCGCTCCGGCCGTTCGGGCTCGAGGTCAAGGCGACCGAGGGGTCGTACCACGCGTCGGTCGCTGTCGACGTCGTCCCGACCCGGCCGATCGTGCTCACCGAGCGCGGCGACACCGTCACCGAGAACGCGCTGATGGCCGCCGCCCTGCACGACGGCCCCACCGTCATCCGCAACGCCAGCTCGAACTACATGGTCCAGGACCTGTGCTTCTTCCTCGAGCTCCTCGGGGTCAGGATCGACGGCATCGGCACCACGACGCTCACCGTCCACGGCGTGTCCCGCATCGACGTCGACGTGGACTACGCGCCCTCGGAGGACCCGATCGAGGCGATGTCGCTGCTCGCGGCGGCGATCGTCACGAAGTCCGAGATCACCATCCGGCGCGTCCCGATCGAGTTCCTCGAGATCGAGCTCGCGACGTTGGAGGGGATGGGGTTCAGCTACGACCGCAGCGAGGAGTACCTCGCCGCCAACGGTCAGACCCGGCTGGTGGACATCACCACCCACGTCTCCGAGCTGCACTCCCCCATCGACAAGATCCACCCGATGCCGTTCCCGGGGCTCAACATCGACAACCTGCCGTTCTTCGCGGTGATCGCCGCGACCGCGCAGGGGCAGACCCTGCTGCACGACTGGGTCTACGAGAACCGCGCGATCTACCTGACCGAGCTGACCAAGCTGGGCGCCAACGTGCAGCTGATGGACCCGCACCGGGTCCGGATCGAGGGCCCCACCCGGTGGTCCGGCGCGGAGATCGTCTGCCCGCCGGCCTTGCGGCCCGCGGTCGTCATCCTGCTGGGGATGCTCGCGTCCAAGGGCACCTCGGTGCTCCGGTCGGTCTACGTCATCAACCGTGGTTACGAGGACCTCGCCGCCCGGCTCAACGACCTCGGCGCGTCGATCGAGACGTTCCGCGACCTGTGACCCTTCGAGCCCTTCGAGACACTCGCTGCGCTCGCTCCTCAGGAACCAACGCTCGCTGCGCTCGCTCCTCAGGAACCAACGCTCGCTGCGCTCGCTCCTCAGGGACCGGCGTCAGCTGCTGAACAGCGTCTCGATGAAGCTGTTGGCCCGGGACCGCACCGGCGGCGGCGGCGCGACCATGTCGGCGGTGATCCGAGGGAGCGGCTCGGTCTGGTGGCCGGACCCGCGGTGCCAGTCGTTCTCGAGCTCGCTGAGCAGCGCGAGGTCGGCGCGGTCCAGGAAGACCCCGGCGCAGCTGGCGCACCGGGCCACCCGGAGGTCGCGGAGCTGGCGGGCCACCATGGCGCCACCGCACTTCGGACAGGTCATCTCGTCCATGCCCCCACGCTACTCCTGGCGACCGGAGATACTCCCCCTGTGACGCACCGGAGGAGCATCCCGCGGACCGGGTTCCCCTTCCTCGACGAGCCGGTCGACCGGGGCGAGGTGCTGGCGTTCGCCCATCGCGGCGGGGTGCTGCACCCGGACGTCGTCGGGTTCGAGAACACCGTGAAGGCGTTCGAGGTCGCTACGGGCCTGGGCTACCGCTACCTCGAGACCGATGTCCACGCGACCAGGGACGGCGAGCTCCTGGCCTTCCACGACGCGCGGCTGGACCGGGTGACCGACGGCCAGGGCGCCCTTGCCGAGCTCGAGTACGCCGAGGTCGCCACCGCCCGGGTCGGGGGCCGGGAGCCGATCCCGAGGTTCGCCGAGCTGCTCGAGCACTTCCCCGACGCCCGGTTCAACGTCGACCTCAAGGCCCCCGGCGGCATCGAGCCCCTGGTGGAGCTGGTCACGACGATGGGGGTGCAGGACAGGCTGTGCGTGGGCTCGTTCGCCGAGGGCGTGCTCCGGGCGTTCCGAGCGCGGATGAGGGCCCGCTCGTCGGTGCCGGTCGCCACCAGCTGCGGGATCCTCGCCGCGGCCGGGATGGCGTTCCTGCCGATGGGGCGGCACGCGCCTGCCCTGGTCCGGGACACCGGTGCCGCGCTGCAGGTGCCGCACCGCTTCCGGGGCCGCGTGAAGGTCGTGGACGCGGGGTTCGTGGAGCGGGCGCACGCCTCCGGACGGCACGTCCACGTGTGGACGATCGACGACCGGGCCGAGATCGAGCAGATGCTCGACCTGGGGGTCGACGGCGTCTTCACCGACCGTCCGGACGTGCTGCGCGAGGTGCTCGTGGCGCGGGGAGTATGGGATGCCTCGGGCTCGTGCTGAGATGACGCCATGAGCTCGACACCGGAGGGTCCCGCGACCCCGCAGGGCATCGCCGACCTCGCCCCGTTGCGGCGTCGTGAGCAGCACCGTGCCTGGTACTGGTACGACTGGGCCAACTCGGCGTTCGCCACGACCATCGCCGGCGTCCTGTTCGCGCCGTACCTCATCGAGATCGCCGAGCAAGCCGCGGTCGACGACCGGATCAGCGTGCTCGGGCTGTCGGTCGCGCCCGGTGCGCTGCCGTCGTTCGTCATCACCGCCTCGACGCTGCTGTCCGCGCTCGCGCTCCCCCTCATCGGGGCGATGGCCGACCGCACCGCGCGCAAGAAGGACCTGCTGGCGGGGTTCGCCTGGTCGGGCGCCGCCTTCGCCAGCCTGCTGTTCTTCGTCACCGGGGACAACTGGCAGCTCGGTGCGATCGCGTTCCTGATCGCGAACTTCCTCTTCGGCGCTTCGACCGTCGTCAACGACTCGATCCTGGTGCTGATCTCGAACGAGGACGAGCGGGACGGGGTCTCCTCGCGTGGTTGGGCCTTCGGCTACGCAGGCGGCGGACTGCTGCTCGCGTTGAACTTCGGGCTGGTCACCTTCAACGATGCGATCGGGATCAGCACCGGGCTGGCGGTGCGGATCAGCATGCTGTCGGCCGCGGTGTGGTGGGCGGGCTTCACGCTCATCCCGTGGCTGCGGCTCCGCAACCACGAGCCGCGGCAGGTCGCCTCGGTGGAGGGCGGACTGCTCCGGCAGAGCTTCGGCCAGCTCGGGACGACCCTGCGGCACCTGCGCGGCTACCCCGTCACGCTGACGTTCCTGGCGGCGTACCTGTTCTTCAACGACGGCATCCAGACCGTGATCGCCTCCGCCTCGACGTTCGGCGTCGAGGAGCTCGGCTTCGGGACCGGCACCGTCCTGGCGACGTACCTGCTCGTGCAGTTCGTGGCGATGTTCGGCGCCCTGGGCTTCGGCCGGCTGGCCGAGCGGTACGCCGCCAAGCCGGTGATCCTCGCCGGGCTGGTGCTCTGGATGGGGATCGTCACGGTCGCGCTGGTGGTGCCGGACGGGCAGATCGTGCCGTTCCTGCTCCTCGGGGTCGCCATCGGCATCGTCCTCGGGGGCACGCAGGCCCTGGCCCGCTCCTACTACAGCCTGCTCATCCCCCGCGGCTACGAGGCGGAGTACTTCAGCTTCTACCACGCGATGGAGCGCGGGACGTCGTGGTTCGGCACGCTCGTGTTCGGGCTCGTCTACCAGCTCACGGACTCCTACCGGCCGGCGATCTTCGCACTCATCGTGTTCTTCCTGGTCGGCGGGCTGCTGCTGCTGAAGGTCGACACGGCTCGCGGGGTGCGGGAGGCTGGGAACACGCTCCCCGCGGGCGCCTGACCCCGGTCGGCCGACCGGGTGTGTACCCCGGGGCGTGAGGGGGCAGACTTGCTGGAGAGATGCCCATGTCCGGAACAATCAGCGTCCCCGGGACGTTGCACTGTCTGAAGGGCTCCGCACCGGCCCCGGTTGCCGCTGCGGCCGAGCATGTGCGACGACGGCCCGAGACACGGCGCAGCAACGGAGGGTGAGATGGCAGAGCGAACACTTCGAGGGGCCCGACTGGGCGGACAGAGCTTCGAGGACGAGCGCGGCATCGAGTTCGCCGCGCGTCAGCGCGTCGCCTACGTGTGCGCGGAGGGTCACGAGTTCGAGATCCCGATGGCGGCCGAGGCCGACGTGCCCGCGCTGTGGGAGTGCCCGCGGTGCGGCGCCGAGGCGCTGCGGCGCGACGGTGAGCGTCCGGAGCCGAAGGCCGAGAAGCCGGCCAGGACCCACTGGGACATGCTGCTGGAGCGGCGGTCGGTCAAGGAGCTCGAGGAGATCCTGGCCGAGCGGCTCGAGCTGCTCCGGTCCGGCGAGATCGGCCCGGCGCACCTGCATCGCGCGAACAAGTCCAAGTCCGCCTGACACCAGCCTGACCCCGACCCGCTCAGTCCGGGTCGACCACCTCGCCCTGGATCACCTCGCCGTGACCAGGGCGTCGTGCTGCCTGGCCGGGTGCACCGGGCGCCCCAGGTGCACCGGGTGCACCGGGTGCAGTGGGTGCAGTGGATCCGCTGGATGGACCGGGTCGGAAGCCCGGCGGCACGCCGAACCCGAAGCTCGCCGGGCCTGACCGACCGGGGGTGCTCGCCGCCGCGGTGGCGGCCTGCAGCCTTCGGCTGATCACTCGGGCCAGCACCCGCCGGGCGACCGGGCGGGTCAGCGGCACGATGCAGAACAGCCCGACGACGTCGGAGATGAACCCCGGCGTGATGAGCAGCGTCCCGCCGACCAGGATCAGCGCGCCGTCCGCGAGCTCGTTGGCCGGCATCCGGTGGGCCGCCAGTGCTCCCTGGAGCCCCTTCCAGGCGCGGCCGCCCTCCCGCTTGACCAGCCAGGAGCCGAGGATGCCGTCGGCGATCAGGATGAGGATGGTCCACCAGGGGCCGACGACTTGGCCGAGCTGGATCAGCAGGTAGATCTCGACGATCGGGACGACCACGAACAGCAGCGCGAGGATCCACCACGGCGCGCGGCGCCTCCTGCCGGCACTCACCGCAGACCCCTCCCCTGCCTCTCGACCGGGCCCGTCCGAGCCGATCGTGACTCCTGCGAGAGTACGCCGCGCAGCTGCTTCGACCGCTCCTCCAGCCCCCAGCGGGTGATGCGCCGGAGGGACTCGGTGGCCACCGCACCGTTCATCTTGGACTCGCCACGCTCACGCTCGAGGAACTCGATCGGCACCTCGACGACCCGCAGCCCGGCCCGCACCGTGCGCAGGGTGAGGTCGGTCTGGAAGCAGTAGCCGACCGACTCCACGTCGTTGAGGTCGATCGTCCGCAGCGTCGTCGCCCGGAAGAGACGGAAGCCGGCGGTGATGTCGTGGACCGGGATGCCCAGCAGGACGCGGGCGTAGAGGTTGCCGCCGACCGACAGCGCCTTGCGGAACGGGCTCCAGTTGACGACGCTGCCGCCCTTGATCCACCGGGCTCCGATCACCAGGTCGGCGCCGTCGCTCAGCGCCGCCATCAGTCGCGGCAGCTGCTCGGGCTGGTGGGAGCCGTCGGCGTCCATCTCGCCGACGACGTCGTAGCCGTGCTCGAGCGCTACGGCGAAGCCGTGGAGGTACGCCGCCCCGAGGCCGGCCTTCTCGGTCCGGTGGACGACCCTGACCCGGGGCTCGCGAGCCGCCAGCGCGTCGGCCAGGGCACCGGTGCCGTCCGGCGAGCCGTCGTCGACGACGAGCACGTCGGTCTCGGGCACGGCGCGCAGCAGCCGTTCCACGATCCACTCGAGGTTCTCGGCCTCGTTGTAGGTGGGCACGACCATCACCATCCGGCCCGCCCGGCCGCCGAGATCGCCGCGGTCTCCCGTCGTCCCGGTCGTGCCCGTCATGCCTCGGACCCTATGCGTCGACGGGCCTGCACGCCGCGAACCACCGCCACGACGACCGCGCCGAGGGCGACCACCACGAGCGCCCGCTCGACCCACCGGCCGATCCGCACGCCCAGGGTGATGACCGTGCGGAGCGGGACGTCCTGCTCCATCACCACGGTGTCCCTGACCGCGGCCCGCTCCACGACGGACCCGTCGGGAGCGATGATGCCGGAGACGCCGTTGGTGGCCACCACGACGACGTACCGGCTGGTCTCGACCGCCCGCAGCCGGGCGATCGCGAACTGCTGCTCGACCTGGCCGGTGCCCATGTAGGTCGCGTTGTTGGTCTGCACCACGAGCAGCTCGGCCCCGCGGTCCACGACCTCGTGGACGAGCCCGTCGTAGGCCACCTCGAAGCAGATGACGTCGCCGACGGTCGTGCCGGCGAGGTCGAGGACGCCGGGCTCGGTCCCGGGGACCATGTCGCGTGGGATCTGGTCGAGCCGCTCGAAGAGCTTCGCGAGCTGGTCGCGCATCGGGATGTACTCGCCGAACGGCACCGGATGGGTCTTGGCGTACCTCTCCCCCGGTCCGCCACCACCCGTGGCGCCGCTGGGCTGCCAGACGATGCCCTCGTTGCGGACGTCGCCCGGCTCCTCGCCGTCGACCATCGCGCCGACCAGGATCGGCACCGCCATCGCGTCGGCGGCGCCCTGGATGTCGTCGTAGACGGTGTCGTCGCCGAACGGGTCGATGTCGGTGGAGTTCTCGGGCCACAGCACGAACTCGGGCCGTTCGGTGTCCCCGCTCTCGACCCGGTCGGCGAGGTCGAGGGTGGCACTCACGTGGTTGTCGAGCACGGCCCGGCGCTCGGAGAAGGCATCCATGCCCTCGCCGGGCACGTTGCCCTGGACGGCGGCCAGCCGGACGCTGCGCTCGGCCTCGGGCTCGGGCAGGCCGGCGGCGACCAGCGCCGGGGTGGCGGCGACGGCGAGCACCCCGACCGCGACCGTCGAGGCGGTCGCCCGCTTGCGGTGCCCTCCCAGGAGCAGCCAGGCGACGGCGGTGCCGAGGAGTGCGATGACGAAGGTCGTCCCGCCGGTGCCGATGATGCCCATCGCGGGCGCGAGCGGGGTGTCGATCGTCGCAAAGGCCAGCCGGCCCCAGGGGAAGCCGCCCCAGGGCGCCAGCGAACGCAGCAGCTCGACCGCGACCCAGCAGGCGGCGGCCCAGACCGGCCACCACGGCAGCGTCGCCACCCGGGTCAGCGCGACGCCCAGGACCCCGAAGAAGGCCGCCTCGAGGAGCGAGAGGCCGATCCACGCGTCGACGCCGATCACCTGGAGCCAAGGCAGCAGGGCGGCCATGAAGGCCAGCCCGAACACCAGGCCGACCGCGAACGCACGCCGACCCCTGGTGCCGTGGACGGCGACCGAGAGCCCGGCGACAGCCGGGACCAGGAGCACTGCCCAGGCCAGCGGCTCGAAGGCTCCGGCTGCGGCGAGCCCCGACGCGGCCGCGACAGCCAGACGCAGCACCGTACTCACCCTGCGTCCTCCACCTCACGTCCAGCCCTTGGCCCTCAAACTTACCTGGGGCGCCTATACGGGACGCCTACCTGGGGCGGTCCAGCGCTCCAGGGACGCGGAAAGGGTCCGGACCCTTCGGACCGACGGGGCTCACGCGGGCTGCGTGACTCCTCCGCCGTTGTCTACTGGGTCCGGACCCTTGCCGGTGTGCCAACCCCGTAGCCATGTCGGACGACGCCCGACGGCCGCTCCTCCCACGTCGTGGAACCCGACGGGGTCTCGCAGCCACCTGGTGCGCCGTGACCTGGCCTCGGCCTGCTCGGTGGACTCCGGAAGACTGCCCAGCCGGACGCCGATCGTCAACCCCGCCTTTACCTGCGGTTTTCCGCGAAGTCGCAGGTCACCGCGGTGACCCCGGTCACGACGCAATTAGGACTTTTCTCGTCCGAGCGGCGTGTCACGCCCCGACACGCCGAGGTGGTACAACCACCACGCCGGTCGCTGTCGTCGCCACGACGGGCTCGGCGAGCACCTCGGCCGCGGACTCACCCTGGTCGGGACGGCCGCGCGCCACCACGACCAGTCGGAACTCCATCGTCCGCGAGCGGGTGCCGACCTTAGTCAGCTCGGCGCTGACCTCGATGCAGTCCCCGGCCCGCACCGGTGCGAGGAACTGGACGTCGGAGTACGACGCGAAGAGTCCCTCGTCGCCGTCGCTGCGGATGCACAGCTCGGTGGCGACGTCGCCGAACAGGCCCAGGCCGTAGGCACCGTCGACGAGGTTGCCGGCGTAGTGGGCGTGGGAGTACGGCACGTAGCGGCGGTGCACCACCGTCATGCCCTGGCGCGGGTCCTGCCTCGAGTCGTGACTGGGATCGGTCATGACGCGTGCGCCTCCTTGGTCCGGTCCGCCTGCCGCCGTACGGCGAGGGTGTGCACGAGGTACGACGCGACGTCGGCCGGCGTGGTGCCGCGGGCGAAGATCCGGTCCACGCCGAGCTCGTCGGTCATCTTCTCGTCGAAACGCGGTCCGCCGATGACGAGCACCGGCCGCTTGTCGCTGGGGTAGGCCTCGCGGAACGCCGCGGACATCTCGCGGGTGTTCAGCAGGTGCGCGTCGCGCTGGCTGACGACCTGGGACACGAGCACCGCGTCGGCCTTCTCCTCCTGGGCGCGGGCGACGAGCTGCGGCACCGACACCTGGGCGCCGAGGTTGACCACCCGGATCTCCCGGTAGTACTCCAGCCCCTTCTCCCCCGCGAACCCCTTGATGTTGAGGATCGCGTCGATGCCGACGGTGTGGGCGTCGGTGCCGATGCACGCGCCGACGACAACCATCCGGCGGCGCAGCGTCTTGCGGATCGCGAGGTTGGCCTCCTTCGGCGACAGCAGCGGGTAGTCCCGCTCGACGACCCGCACCTTGTCGACCTCGACGAGGTGGTGCACGCGGCCGTAGACGACGAAGAACGTGAACTCGGGGCTGATCGCCTTGGCGTGCACGACCATCGCGGGGTCCATGCCCATCTTGTTCGCCAGCTGCTGAGCAGCGCCCTCGGCGACCTTGGTGTGCGGCATCGGCAGCGTGAACGACATCTGCACCATCCCGTCGCCGGTGGTGTCGCCGTACGGCCTGAGGATGTCGCTCATGACTCGGCTCCGGTTCCTGGGTTTCGAGACGCTCGCTTCGCTCGCTCCTCAACCACCGGACACCTCAAGGAGCTCGGTCGCGGGGTTCCAGTACTCGGTGGACTTGCGCGCCACGCCGTCGAGGCCGCGGCCGCCGTCGGCTGGCCGGCGCATCAGCCCGAAGGTGCCGTCGGCGATGGCGTCGAGCAGCCCCTTGTCGTGGTCGAGGATCTTCTCGAGCAGGTCGACCGACTCGGCCAGCACCTGGTTGGCCCGCTGCGCGATGAAGCCGTCCGGCGCGGGGTGGAAGTCCTCGTGCAGCCCGCCGGCCGCGTTGAGCACGTACCGGACGTTCTGCAGCGCGAGGTCCCGGTCGGACAGCCACGGCGTGACGACGGCCTCGGTCATCATCCCGACCAGCAGGATCCCCTGGCCGGTCAGCGCCCCGGCCAGGTTGAAGAAGCCGTCGAGCAGGTAGCCGCGGAAGACGTCGCCGGTCATGTGCTTGGTCGGCGGCATCCACTTCAGCGGCGCGTCCGGGAACAGCGACCGGGCCAGCAGCGCGTGCGCCAGCTCCAGGCGGAAGGACTCCGGCAGCTCGGGCTGGATCTCGAACGCATGGCCCAGGCCCAGCTGCCAGTCCTCGAGACCGGCCTCCTTGGCCAGGGTCTCGTTGAGCAGCTGGCTGACGGTGACGGTGTGCGCCTCGTCGACGGCGTCCGCGGTGGTGAGGTAGTTGTCCTCGCCGGTGTTGATGATGATCCCGGCGCGGGCGTGCACCATCCGGCTGAACCGCTGGTCGACGAAGGTCCGCTGCGGGTTGATGTCGCGGAAGAGGATCCCGTACATCGCGTCGTTGAGCATCATGTCCAGCCGCTCGAGGCCCGCGAGGACGGCGATCTCGGGCATGCACAGGCCCGACGCGTAGTTGGTCAGCCGCACGTAGCGGCCGAGCTCGGCGCTGGTCTCGTCCAGCGCCGCCCGCATCAGCCGGAAGTTCTCCTGGGTCGCGTACGTGCCCGCGTACCCGGTGCGGGTGGCGCCCTCGGGCACGAAGTCCAGCAGCGACTGCCCGGTGGAGCGGATGACGGCGATGACGTCGGCGCCGGCGCGTGCGGCCGCCTGCGCCTGCGGGATGTCCTCGTAGATGTCGCCGGTGGCCACGATCAGGTAGATCCACGGCCGGCGCGGCGGGTCGCCGTGCAGGGCCACGAGCTCCTCGCGGCGGCGCCGGTTGGCGTCGATCCGGGCGATGCCCTCCCTCACCGCCGCCCGGGCCGCCTCGCGGGCGCGGTCGGCGTCGCCGCCGGTCGGCAGCTCGAACCGGGCGGTGCCGGCGCCGACGGATTCGGCCAGTGACTGCAACGACGGGGCGTCGCCGCTGGTCAGGGCGTGCCAGACCGGCATCGCCACCCCCTGCTCGAGGCCGACCTGCTCGCGGACGGCGTCCACGACGCGGTTCACCCAGGGCACGGTGCCCTCGGCGCCGCCGTCGACGCCGCCGGTGAGCGGATCCGTGCCGGTCAGCCCGGCCAGCCGGAGCACCGCCCGCTCGACGGAGACGGTGGTGTGCTGCCGGGCCAGGTCGACGACCGGCTGGCCGGCCCGCGCGGCGAGCTCCCGGGCGCGGGCGACCAGCGCCGGGTCGAGCTCCAGACGGGGGGTCATGGCAGCACCTCCTCTCCCTCGACGAGGAGCCCGCGGCATCGCGGCCGCGCCCGCTCGTCGAGGACGTCGGTCAGGGTGTCGTCGGTGGCCCAGAGGGCGAGATCGGCGGGCGCTCCGACGGACAGCAGCCCGGTCGCGGACCCGCGGCCGGCGGCGTGCCAGCCGCCGTGGGTGGCGGCGTCGAAGGCGTCGAAGGGCCGCATCCCGGCGCCGGGCGTGCGGTGGTCGACCGCGGCGTGCACGCCGCCCCACGGGTCCATCGGGGTCACGGGGGCGTCGCTGCCCAGCGCGATCGCGACGTCGGCGGCGGCGAGGTCGGCCAGCGGGTTGCAGCCCTCCGCGCGCTCGGTGCCCAGCCGCTCGGCGTACATGCCGGTCGCACCACCCCAGGCGGCGTCGAAGGCGGGCTGCACGCTGGCGACCATGCCCCACGCGGCCATCCGGTCGATCGCCTCGGTGCCGGCCATCTCCACGTGCTCCAGCCGGTGCCGGCACGCCCGCACCGCGGCCACGCCGAGCTCGCCGACGACCCGGCCGGCGGCGTCGAGCACCTGCTCCACGGCGGCGTCGCCGATGCAGTGGAAGCCGGCCTGCACCCCGGCGGCGGTGCAGCGGCGCACGTGGTCGGCGAGCTGCCCGGTCTCGAAGCGGAGCACCCCGTGGGTCTCCGGCCGGTCGCTGTAGGGCCGGGTGAGAGCGGCGGTGTGCGAGCCGAAGGCGCCGTCGCAGAACAGGTCGCCCCCGGCACCGGCCAGGCCGAGCTCGCGGACGACGTCCAGACCGCCGCGCTCGGCGAGCTCGCCCCACCAGCCGAGCACCCGCGGCCCGGGCCGGCCGGCGGCGAGCTCGAGCAGGCCCTGCAGGTCCTCGCGCCCGGACACCTCGGGGCCGGCCATCTCGTGCAGCGTGCCGATGCCCAGGGCCGCGGCCGCGTCGAGGGTGGCCTGCTGGGCGGTGCGCCGCTGCCCGGGGTCCACCAGCCCGAAGGCGGCCTGCCGCACGGCGTGGTGGGCGTCCAGCCGCAGCCGGCCGTCGGGGG
>CADCUK010000157.1 GCA_902805865.1 uncultured Nocardioidaceae bacterium | reverse complement strand
ACGCTCTTCAACGGCGCGTTCTTCGCCGGGCTCGATGACGTCGAGCACAAGCCGCACTCGTTCTACATCGACCGCTACCCGGTGGGTCGGGAGGCGACCGTCGCCTGGCCGACCGTCGACCTGAAGTTCAAGAACGACACCGAGTACGGCGTGCTCATCCAGACGATCCACCAGCCGAGCTCCATCGGCGGCACCGGAGCGGTCACCGTGCGGATGTGGGGGACGAAGATCTGGAACATCGAGTCGATCACCGGCGCGCGGTACAACTACACGTCGCCGGACACGCGCTACCTCAGCGGCGAGGACTGCGTGCCGAACTCCGGCTACGGCGGGTTCTCGATCGACGTGACCCGGGTCTTCCGCAAGGTCGGTGAGTCGGAGATCGACCACACCGAGGAGCTCAACACCGTCTACACGCCGTCCGACACCGTCATCTGCCAGTAGCCCGCCCAGCCGTCAGTACATGGACTCGATCTGGTCGCGGTAGCGGTCGTGGACGACTGACCGCTTCAGCTTCATCGTCGGGGTGAGCTCGCCGCTGTCGGGGGTCCACTCCTGACCGAGCACGGTCCACCGCTTGACCTGCTCCACGCGGGACAGGTGGGCGTTGCCGGCCTCGACCGCTCGGCCGATCTCCGCCTGCACCGCGGGGTGGTCGGCGGCTGCGACCAGGTCGTCCGTCGGCACGCCCTGCTGGGCGGCCCACACCGGGAACGCCTCCGGGTCGAGGACGATCAGCGCGGTCACGTACGGCTTGTCGTCGGCGTACACCACCATCTGACCGATGATCGGCGACCGGGTCTTGATGGCCTCCTCGATGTTGTTCGGGGAGAGGTTCTTGCCGGCCGCGGTGATGATGATCTCCTTCTTGCGGCCGATGATCCGCAGGTAGCCCTCGTCGGTGAACGCTCCGAGGTCGCCGGTGTGCAGCCAGCCGTCGACGAGCGCGGCTGCGGTCTCCTCGGGCCGGTTGAGGTAGCCGCTGAACACGTTGTCGCCGCGGACGAGGATCTCCCCGTCGTCGGCGAGCTTCACCTCGATCCCGGGCAGCGGCTTGCCCACCGTGCCCGCCCGCGGCTCACCGGGCGGGGTGAACGCCAGCACCGCGTGCGACTCGGTCAGCCCGAACGCCTCGCTGATCTCGATGCCGAAGCCGAGCCAGGTGCCGAGCAGCTCCTTGGTGATCGGAGCAGCGCCGGTCAGCCCCAGCACGGTCTGGTCGAGGCCGATCGCCTCGCGCAGCTTGCTGTAGACCGCCTTCTCGAAGAACCGGTGCTGCAGCTTCAACGAGGCTCCCGGCGAGCGCCCCTCGAGCCGGGCCACGCCGACCGCCCGTGCGACCTCGACCGCGCGCAGCCCGATCCGCCGCTTCGCCCCCTCCTCGCCCTGCAGCTTGGTGACGATCGCGGAGTGGAACTTCTCCCAGACCCGCGGGACGGCGAGGAAGCCCAGTGGTCGGACCTCGGGGAGCACCTCGGCCATCTTGGTGAGGTCGCGGACGAACCGGACCCGCGCCGCGGTGTGCTGGGCGGTGTAGAACGAGAAGATCCGCTCGGCGATGTGGGCCAGCGGAAGGTAGGACACCATCCGCGCACCGGGCGGGTAGTGGTACTCGCCGCTCTCGTCGAGGAGGCCGAGCTCCTTGGCCCGCGGCAGGTTGCCCCCACTGGTCGCCATGACGTCGAGCGTCTGCCGCAGCACGAAGAGCAGACCTCCGTGCCGCAGGACGGCGCCCTTCGGCGGACCGGTCGTGCCGGAGGTGTAGATGATCGTGGCGGTGTCCTCGGGACCGATCGCGGCGGCGATCTCGTCGAGCTCGCCGCGCCCCTGGGCCAGCAGCTCCTTGCCCCGCGCGAGCAGCGACTCGAAGGTGCAGCAGCCGTTGATCTCACCCACCGCGCCGACCACGACGACCGCAGCGAGGTCCAGGTCGCCGCGAAGCGACTTCCACATCGGCAGCAGCGCCTCGTCGACGAACGCCACCTTGGTGCCGCAGTCAGCGGCCACGTAGCCGAGCTGGTCCTGGGTGAGCGTGTAGTAGAACGACACCGGGATCCCACCGGCCCGCAGCGCGGCCGCGTCGGCGATCGCGTGCTCGGCGCGGTTGACCATGTGCAGCCCGACCGCGTCGCCCCGGTCGACACCGAGCTCGCGCAGGGCCAGGGCCAGCGCCTCGCTGACCTGCTTCAACCGGCTCCACGTGACCTCGGCGAGCGGGCCCGCGTCGGGGTCCTCCAGCGCGACGACGTCCCCGAACTCGGTGGCGTTGAGGTCCTGCAGCTCCACGAAGGTGCGGGTGGCGCGGCGCTGCTCGGTGTTCGTGCTGGTCAAGGCTGCCTCCAGGCTGGACGGACGTGCCGATGGCGCAACGTAGCAGCGGGTCGACGCCCTGGACAGGGATCCGACAGGGTCAAGCAGGTGGCCGGAGGTAGCGGTAGGCGTGGTGGGTGACGAAGCCGAGCCGCTCGTACAGCGCGAGCGCCGCCTCGTTGTCCGCGGTCACCTGCAGGTACGCCGTCGTGGCGCCCCGCTCCGCGGCCCAGCCCAGCATGGCGCCCATGACGGCCCGAGCGAGCCCACCGCGGCGGCGGACCGGATCGACCCAGACGTCCGAGATCCCCGCCCAGACGTCGGCGCCCTCGGTCAGCGCCACCCTGCCCCGCGCCAGCACCGCACCCTGCTCGTCGAGCACGGAGGCGAAGGAGACCTGCTCCGGCCCCTCCAGCACCGCGACCGCTGCCGCCCGGTGCTCCAGCGCCCGACGGTCGGTGGCCAGCCAGCCCTCGGTCACCCGGTCGCCCAGCTCGACATGGGGCTGTTCGGCCGCCGGTGCCCGACGGACCACGCGGCGCGCCTGGGCCACACCGGCCAGCTGGACGACCACCTCGTCCATCCCGGCCCGGGCCGGCACCCAGCCGGCGTGCGCCAAGCGGCGCGCGGCGTCGGAGCCGCTGAGCACCTGTGCGACCGCCGGCATCCCGTGGTGCTCGTAGAACGCGACCACGCGAGGGAGCGCCTGGTCCCAAGTCAGGCCCGGCGATCCCGCGAGCAGGGCGGAGTTGGCACGCAGGCTGAACCCGGCCGACGACCGCAGCAGCCAGTCACCGATCCGGTCGACCTCGACGGCGGGCCAGGTGGACGCGGTCCGCAGCGCCACCTCGCCGGCGTCCAGGCGCGACCGGACCGAGGGTCGCGGTGGCACCGGCTTGCCCGACACGATGAGCCGCCGCTCGATCACGACCGCCTCCCCGTCCTCGGGGCGGACCGTGACCGTGTCGTCGCCCCACTCCTCGAGGACCCCCAGCAGGTCGGTCATCGCCGGTCCGCCGGTCGGGCCGAGCTGCCCGGGCAGCACCCGGCGGACCACCACACGCACTCCCACGCACCACGGCCCGAGCCCGGGTGGGAGGCCGGCTGGGAGACTCACCCCTGCATCCTCCCCGACCGGGTCGTGGGACGCCGGGTGGGTCCTTCCGACGTCGCGGCGCTGGGATACTAGGCTGTCTTCCGCTGCGCAGCGCTGCAAACGGCGGCGCCCCGAGCGTGGCGGCAGAACGCCCGACCAGGAGGAATCCAAGGTGACCTACGTCATCGCCCAGCCCTGCGTGGACCTCAAGGACCGCGCGTGTGTCGATGAGTGCCCCGTCGACTGCATCTACGAGGGCTCGCGGATGCTCTACATCCATCCTGACGAGTGCGTCGACTGCGGTGCCTGCGAGCCGGTCTGCCCGGTCGAGGCCATCTACTACGAGGACGACACCCCGGAGCAGTGGAAGGAGTACTACACGGCGAACGTGGAGTTCTTCAACGACCTCGGCTCCCCGGGTGGCGCAGCGAAGATGGGCGTCATCGAGAAGGACCACGCGATCATCGCCGCCCTGCCTCCCCAGAACCAGGAGTGACCTCAGGGCCGGTTTCCGGGCGCCTGCCGGACTTCCCGTGGGACCGGCTGGTGCCACTGGCCGACCGGGCGCGAGCCCACCACGGCGGCATCGTCGACCTCTCCGTGGGCACGCCGGTGGACCCCACGCCGGAGGTCGTCCAGGAGGCCCTGCGCGCAGCCAGCGACGCCCCCGGCTACCCGGTCACGATCGGACGTGCCGACCTGCGGCAGGCCTGCGTGGACTGGCTGGCCCGCCAGTTCGGCGTGCGGGGACTCGGGATCGAGCACGTGCTCCCCACGATCGGCTCCAAGGAGCTCATCGCCACGCTGCCCACCCATCTCGGTCTCGGCCCGGGCCACGTGGTGGTGACCCCTGCGCTGGCCTACCCGACGTACGAGGTGGGGGCCGCGCTGGCCGGCGCCACCGCAGTGGCCTCCGACGCGCTCACCGCGCTCGGACCGCAGCGGGTGTCGGTGGTCTACGTGAACTCACCGTCGAACCCGACCGGCCGGGTGCTCCCGGTCGACCACCTGCGGAAGGTGCTGGCCTGGTGCCGCGAGCGCGGCGCCCTGCTGGTCTCCGACGAGTGCTACCTCGAGTGCGCCTGGGACGAGCAGCCGGTCTCGGTGCTCCACCCCGACGTCTGTGACGGGGACCCCACCGGCATCCTCACCGTGCACTCGCTGTCGAAGCGCAGCAACCTCGCCGGCTACCGCTGCGCGTTCGTCGCGGGGGACCCTGCCGTGGTGGCCGAGCTGCTCGCGGTGCGCAAGAACCTGGGACTGATGATGCCGCAGCCCCAGCAGCGGGCGATGAGGGCTGCGCTCGACGACGACGAGCACGTCGCCGAGCAGCACGCCCGCTACGCCGACCGCCGGAAGCGGCTGCGGCGCGCCCTCGAGGGTGCCGGCTTCCGCATCGACCACTCGGAGGCCTCGCTGTACCTCTGGGCGACCCGCGGAGAGCCCTGCTGGGACTCGGTCACCGACCTCGCGGAGCAGGGCATCCTCGTCGCGCCGGGCGACTTCTACGGCCCCCTCGGCGCCCAGCACGTCCGGGTCGCGTTCACCGCGACCGACGAGCGGGTCGACGCGGCGGTCGAGCGGCTGGCCGATCAGGCCTGATCAGAAGGCGGTGGCGTACGCCGCGCGCGGGCCGGGCATCGGGTGAGCCGTCTCGCTGGACTCGATCGGCGCGCGGTACGGCGACTCGGCCGAGACCGTGACGGCTGCGATCCGCTCCGACTTCACCACGCTGTGCTGGCCGCTCGGGGACTCCAGGACGAGACCGGTGCCGTCGTAGGCGGCGATGCTTCCCTCGAGCCAGGAGCCGTCCACCAGGACCCGCACGGAGTAGCCGTTCTCCTGAGCCCGGCCCAGCGCCATCCCCATCGTGTAGAGCATCGAAGTCGTCGACATTGTGGCCCCCGGTTCGGGAAGGGCCGCTCGCTTGTCGGGCGGCCTCTGAAGTGACTTCAGTCTGGACGAACCGGACAGAACCGGACAATGCTCTGGGTCCGATTCAGGCCGTCCGGGAGGGCGGTTGGGGACGTAGGTCCCGCGCAGCCGGAGGGGGGACCTCTCGGCCGCTCAGGAGCCTTCCGCGACGTCCACGTGCACGTGGTCACGGTGCTCGAGGATGGCCCGGGTGTCGGCCGAGGCGTCGCTGTCGACGTCCGGCCGGTAGGCGCGCCAGCCCTCTTCCGAGCGGCTGCCGGCGCCCCAGATCCGCCCGTCGAAGATGACGTTCTGCAGCTCGAGCCGCTCGGCGTTCGCGACGAGGTACTGCGCGATGGCCCAGCCCCGGCGGCGGTTGTCGTCGTTCACCGGTCGCACGAAGACGTCGATCGCGCGGCCGTCGTAGTGCGCCGAGCCCTCCATGTGCCCGCTCGTCACGCCGTCGGGCGAGAAGCCGCCGAGCGGCAGGTCGCCGAAGGCCGCCTCCAGGTCCTCGCGGACCCGTTCGGCACGAGGGGTGAGCCCGGCCCCGCCCGCTTGCTCGGCGGCGACGTCCGGTGTGTCGGCGACGCAGCTGAAGCGGCCCGAGCTGTAGCCGGTGAGCGCCGAGGCCAGCGCCCGCGCCCCCTCCGCGTGCTCCTCGTAGGCCTCCGGGTAGCCCGAGCGCTGCACCACCTGGGCGGCCTCGGTGATCCGCATGTCCTGGTAGCCGTCCACCTCCACCAGCGCGTCGTAGAAGGCGTTCGTCGCGTACACCGGGTCCATCAGCTGCTCCTCGGTGCCCCAGCCCTGCGACGGCCGCTGCTGGAACAGTCCCAGCGAGTCGCGGTCGCCGTAGTCGAGGTTCTCGAGCTTGCTCTCCTGGAAGGCGGTCGCGAGCGCGATCGACGCTGCCCGCGCCGGCAGCCCACGGCGTACGGCGGTGGCGACGATGAGACTGGCGTTCTCCGCCTGGGAGGTCGTGAGCCCGACCTCGACGCCGTCCACCTCCGCCTGGCACCCCTCGGGGTCCGGGAACGGTCCGGCGCCGAGCTTGAACAGCAGGCCGACGCCACCCGCGACGAGGACCACCACGACCAGCACGACGACGAGGCGGGCGAGGCCGCGCTCGACCCGGCTCCGTCCGGACCGACCGGTCGCGACGGGTCGCTCAGTCGTTGGCATGCAGGGCTTCGTTGAGCGCGATGCCCTGGCCCTTCCAGGGGACGGCCTCCAGGGCGCCGCTGAGCGAGTTGCGGCGGAAGAGCACGTTGCTGGCCCCGGAGAGCTCGGCAGCCTTCACGGTGCGCGTGCCCTCCGCCTCGGTCAGCAGCACCTTGGAGCCGGCGGTCACGTAGCAGCCCGCCTCCACGACGCAGTCGTCGCCGAGCGAGATCCCGATGCCGGCGTTGGCGCCCACGAGGCACCTCCGACCGATCGAGACGACCTCCTTGCCGCCACCGGAGAGCGTGCCCATGATCGAGGCGCCGCCGCCGACGTCGGATCCGTCGCCGACCACGACGCCGGCGCTGATGCGTCCCTCGACCATGGACGCGCCGAGCGTGCCGGCGTTGAAGTTGACGAAGCCCTCGTGCATGACCGTGGTGCCCGACGCCAGGTGCGCGCCGAGCCGGACACGGTCGGCGTCGGCGACGCGGACCCCGGCCGGGACCACGTAGTCGGTCATCCGTGGGAACTTGTCGACCCCGAACACCGAGACGGCGTGGCCCTCGGCCAGCAGCCGGGCGCGGGTCGTCTCGAAGCCGTCGACCGCGCACGGTCCGGCGCTGGTCCACACGACGTTCGTGAGGTGCCCGAAGATCCCGTCCAGGTTGATGGTGCGCGGCGCGACCAGCCGGTGGCTGAGCAGGTGCAGCCGCAGCCAGACGTCGGAGGTGTCCCGCGGCGCGGCCTGCAGGTCGTCGATGACGGTGCGGACCAGGACCCTGCGCACGCCCCGGAGCTTGTCGACGCCCTCGAGCTCGACGAGCCCGGACGGCACCTCGTCGGTCGGGTCACCGAGCCGGGGGGCCGGGAACCAGGTGTCGAGCACCTCGCCGGTCCCGTCGGTGCCGGCCACCGTCGCGATGCCGTGCCCGAAGGCAGGGCCGCTCACCGGTGACGGCGGGGACTGCTGGGGCTGCTGCTGGGAGTCGGCGGCGGTCACGCGACCAACGCTAGCGAAGCATGCCAACGTCGGTCGCCGCGCCTTCACGCGTGGGACACCCGGGCTTCCGCTCGTCCGGCGGCGGCCCTGCTTGGATGGCTGCATGCAACCTCTCGACCTCGACCTCGACCCGGTGACGCTGACCGAGCGGCTGGTCGACTTCCCGTCGGTCAGCGGCGACGAGCAGGCGATCGCGGACGCGGTGGAGGAGTCGCTGCGGCGGCTGGACCACCTCGAGGTCCTGCGCTTCGGCAACACGGTGGCCGCACGCACCTCCCTCGGGCGTGCCGAGCGGGTCGTGATCGGCGGCCACCTCGACACGGTGCCCGTGAACGACAACTTCCCGTCGCGTCGGGAGCCGGACACGATCCACGGACTGGGCAGCTGTGACATGAAGGGCGGTGTGGCGGTCGCCCTCCACCTCGCCGCGACGGTCCCTGACCCCAACCGCGACATCACCTACCTCTTCTACGAGTGCGAGGAGGTGGAGGCGGAGCGGAACGGTTTGACCAACCTCGCCAAGGAGCGCCCTGACCTCCTCGCCGGTGACTTCGCGGTGCTGATGGAGCCGTCGAACGCCGGTGTCGAGGCCGGCTGCCAGGGCACCCTGCGCGTCGAGGTCACGGTCACCGGCGAGCGGGCGCACTCCGCCCGGTCGTGGATGGGCGAGAACGCGATCCATGCCGCGACGCCGGTCCTGCAACGGCTGCAGGAGTACCAGCCGCGGCGCCCGGTGATCGACGGGCTGGAGTACCACGAAGGGCTCAACGCGGTCTTCGTCGAGGGCGGGGTCGCGGGCAACGTGATCCCGGACCGGTGCGTCGTCAGCGTCAACCACCGGTTCGCCCCGGACCGGTCGGAGGAGGAGGCGCTGGCCTTCGTGCGCGACTTCTTCGCGCCGTACGACGTGGTGGTGACCGACTCCGCGCCGGGGGCGTTGCCGGGGCTGTCGGTGCCGGCCGCGGCGGCCTTCGTCGAGGCCGTCGGGGGCGAGGTGCGGCCGAAGTTCGGCTGGACCGACGTGGCGAGGTTCAGCGGGCTCGGCGTGCCCGCGGTGAACTTCGGGCCTGGGGACCCCGTCTTCGCGCACAAGCAGGACGAGCACGTGCCGGTCGCTCACATCGAGCGGGTGGCAACGGCTTTGCGCGAGTGGCTCGGCAGCGGGCAGGAGGAGGGCCGATGAGCCACGACCGGCCCGGCGAGCACGAGCGGTACAGCGGACGCATCCGGCTTCGCGGCAGCCAGGCGGACGGCCCGTCCACCACCGACCAGCACCTGCTGGACGACCGGGACTCCACCGACTGGCTGCACACCGATCCGTGGCGGGTGCTCCGGATCCAGAGCGAGTTCGTCGACGGCTTCGGCGCGCTGGCCGAGCTGGGACCGGCGGTCGCGGTCTTCGGCTCCGCCCGCACGGCGCCGGACAACCCGTCCTGGGCGGTCGCCGAGGAGATCGGCCGGCGGCTGGCCGAGGCGGGCTTCGCGGTCATCACCGGCGGCGGTCCCGGGATGATGGAGGCGGCCAACAAGGGGGCCGTCGACGCCGACGGTGTGTCGGTGGGGCTCGGCATCGAGCTGCCGTTCGAGAGCGGGCTGAACCCGTACGTCGAGCTGGGCGTGAACTTCCGCTACTTCTTCGTCCGCAAGACGATGTTCGTGAAGTACTCGCAGGGCTTCGTGGTGCTGCCCGGCGGCTTCGGCACCTTCGACGAGCTCTTCGAGGCGCTGACGCTCGTGCAGACCCGCAAGGTGACGTCGTTCCCCATCGTGCTGGTCGGACGGGACTACTGGTCGGGGCTCATCGACTGGCTGCGCGACACGGTCCTTGCACAGGGCAACGTGAACGCCGCCGACCTCGACATGGTCACGGTCACCGACGACCCGGCCGAGGCCGTGCAGGTGATGGTGGACGCGGCCCGCAAGCGGGCCGGGACGGAGGGTCCCTCGTGAGCTGGTTCTTCGCGGTGCTGGTGGTCGTCGTGATGGGCGTCGTGGCGGTCGTCGCGACCGGCCGCGGTGGCAGCATGAGGGAGAGCTTCGACGACCGCCCGGACGCGCACGTGCCTGCCGACGGACCGCTGACCGCCGCCGACCTGCGGCAGGTGCGATTCACGACCGCGCTGCGGGGCTACCGCGCCGCCGAGGTGGACGCGCTGCTGGACCGGCTCGCGGCGGAGCTCGCGGCGCGCGAGAGCGGAGAGCGCCGGCCCCCTGCCGACGGAGGCCTGCCGGGATGACCGAAGGGCCGGACGGCCTGGTCCGGTGCCCCTGGGCCCTGTCGGCTCCGGGCTACCCCGGCTACGTCACCTACCACGACGAGGAGTGGGGGCAGCCGGTCCGCGGCGACCAGCCGCTGTACGAGCGCATCACCCTGGAGGCCTTCCAGTCCGGTCTCGCGTGGATCACGATCCTGCGCAAGCGCGAGGCGTTCCGCCTGGCCTTCGCCGGCTTCGACCCCGAGGTCGTCGCGGAGTACGACGAGCGGGACGTCGAGCGCCTGCTGGCGGACACCGGCATCGTGCGCAACCGCCGCAAGATCGAGGCCGCAGTGGTCAACGCCCGGGCCGTGCTGGACCTGTCCGGCGGCCTGACGGAGCTGCTGTGGTCGTTCGCGCCCGACGGGCGTCCGGCGCTCGTGAGCGAGTCCGACGTACCGGCGGTGACACCGGAGTCCACCGCGATGGCCAAGGAGCTGCGGCGCCGTGGTTTCCGGTTCGTCGGGCCCACCACGTCCTACGCGCTGATGCAGGCCACCGGCATGGTCAACGACCACCTCGCCGACTGCGCCTTCCGCTGATCGGTCACGTCCCGCGGAGCTCACTTTCCTTGGAAGCGGGGCTTCTCCTTCGCCACGAAGGACGCGACGGCGTTGCGGTGGTCCTCGGTGCTGCCGGTCAGGGTCATCATCTCCGACTCGAACGCGACCGACTCCTCGAAGCCGTGGCCCGCCGAGAACGCCACCGAGCGACGGATCGCGCCGAAGGCGACGGTCGGCCCGGCCGCCAGCCGCGCCGCCAGAGTTGCGGCCTCCGAGGCCAGATCATCAGCCGGTACGACGCGCGAGGCGAGGCCGAGCTCCAGCGACTCGTCGGCCTTGATCGTCCGCGGCTCGTAGAGCAGCTCGATGGCCTTCGCCCTGCCGACGAGCCGCGGCAGCGTCCACGACGCACCGGTGTCGCAGGAGAGGGCGATGCCGGAGAAGGCCAGGTTGAAGCCGGCAGTGTCGGCCAGCAGCCGGAAGTCGCAGGCGAAGGCGAGGCTCGCCCCGGCGCCGGCGGCGACGCCGTTCACTGCGGCGATCACGGGCTTGGGCATCGTGGCGATCGCGGTCACCAGTGGGTTGTAGTGCTCGGGCACCGTCGTGAACAGCACGTCGCTGCCGCCGTCCTGGAGCAGCCCGACGTGCTCCTTGAGGTCCTGCCCGACGCAGAACGCGCGGCCGGTGCCGGTGAGCACCACGCACCGGACGGCGGGGTCCTCGCCGAGCGCAAGCACCGCGTCGCGGAGAGCCTCCTTGGTGGCGATGTCGAGGCTGTTCATCGCCTCCGGACGGTTGAGCGTCACGGTCGCCACACCCTCGGAGACGTCGACGAGGACAGGTCCGTCGGCGACCGGTGAAGAGACAGCGGGCGAGGGCGATGCGGCGTCGGTCATCGGTGCTCCCACGTGTGGTCGGGGCGTCCGCAGGGAGGGCCGATCCGGCGCGATCGAGTGCCGAGCGACGGGTCGATGTCCCAGAGACGCCGAAGGTGAGAGATAATAGATCGTCATTCCGTCGCGCCGGGCTCCGGGTCAGTTCCCCCACGCCGTACGCGCGCCGTGTCTTGGAACAGCGTTGTCGAGGAAGAGGTGTTCGGATGGCGGCCATGAAGCCGCGGACGGGCGACGGTCCGCTGGAGGTCACCAAGGAGGGTCGCGGCATCGTCATGCGCGTCCCGCTCGAAGGCGGCGGACGCCTCGTGGTCGAGCTGAACGCCGACGAGGCAGGCGCCCTCGGGGCGGCCCTCAAGGAGGTCGTCGGCTGATCGCGGCCGAGGCACCGAGGACGAGCGCGCTGTGAGCGTATTGGGGGACGGGCTCCTGCCCGGGATCGAGCTGAGCGCGGAGGCGCCCTCGAGGATCGTCGGTGCCGACGTCGTCGCTGTCCCGTTCCAGAAGGACGGCGACGACCTCGTGCTGGGGCCGGGGGCCGTCGAGCTCCTCGAGGAGCTCGACGCCGACCTGATCGGGCTGCTCGAGCACCACAAGGCCAAGGGCTCGGTCGGCGAGGTGTTCGAGCACGCCGTGCTCGCCACCGACGGCCCCGCGGATCCCGCAGCCGATGGGTTGCAGGTGGTCTACCTGGTCGGCGTCGGCGAGGCACGGCCGAGCGACCTGCGCCGGGCCGCGGCGGCGCTCGCCCGCCGGGTGAAGGGCCGCACGCTGGTCGCCACGACGCTCGCCGCGATCGCGCACGACGCAGGCGTCCGCGCGGTCGCCGAGGGGCTGGTGCTGGGCTCGTTCACCTTCGACCGCAAGTCCGCCGGGACGACGCCACCGGCGCGTGGGTTCGTGCTGGCCGGCATGGTCCGTCCGGGCGCACGCCAGCGGTCGGTCGACCACGGTATGGCCACCGGCCGCGCCGGCTGGCTCGCCCGGGCGCTCGCCGTCACCCCGTCCAACGAGAAGAACCCGGGCTGGATGGCCGACCAGGCCCAGCGGCTCGGCGCGGAGAGCGGGCTCTCGGTCCAGGTCTGGGACGAGCGGCGCCTCGCCAAGGAGGGGTTCGGCGGCCTCCTCGCCGTCGGCCGGGCCTCGGCGACGCCTCCTCGCCTGGTGCGGCTCGACTACACACCTGCCGGCAGCTCCCGGGCGGGGTCCCGCCGTACGCCGCACGTGGTCCTCGTCGGCAAGGGCATCACGTTCGACACGGGCGGCCTGTCGATCAAGCCCGGCGACGCGATGATGAACATGAAGCGCGACATGACCGGGGCCGGCGTGGTGCTGGCGGTCCTCGCGCAGCTCACCGCGCTGGAGTGCCCTGTCCGCGTGACCGGGCTGCTCGCGTGCGCGGAGAACGCGATCTCGGGCAACGCGCTGCGCCCCGGAGACGTGGTCCGGCACTACGGCGGACGCACCAGCGAGGTCACCAACACCGACGCCGAGGGGCGACTGGTCCTGGCCGACGCCATCGCGTACGCCGTCAAGGAGCTGCAGCCGACCGCGGTCGTCGACGTCGCGACGCTGACCGGCGCCATGAAGGTCGCTCTCGGGCAACGCACCGGCGGCCTGTTCGCCACCGACGACGTCCTGGCCGACCAGCTCCTCGCAGCGGGCAAGGCTGCCGGCGAGCCGCTGTGGCGGATGCCGCTGGTCGACGACTACGAGGAGCTGCTGGAGTCGTCGGTGGCCGACGCCGACAACGCCGCCGGCTCCCCGGGTGCGGTCACCGCGGCGCTGTTCCTGAGGCACTTCGTCGGCGAGGTGCCCTGGGCCCACCTGGACATCGCGTCGGTCGGCGACTCGCCCGTGGACGCCTACGAGTGGACGTCCGGCCCCACCGGCTTCGGCGCACGGGCGCTGCTGCACTGGCTCGAGCTGCGCCGGCCGTTGGCCGGTGTCGGCGCTCGGAAGAAGGGATGACCCCATGCACGGTCTGACGGTCCGGTGGTCGCTGGCCGACGCGCCGGCAATGGTGGAGCAGGAGCTGGCCGGCTACGTCGCCGGCACCTCGCACGCCCGGTTCACCGGCAGGGCCGGACTGCGGTTCAAGACCTGGCGGATGCGCTCCGGGGAGTGGTTCGAGGGCTGCTACGTCTTCGAGACCGCCGAGGAGCGGGAGACGTTCCAGACCGAGTTCGCCGCCGGAGCGGCGGAGTCGCCGGGGTCGCAGATCGTCGGCTCGGCGCCGGTGCTCATCGAGCCGTGCGACATCGTGGCGGTCGCCGAGGGAGGGTCCGGGTTCGCCCCGCTGCCCTCCTACCGCTGAGCCGCTGCTCCCACCCACCATGGAGCTCGTCGACCCGGACGTCCGGTTCCACCGCTCGTTCCTGTCGGCGGTCGAGGAGTTCGTCGCAGCGGGGGAGGCCCGCTACGCGGGGCTGCCGGTCTTCGGCTGGGGCGGAGTGCCCGGGGACGAGTTCCCCCGGGAGGCCATCCAGGACCCCGCCGGGTTCGCGGCCCTGGTCCGGGTCGTGGTCGAGGCGAAGAAGCCGTTCGCCGCCCGGCCGGCCGGCTACGTCCCTTGGACCGAGCTCTGGATGGCCGACGGTGACGAGTACCTCGGCCGGATCACGCTGCGGCACGAGCTCACCGACGCGCTGCTCACCTGGGGCGGTCACATCGGGTACGCCGTACGCCCCTCGGCCCGCCGTCGCGGCCACGCGTCGGCGGCGCTCGCGGGGATGTTGGAGGTGGCCTGGCGACGCGGCATCGACCCCGTGCTCGTCACCTGCGACGTCGACAACCTCGGCTCCCGCCGGGTCATCGAGCACGCCGGCGGTGCCTTTGAGGACGTCCGGGAGGGCAAGCGGCGGTACTGGGTGCCGTCCCGGGTACCGACCGACGGCGGCTGAGCCGCTACTGCTTGCGGGCCACCAGGATGCCGTCGCTCATCGGCACGAGGAGCGGCAGCAGCTCCTCGCTCTCGCGGATCGTCTTCCCGAGCTCGCGGACCGCGACCGTCTCGGCGTCCCGCTGGGCCGGGTCGGCCACCCGGTCGTGCCACAGGGCGTTGTCGAAGACCACGACGCCACCTGGCTTGAGCAGCCGGAGCGCCTCGGTGAGGTAGTCGGAGTACTCGGTCTTGTCGCCGTCGCAGAACACCAGGTCGTAGTGGCCGTCGGTGAGGCGGGGGAGCACGTCGAGGGCTGCGCCGTTGATCAGCCGCGCACGCTGCGAGGGGATGCCGGCCTCGGTGAACGTCTTCTTCGCCAGCCGCTGGTGCTCGGCCTCGGTGTCGACGGTCGTGAGCACGCCGTCGGGTCGCATGCCGCGCAGCAGCCAGGTCCCCGAGACACCGGTCCCGGTCCCGATCTCCACGACGGCCTTCGCCTCGGTCACGGAGGCGAGGAAGCGGAGCACCGCGCCGCCGCCGGAGCCGATCGGCGCGACGCCGACCTCTGCGGCGCGGGCACGCGCGTTCGTCAGGACCTCGTCCTCGGCGACGAACTCCTCGGCGTAAGCCCAGCTGGCCGGCTTGATTCCGGTGGAAATGGTGTCCCCCTCGGGTAGCGACTCTCTCCGGCGGGACTCTACCCAACAGCGTCGCCCGGGTGCGTCGTCAGGAGGCTCGCAGCCTCGCCTGGGTGATCCCTCAGCGCCTTCTCAGTCCGCCTCCCTAGCGTGATCACCATGCTCCAGCAGACCGTCGTCGACCCGACCCGCGGCCCCGGCCCCGGGCGGCCCACCTGGGAACAGGTCGTCGCGACCCACTCCGCGCGCGTCTACCGGCACGCTCTCCGGCTCACCGGCAACCGGGCCGACGCCGAGGACCTCGCCCAGGACGTGTTCCTCAGGGTCTTCCGCTCGCTGGACTCCTACCAGGACCTCGACGGCTCCGGCTCGTTCGAGGGCTGGCTGCACCGGATCACCACGAACCTCTTCCTCGACCAGGTCCGCCGGAAGGCGCGGCTCCGCTTCGACCCGCTCGGCGACAAGCTCGACGGCCTCGGCAGCGTGCCCGGCGCGCACGACGTCGCGCTCCCGGGGACCTTCGACGCGGACGTCGAGGAGGCGCTCACCGCGCTGCCGGCCGAGTTCCGGGCGCCGGTCCTGCTGGCCGACGTCGACGGGTTGAGCTACGACGAGGTCGGAGAGGTCCTCGGGCTGAAGCTCGGCACCGTCCGCTCACGCATCCACCGTGGCCGTGCCCGGCTGCGTCGGGCACTGGCCCACCGGGCTCCGACCGACGACCGGCGCCGGTACGCAGGCGCCTCGGAGGCCGTCCCCGTGCCGGTGGTGGGCTGACCCCGGTTCGTCGACTTCCTCGGTGGGGGAGAATGGTCCGGTGACCCATCCCGGCCCCGACGCACCCCAGCCTGACGGCGACCCGACCCGCGAGGAGCCGCGTCCCGTCCCCGGGTACGGCGCGCCGGGTCCCGGGCCGGGCGGTCACCCCGGCGGCTCGCACGTCGCGGGCAGCCAGCCCCCGCACCAGCAGACGCAGCCCCAGCCCGCGTACCAGCCCCAGACCCCGCAACAGCCGGGCCACCAGCCCCCGCCGGCCGGCTACCCGCAGCCTGGTCACCCGCAGCCCGGTCACCAGCAGCCCGGTTACCAACCGGGCTACCACCAGCCGGCGTACCAGCCCCCGCAGCAGCTGCGCAGTGGTCCGTTCCCCTCGGGCTACCCCATGCCGTACGCACCCGTCGGTCCGTCGACGCGCGCCTCGATGCCCGGCTGGGTGTGGCCACTGGTCGTCGTCGCGGCCCTGGTCACCGGGCTGCTGGGCGGGCTGCTCGGCGGCGCGCTCGTCCTCGGCAGCAGCGAAGGCTCCGAGGAGCTGCTGCCGGCCGGCGGCGCTGCTCCGCTCGAGGCCGACAACGCGAGCATCGCGGCAGTCGCGAGCAAGGTGCTGCCGAGCACCGTTCAGGTCCGGGTCGTCAACGGTCGCGGCGACGACGCCACCGGCGCCACCGGCTCCGGGTTCGTCATCGACCGCCGCGGCCACGTGATCACCAACAACCACGTCGTCGCCGTCGCCGAGGAGGACGCCGTGATCGACGTCGTCGATCCTCGCGGCGTGGCCTACCGTGCGAAGGTCGTCGGCAGCAGCGGTGTCTACGACATCGCGGTGCTCAAGGTCGAGGACAGCAAGCGGCTCCGTCCGGTGCCGATCGGCTCCTCCGAGCAGCTGCAGGTGGGGGAGACCGTGGTCGCGATCGGCTCGCCGCTCGGCCTCTCGGCAACCGTGACGTCCGGCATCGTCAGCGCCCTCGACCGGCCGGTCACGACCGGTCCCTCCGGCAACGAGCCGAGCGACCCGTCCTCGTTCATCAACGCCGTCCAGACCGACGCCGCGATCAATCCCGGCAACTCCGGCGGCCCGCTGGTGAACCTCCGTGGTCAGGTCGTCGGCGTGAACTCGGCGATCGCGACCACCGGCGGCATGCTCGGCGGCGGGGGCGGCAACATCGGGGTCGGTTTCGCGATCCCCATGGACCAGGTCAGGTTCACCGCCCGGCAGATCCTCGAGACCGGCAAGGCGGAGTACCCGATCATCGGCGCCAACGTCGACACCAGAGAGACGACCAGGGGTGCGGTCCTGAGCGAGGTCCCTGCCGGAGGACCGGCAGCCGGAGCAGGGCTCGAGAAGGGCGACAAGATCGTGGCGGTCGACGGCACGCGGGTGGCGGACGGCGTCTCGCTCATCGTCGCGATCCGGACGCACCGGCCCGGCGAGACCATCGAGCTGACGGTCGTCCGCGACGGCGAGGAGCGGAGCGTCGAGGTCGAGCTGGACTCGAAGGTCGGCTGAGCGCCGACTCCCCGAGTTCAGGTCGCGTCGACGTCGTACGGCGGTATCTCGCCGGCGCGCAACGTCGGCTGAGCGGCGTTCTTCTTGCTCCTCGGCTCCTCGGACGCGTCCTCGTCCTCGTCCCACGCCTCGACGATGTGCTTGCGGATCGCCCGGCGCGGGTCGAGGTCGGTCAGCTCGAAGTCGGCGTACTCGGGCCCGAGCTCGGAGCGGATGTCGTCACGGGCCTGCCGTGAGAGCGTGCGGACCTGCCGCACCATCCGGCCCGCCTGGCGCGCGAAGTCCGGCAGCCGGTCGGGGCCGAAGACGAGCAGCGCGACGACGCCGATCACCATGAACTCGGCGAAGCCGATCCCCATCATGGCGCGGCCCTCTTCATGGCGCGGCTCAGAACTTGCCGGCAGGAGTGAGGCCGAGCTGCATGCCCACCAGGTTGCGACCGCGGCCGACCAGCCCCGAGGCGATGTCGTCGAGGGCTCGGGCAGCGGGCGCCTGGGGGTCGGTCACGACGATCGGCCGACCGGCGTCCCCGCCCTCGCGGAGACTGATGTCCAGCGGCACCTCGCCGAGGACCTTCACCGGGTAGCCGAATCGCTGCGAGAGCGTCTGCGCGACCCGCGCGCCACCGCCGCTGCCGAACACGTCGATGCGGTGCTCGGGACCGCCGTTCTCGGCGCAGTGCGGGCAGGCGAGGTAGGACATGTTCTCGATGACGCCGACGACCCGCTGGTGCATCATCGAGGCCATCGTGCCGGCCCGCTCGGCGACCTCCGCGGCCGCCTCCTGCGGCGTGGTGACGACGATGACCTCGGCGTTCGGCAGGTGCTGGCCCAAGGAGATCGCCACGTCGCCGGTGCCCGGCGGCAGGTCGAGCAGGAGCACGTCGAGGTCGCCCCAGAAGACGTCGGAGAGCATCTGCACGAGTGCCCGGTCGAGCATCGGGCCGCGCCAGGCGACGACCTGGTCGCGGCGCGGCTTGAGCATCCCGATGCTGATCACCGACGGGCCGTCGTCGGTCGGCACCGGCATGATCAGCTCCTCGACCTGGGTCGGGCGGGAGTCCGCGATGCCGAGCATCGCCGGCACCGAGTGGCCGTAGATGTCGGCGTCCACGATGCCGACCTTCAGCCCCTGGCGCGCCATCGACACGGCGAGGTTCACGGTGACCGACGACTTGCCGACACCACCCTTGCCGGAGGCGATCGCGAAGACCTTGGTCAGCGAGCCCGGCTGCGCGAACGGGATCTCACGGGCGGCCTGGCCGCCGCGCAGGGTGGCCTGCAGCGCCGACCGCTGCTCGTCGTTCATCACGCCGAAGTCGACGTGCACGTCGGTGACGCCGGCGACCGTGCGGACCGCGGCGGAGACGTCGTCGGTCAGGGTCTGCCGCATCGGGCACCCGGAGATGGTCAGCAGGATGTTCACGGTGACCGAGCCGGAAGGAGCGATGTCCACGCCGCCGACCATGCCGATCTCGGTGATCGGCCGGCGGATCTCGGGGTCGTTGACGCGGCTGAGGGCAGCCTGCACCTGCTCGACGGTTGGGGAGGTCATGGGCTCTAGCGTACGTTCCCCTCGGTTGCTGTCTCCCCGGATCCTGAGTCGCCTTCCTCACGTGCTACGGCGCGCTCCTCGATCTCGTTGAGCAGCGTCCGGAGCTCCGAGCGGACGTAGTCGCGGGTGGCCACCTCACCGAGCGCCATGCGCACGCTGGCCATCTCTCGCGCCAGGAACTCCATGTCGGCGTGGGCGCGCTGGTTGGCCAGCCGGTCACCCTCCCCGATCACGCGGTCCCGGTCCTCCTGCCGGTTCTGCGCCAGCAGGATCAGCGGAGCGGCGTACGACGCCTGGAGGCTGAGCATCAGCGTCAGGAAGATGAACGGGTAGTCGTCCCAGCGCAGCGACTCCGGCGCCGCCCAGTTCCAGATGACCCAGATGAGCACGAACGCGGTCATGTAGAGGAGGAACCTGGCCGTCCCCATGAACCTCGCGAACTGCTCGGCGAAGCGCCCGAACGTGTCGTCCTCGAAGCGCGGCCGGACGAACTGCAGCCGGCGCTTCTCCCGTGGCACGTCGAGCCGCACGGTGCGGCGCTCCCGCCGCTGCTCGCGCAGCGGCTCGCGCATGCTCCGCAGGGTCTCCTTGGACCTGTCCTGCCTAGGCACGCAGCCTCCCGGAGATGCCGCGGGGCCGGTCGCGCCAGTTCTCCGGCAGCAGGTGGTCGAGGAGGTCGTCCACGGTCACGGCACCGAGCAGGCGACCGTTGTCGTCCAGCACCGGTGCGGCGACGAGGTTGTACGTCGCGAGGTGGCGGGCCACCTCCTCGAGGGTGGCGGAGGCCTTGATCGAGTCGACGTCACCCTCGAGCATCGCCCCGAGCAGGGTGCTGGGCGGCTCCCGCAGGAGTCGCTGGATGTGGGCGACGCCGATCAACCGGCCGGTCGGCGGCTCCAGCGGCGGGCGGGTCACGTAGACCATGGCCGCCAGCGACGGCACCAGCTCCTCGTTGCGCACGTGCGCCAGGGCATCGGCCACGGTCGCGTCCGGGGGGAGGATCACCGGCTCGGTCGTCATCATGCCGCCGGCGGTGCGCTCCTCGTAGGACAGCAGCCGGCGGACGTCCTCGGCCTCCTCCGGCTGCATGAGCTGGAGCAGCGTCTCCGCGGTCTCCGGGGGGAGGTCCCCGATGAGGTCGGCGGCGTCGTCGGGGGACATCTCCTCCAGGACGTCCGCGGCCCGCTGGTCATCGAGCTGGCCGAGGATCTCGACCTGGTCCTCCTCCGGGAGCTCCTCGAGCACGTCCGCGAGCCGCTCGTCGTCGAGGGCGGCGGCGATCTCGCTGCGTCGCTTCGAGGGCAGGTCGTGGATGACCGTGGCCAGGTCGGCCGGCTTCATCTCGTCGAGCGCGGCGAGCAGGTGGGTGGCGCCCTGGCTCTGCTGGATGTCGAAGCCGTCGATCTCCCACCACTCGACGATGTGGGTCTGCCCCTTGCGGCCGAACCGCTTGGCGCCCTCCTGGATCGCGACCCGGCTGACCACCCAGTCGCGGTTCCGCTCCTGCTCGATCGCGAGGTCGTAGACGGTGCCCTCGGTGCCGGTCTCCCGCACCTTCACGATCCGGTCCAGCATCTCGCCGACGACGAGGGTCTCGTTGGGTCGCTGCTCGAACCGACGCATGTTCACGACGCCGGTCGTGATCACCTGGCCGCTGTCGATGCTGGTGACCCTCGTCATCGGCAGGAAGACCGTGCGGCGGCCGAACACCTCCACGACGAGGCCGAGCACGCGCGGCGGCTGGCCTTCGGGACGCATCAGCGCGACGAGGTCGCGGACCCGGCCGACCTGGTCGCCCGCAGGGTCGAAGACCTGCAGGCCTGCGAGACGGCCGACGAAGACCCGGTTGGGGGAGGAGGTCACACCGCTCAGGGTAGTGGTCGCGGGCAGTCGTTCCGGTCAGCGCTGCGCGGCGTCGGCGGGCACGATCCGCACGACCGTCGCGTCCGCCCGCCACGCGTCCAGCGCAGCGGCGGGGTCCGGCAGGTTGAGACGTACGGCGAGCAGGGCCGCCGCGTGCGCCTCCCACCGCTCGTCGTCCGGATCCACGACCTCGACGGTCCCCGTCCAGCCGAGCAGCCGGGCGCCGGTGTCCTTGGAGCGCATGACGACCTCCGCCGTCGTGGCCGAGTCGAGGCCGGGCAGCCGCTGGTCCTCCCCGGAGAGCACGACCAGCGCACCGTCGTACCAGGCGTGCCACACCAGTCGCGGCGGCCGCGACGGCCCGGTCGCGCTCGCATCCCCACCGGACAACGTCAGCCAGCAGACCCGCGACTTCTTCGCGGACTCCGCGACGAGAGCCAGGACCAGCTCGGGGGACGACGTGACGGGCACGGCACGAGAGTGCCACAGCGACGCACTGTGCCATCGGCGCTAGTCTCCGACCATGTCCGTCGCAGGGACCGGTGCCAGCGCGCCGCCGGAGCAGCAGGAGCGCCAGCGCCTCTACCTTCACGTGGGGCTCCCCAAGAGCGGCACCACCTTCCTGCAGGGGCTGATGGCCAACAACCGGACCCGGTTGAAGGAACGCGGCTTCATCTACCCCTTCATCCGCAGGGAGACGATGTTCCACACCGCGGTCGAGCTCCGTGGCCAGCACGAGCGGTGGGGGTTGCCGGCGGAGAAGATCGACGGGACCTGGAACCTCGTGCTCAACCGCATCCGTGGCTTCGGTGGCGTGGGGATCGTCAGCCACGAGCTCCTCGCCGCGGCCACCCCCG
>CADCUK010000156.1 GCA_902805865.1 uncultured Nocardioidaceae bacterium | reverse complement strand
GGCAGGCCGACGCCGGGGACGGAGGTGGCCTCGAGCCGGTCATCGTGGACGGTTGGCAGCAGGGGTGGCTGGTGCCGACGGGCGCGACGGACGTGACCGTACGGTTCGGCCCGGACGGGGTGTACCGGACTGCTCTGGCAATCGGCGGCCTGCTGCTGTGCGGGTTGTTGCTCGTCGCCCTGGCACCTCCGCTCCTCCGCATCCGTCGGCGCAGCAGGAGCGGGCCCCCGGAGCCGCCGCCGGTGGGCTCGAGAGCGCTGCCCCGAGCCGCCGTCGTCGCCGCCGTCGGGCTGGCGCTCGGGCTGGTCGCCGGCTGGCCCGGACTTGCGGTCGCCCTCGGGGTGGCCCTCGTCGTGTGGGTCGCGCAGGACCGGGTGCCCGAGGTCGTGCTGGTCGTCGCCTGCTCGGTGCCGCTCCTGGCCGCCGCGCTCGTCGCCGCGATGCGCCCCTGGGGCTCGGGCGACGGCTGGGCCGGCGTCCTGACCGCCCCTCAGCTGCTGGCGCTGGTCACCGTCGCCGCGGTGGTCGCCGTCGAGCCGGGCCGGCCCGGACCGACGTCCTTCAGGCGGAGTGCGGGGCGCTCCACCAGCCGGTAGACGACCTCGCAGACGAGCAGCGTCAGCACCAGGGTGATCCCGAAGAGCTCCAGTCCGCGGCCGCGGAACAGCTCGATGTCCCGCCAGTCCGCGACGAGCTCGAGCACGACGAGGTGGAAGCAGAACACGCCGTAGGACAGGTGACCGGCGTGCCTGAGCGCAGGCAGGGACAGCACCGTCACGTACCGGCTGTGTGGTGGGGCGAAGGCGGCCGGAAGGATCACCAACCCCGCCACGGTGGCGTAGAGGAGGTTCTTCGTCATCGCCTCCCCGAGGGTCGCGGGGACCAGGTCGTACGGGCCGGCGACCGGCGAGCAGGCGACGACGAACAGCGACAGCGCCGCGGTCCAGCAGGCGCCGGGGTACGCCCCCATCTGGACGAGCGCCCGGCCTGATCGGCTGTCCTCGCGGTGCACGTGTGCGTGCGCCATCACCATCCCGACGCAGAACCACGTCAGGTACGCCGGCAGCCACAGCTGGATCATCGTGCCGCCGGGGTCGAGGCGGTCGGAGAGGTCGAGGATCCACGCGACGTTGAGCGCTGCCAGCACGGTCACGACGAGCACCAGGCGGCGGACGCCGTTGTCGTCGGTGGAGCTGGTCCTCGACGCGGTCGCGAACCACATGAGGAGCGGCAGCGTGAGGTAGAACGCGACCTCCGTCCCGAGGCTCCACATCTGCGTCAGCCCGGCAGGGAGGTTGTCGTCGACGTACAGGTCGAGCATCAGCAGCGAGGTGAGCCACTCGCCGGGCGACGCGTCGCGGTTGTCCGGCAGCAGGAGGTAGGCGGCGAGCACGGCGAGGACGTAGACCGGCACGATCCTCAGGGCCCGGCGCCAGAGGTAGCCCTGCGCCGAGGGACGGGGGAGACCGCGGGCCTGGCGGGCGAACCAGGCGCGGGACAGCAGGAACCCCGACAGCACGAAGAAGACGGCGACGCCGATGTCGAGCCGGGCGAGAGCCGTGCCCCAGACGGGCTCGCGGTAGTCGCCGCCCCAGTACGCCGCGTGGGTGGCGAGCACCGCGACGGCAGCGACCGCACGCATCGAGTCGAGGGCGGGGAGCGTCACGCGGTCCGTGGAGCCGCCTCCGACCGTGGAGTGCATCCATCGACTATGACACGGGGCTCCGCGAGAGCCGGCTACGACCGTGCGGTTACGGTTCCACCCCATGGCGACCCTTCTCAGCACCGCTCGCCGCCTGCTCGGACGCATCCTGCGGCTGGCGCGCGAGCGGGGCTACGGCACCGTCGTGCTGGCCTCCCTCCGCTGGGGCGTGCAGTACGCCGCGGGGCTCCCCGGCGCCGGTCGCCCGGCACGACGGGCGTTCGTGTTCGACGGCCGCCCGGTGCCGTACCTCAACCACCGGTACAACCACACGTGGCTCAACGAGAGGGCAGTCGAGACAGCACTGGCGCGGGAGGTGCTGCTCGCCCACCCGGACGCTCGGGTCCTGGAGGTGGGCAACGTCATGCGCCACTACCTCCCCGACGCCGCCCACACGGTGGTGGACAAGTACGAGCAGGCTCCTGGCGTCGTCAACGCGGACGTCGCCGACCTGGACAGTGCCACCGAGTACGACCTCGTGCTCTCGGTCTCGACGCTCGAGCACGTGGGCTGGGACGAGGACACGGTGGACCCTGACAAGCCCGGCAGGGCGCTCGAGATCCTCAAGTCCTCGCTGGCGCCCGGCGGACTGCTCTGGGTCACGCTCCCGGTCGGCTACAACCCGCACCTGGACGAGCGGCTCCGCGCCGGCGCGTACGACTTCACGACGATGCGGGCGCTCCGGCGGGAGCCGACGAGGAACAGCTGGCGCGAGGTCCCTCTCGCCGAGGTCTGGGACGCCGAGTACGACCGGCTGCTCTACACCGCGCACGGCCTCGTCGTCGCCGAGTACGTCCGACCGGTCGTGTGAGCGTTTGAGGCGGTTACAGCCGTAACCGACTGGTAATCTCCACGACGCGGGAACTACTGCGGAAGGAACCTTTGTGGGGAAGAAGTTGGGCATCGCGCTGATCGCGGTGGGAGTCTTCCTGATCGTGCTGGCGGCCCTCGCGAGGTTCTACGCCTACGACCGGCTGGCCGTGGTGCCTCTGGACCAGGACACGACGTCGTACTCGGTCGGCCCGGACGCGACGATCTTCGACATCCTCGCGGGCGAGGAGGTCACGGTCGACCTGCTGTCCACGCGCAACGTGGTCGGTGACGTCGAGGCGTCGGAGGAGGCGTCCGACACCGAGGGTCAGGACCTCGCCGTGTGGGAGACCTTCGTCTACACCACCCGTGAGGGCGAGAACGTCTCCGAGGACGACCCGCCGCTCTCGGCCAGCCACGACCGGGTGGTCTTCGACCGGCACACCGGTGAGGCAGTCGACTGCTGCGGCAGCTACTTCAGCACCGGCACGGACCCCGAGACCGGCGAGGAGATCCGCGAGGAGGAGACCCCGATCGAGGGGCAGTACTTCAAGCTGCCGTTCGACTCCCAGAAGACGACCTACGAGTTCTGGGACGGCACGATCCAGGAGGCGACCGAGCTGGCCTACGAGGGCACCGAGGAGATCGACGGGCTCTCCGTATACCGCTACGAGCAGGTCATCGAGCCGACCGACGTCGGCGACCTTCCTGCTGCCGCTGCGTCGATCTTCGGCGTCGAGGAGGAGGGCGCGATCATCGACCGCGTCTACAGCAACACCCGGACGCTGTGGGTCGAGCCGCAGACCGGCGTCATCATCCGTGGTCAGGAGGAGCAGCTCACGATCGCCGAGTACGACGGCGAGGAGCTGGCCACCATCACCGACGTGACGATCGGCTACGACGACGAGACCGTCGCCGACAACGTCGAGACCTACGGCAGTCTCGCCACCTCGCTCAAGGCGGTGAAGACCTGGCTGCCGATCGGCGGGCTCGTCCTCGGGCTGGTGCTGCTGGGTGTCGGGCTCCTGCTCCTGCTGCGGGCGCGCTCCGCCGGCTCCGACGACTACGCCGACGACAGTCACCCGGCACCCCAGGGCGACCTCTCACGCGCCTAGGGCGCGGCTTCGGCTCGGGCCAGGGCGGCGACGAAGATCGCCGTGCCTGGCACGAGCCGGCCGCGGAGCGGGCCCCAGCCGCCCCAGACCCGGTCCAGCCCCTCGGGCCACTCCGGCTCGTGCAGCGCCCGGAGGCAGAAGCGGGCCTGGGCAAGGAGCGTCACCCAGTCACCGATGGTGCGGTGGTGCTCCACGTAGCGCGGCTGCCCGGCGTCGTCCTCCTCGACGTACGGCGTGCGGTCCCAGTAGCTGTTGACGATCGTCAGCCCCTCGGGGCCGGCGTCGTCGGGCATCGACCAGCGCAGGGGATGGGTGACCGAGAAGGCGAAGGTGCCGCCCGGGCGGACCACCCGCGCCACCTCGGCGACCATCACGTCGGCGTCCGCGACGAACTGCAGCGCGCCGAAGGACGAGAAGACGATGTCGAAGGTGTCGTCGCCGAAGGGCAGCTGGGTGGCGGTCGCGCAGACCGAGGGCACCACGACCCCGGTGTGGTCGTCGATGCGCAGCGAGTGCTGCAGCTGACGCTCCGAGAGGTCCAGCCCGTAGGCCGCGGCGCCCTGGCTGCGCAACCACCTGGCGCACTGGCCGGCGCCGCTGCCGAGGTCGAGCACGACGCGGCCGGCCAGCGAGGCTGCGTCCCCGAGGACCTGCATCTCGGCCTCCTGGAGCCCCTCGGGTCCCCACACGAACCCGACGTCACCGAGGAAGTCGCCGTGGAGGGTCTGGTACTCGTCGGCGTAGGCGTCCCAGTCCTCCCGGTTGGCGCGTCGCGAGTCCGGCTCGGACACCGGTCGGCGGACGGGGTGGACGCTGTCCGGGGTCGTGGTCACGACTGACTTGTACGCAACCGGCGGCCCCGGGCGCAACTCCCGGTTGGACGCTGCCGTGCAGCGCCGCGTATCCTGTGGGGTGCGTGTGGAGTCTGCTGGACCGTGGACAGAGATGGCTCCCGCTCATTACTTCCCAAAGACGGTAGTGAAACGGACTTCGCGTGCGCCCGTACGACCCCATCCATCCAAAGGTTCCCATCTCCTTATGACCTCCACTCCCACCCTTCCGGCCAACAGCTTGTCGACAGCACCGCAGGTCGCGGTCAACGACATCGGTTCGGAAGAGGACTTCCTCGCCGCCATCGACGAGACCATC
>CADCUK010000155.1 GCA_902805865.1 uncultured Nocardioidaceae bacterium | reverse complement strand
GGGGGGCCCCGGTGACGCCGGCGACCTGCGTCGTCCCTCCGGACGCGTCGCCGATCCGGACCTCCAGCTCGACGTCGCCGATGCGCGGATCCACGATCGTGCGGAGGTCGAGGGCCGCGGCCCCGGCGAGGTCGAGCGGCTCGTCCAGTGCGAGCCCACCTGCTGCACCAGGGGAGGTCCATCCCATCTGCAGCGCCTTGACCTTCAGCGTGCTCGTGCCCGTGGCCGGCCAGTGCGGCGTCAGCCCGTAGTCACGGGCGTAGCGTCCGCACGTCTGGCCCGTGTTCGTGAACGGTGTCGCACCGACGCACAGGCCGACCGTGGCGGTGGCGCCGTCCGCGGGTGAGGCGTCGATGCCCGGCCGCACGGTGGTGCGTCCTCCACCCAGCATGTGGCTCAGGACCACGGCATCCCCGGCGGAGGCGACGCGGGCGGCAGACCCGTCGTACATCGGCAGCAGCGCTTCCTTGTCCTCGGCGTCGGACTCCGTGAACATGCGGACCGCGCCGGCGATGTACGCCTTTCCGACGTCCTGCTGCTCCTGCGCCGAGAGCCGGGTGGGGGCGTCGGCCGCGCAGGCGCCGGAGCTGGTCTCCATGACGTCGTCCGTGGCCATGGCCTGCGAGAGTCCCGGCGTCCACTCGGTGTTGAAGAAGTTGTGGTTGGCGCCCATCAGCATCACCGAGCTCTTCATCGAGGTGTCGTCGGTGGTGAGGTCGCGGGCACGGTCGGTGTAGGTCTGCCCTCCCAGCCAGTAGACGTCCCCGTCGCAGTAGGGCAGCAGGCTCACCGTCGGGACGTAGGGGGAGGTCTGGCGCGCGAAGTCGGTCGGCCCGATCAGCACCTGCCCGCTGATGCGGTACGCCGCGTCCAGCGGGATCTCCAGCGATGCCCGTGCCACGCCCTCACCGCCGCGGCTGTGGCCCACGAGCACGACGTCGTCCAGGTCGACGATCTCCTGGCCGGCCTGGTCCCAGGCGGCCCACTGGTCGAGGTGCGCCTGCACCAGCTGGGCGCGCGCCGCTGCCCCGGAGTCCTGGATCCCGACGTCGGTGGTGTCCTGGGCGTTGATCGCGTTCGCGGAGATCGAGACCGTGACGTATCCCTGGCTTGCCAGCAGCTCCTGGAGGTACTCGTAGCCGAGGTGGTTCGGCAACGGCTGCTCCTCGCCCTTGCAGGGCCACGCGTACGTCGGGAACTCGTCGCCCACGAAGCACGTGCCGTGCTTCCCGTGCAGGAGCAGCACGAGGGGGTCGTCGGCCTCGGCGGCGGCGGGCGTCGGCGCGACGACGTGGCCGACCATCTCCACGGGGATGGGCATCCCGTCGACCGTGATCGGGTCGAGCGTGTAGTCGCGCGTCGTGAAGGGCACGTCCCCGGGGATCCCGGGGTCGACCGGCAGGAGCTCGCGCTCCGGGGCGGTGAAGCGTGCGGAGCCGGTGGGCGTGGTGGCCTCGACGGGCTCGTCGAGCGTGCGGCCCGACAGGACGACGTCGAGAGAGGTCGGCCGGGGCTTGCTGCCCACGACGGTGACCGTGACAGTGCGACCGTCCGGGCTGAGGGTCGTGGAACCGAGGTCGGTGCCGGCAGGGGCCCTTCCGGTGTCCTCGGACGTGAGGATCCGCGGCTGGTCACCGCCGACCATCAGCGGCTCGGGCGCGGTCCAGGCCACGCTCCAGGTGTCGGGACCGGCCGGGGAGACCGACCAGGACCCGATGGTGCGCCCTGCGGACTCGGCGGCCGTCGGCTCGGCGGCCGCGCCGGTCGTGGGAGCGGCTGCGAGGCCGACTGGCAGCAGGAACGCGGCCGTGGCCGAGGCGACAAGACGACGATGCATAACGGCTCCCACGAGTCCCGATTTCCGAGCCACTCGGCTGCTGATCGGGATCCTAGATCCGGGCACGCCGGATCCGCCGTACCCGCGAAAAATCAGGGCCGAAGGTCCTCCGCGAGCACGTCGTAGACGGCGCCGTCCACCAGCCCGTCGCGGGTGAGGACGAGCAACCGCTCACGGCCTTGCTGCTGCATCCCGCTGCGCTCGAGGACGCTGCGCGAGCGGGCGTTCCCCTCCGCGGCGACTGCGCGCACCCGGCGGAGCCCCAGCCCACCGTCCTCCTCCCCGACGAAAGCGTGCCGGAGGACCAGCCGGCACATCTGTACGGCGAGGCCGCGTCCACGGCCTTCGGGGTGCAGCCAGTAGCCGATCTCGGCGTCCCGCCCGGCACGGACGTCGAAGAGGTCCACGCTGCCGATGAGCGCGTCGGTCGTGGGGTCGGCCACCGCCCAGGACACCGCTGTCCCGCTGGCGTGCCGCTCAGCCAGGCTGTCCAGCCACGACCGTGCGTCGCCCTCGTCGAACGGTGCCGGGATCGCGCCGATCCACCCGCTGGTGAGCGGGTCGCGGCAGGCCTCGACGATCCGGGGGACGTCTGCGTCGGTGTGCCGGCGGAGCACCAGCCCGTCTCCGGGCAGTCGCGGGACGTCGTACCAGCGGGTGGTGGGGTGCATCGGGTCGCCGGCCAGCAGCGTGCCGACCCACGAGTCGAGGAGCCGGCCGCGTTGCGGCAACCAGTGTCGTGGTGCGCCCTCGATCGCGAAGCCCAGCCGCCACGCCACCTTGCGCGAGGCCCAGTTCCCCTTGTTGGCCCACCAGATGACGGTCTCGAGGCCGCGCTCCTCGAACCCCCAGGTGAGCAGCAGCCGCAGCGCCCGCTCCATCACGCCCCGACCCCGCACCCAGGGGTGCGCCCCGTACGCCACCTCGGCCCGGCCCTGTCCTTCGTCGCGCAGCGAGATCGTGCCGGCGTACCGGGGCATGCCGGTGTCGTCCACGGCCTCGACCGCGAAGCCCCACTCGGTGTCGTCACGCCACCCGCCCGGCATCGCCTGCGTCACGAAGCGCCGGGCGTCGTCCAACGTGTACTCCAAAGGCACCGTGGTCCACTGCCGGCTGAGGGGGTCGTGGCACTGCTCGAGCGACCCCGGGGCGTCGTCGGCGCGGTGCGCCCGGATCGTCACCTGGTCCGGGCCGCTGCCGTCGCGCAGGGTGGGGACGTCGTGGGGGTGTCTCATGCTGCCTATCCTGTGGGCCATGGATGGTGAACAACGGGACCTGGGTCAACGACAGTGAACGGCACTCTGGCCTCGATCATCCTCGTGCTCGTGTTCGTCGTCATCGGCGGGATCTTCGCGGCCGCCGAGATCGCGCTGGTCTCGTTGCGCGACAGCCAGGCACGCGCACTGGCCGACAGGGGCCGGCGCGGGCGCATCGTCGCCGAGCTCAACGAGGACCCGAACCGGTTCCTCGCCGCGGTGCAGATCGGCGTCACGCTGATGGGGTTCCTCTCCGCTGCCTTCGGTGGTGCCACGCTCGCGGACGACCTTGCGCCGGTCCTCGAGGAGCTGGGACTGCCGGAGGGCTGGAGCGGGACGGTCGCGCTCGTCCTCGTGACCCTGGCCATCTCGTACTTCTCACTGGTGCTTGGTGAGCTGGTCCCGAAGCGGCTCGGCCTCCAGCGGGCAGAGACGGTCTCGATGGCGCTCGGTCCCACGATCGACCGGGTCTCGAAGCTGTCGCGCCCGGTGATCTGGCTGCTGTCCGCGTCGACCAACATTGTCGTCAGGCTGCTCGGGGGCGACCCGAACGCCCAGCGGGAGGAGATCACCGACGAGGAGCTGCGCGAGCTCGTGGGGTCGCACGAGGCGCTCGGCGAGGAGGAGCGGCGGATCCTCGAGGACGTCTTCGAGGCGGGGGACCGGCAGATCCGCGAGGTGATGATCCCCCGGACGGAGGTCGACTTCCTCGACGCGTCGACGCCGGTCTACAAGGCGGCGCGCGACGCGCTGTCCCAGCCGCACTCGCGCTACCCGGTGATCCGCGGCTCCTCCGACGACGTCATCGGCTTCGTCCACGTCCGCGACCTCCTCGACCCGGACATGGTCGGCCGATCGGTGCGGCTGAGCGACATGACCCGCGACATCCTCACGCTCCCGTGGACGCGGCCGATCCTGGCGGCGCTGACCGACATGCGCCGCGAAGGCATCCACATGGCGATGGTGGCCGACGAGTACGGCGGCACCGCCGGCATCGTCACGATGGAGGACCTCGTCGAGGAGCTCGTCGGCGACATCCGCGACGAGTACGACGTCGACGAGGCCGAGACGACCAGGCACGTCAGCGGCGACCTCGAGGTCGAGGGGCTGCTGAACCTCGACGACTTCGAGGACGAGACCGGCATCGAGCTGCCCGAGGGTCCTTACGAGACCGTGGCCGGCTACCTGATGGCCGAGCTCGGCCGGATCCCGTACGAGGGCGACGCGGTGGAGTACGACGGCCACCGGATCGTGGTGCTGGCCGTCGACGGACGACGGGTCAGCCGGGTGCGAGTCACAGCCGCGGAGCCCGCGTCGGCCGAGCCGGAGCACACGGACGCGGAGCCGTTCGAGGAGCCGCTCGTCCAGGAGTGACCGGCCGGTCGCTCGTCGTGGTGGAAACCCGGAGGTGGCGGGCGATGCGTCTCTGGGAGAATCGCCCCATGTCCGAGCCCACCGCCAGCCGACCGCGGGTCCTCTCCGGGATCCAGCCGACCGCAGACTCCTTCCACCTCGGCAACTTCCTGGGCGCGAACCGGCAGTGGGTGACCTTCCAGGACGAGCACGACCCGTTCTTCTTCATCGCCGACCTGCACGCGCTCACGGTGCAGCAGGACCCGAAGGTGCTCCGCGAGCGCTCGCTGCGCGCCGCCGCCCAGCTGATCGCGATGGGGATCGACCCTGCGCGGTCGACGATCTTCCTGCAGTCGCACGTCGCTGCGCACACGCAGGTGGGCTGGATCCTGCAGTGCCTGACGGGGTTCGGCGAGGCCCGACGGATGACGCAGTTCAAGGACAAGTCCGCCAAGGGCGGGGAAGGTGTCGCCAGCGTCGGGCTGTTCACCTACCCGATGCTGATGGCCGCCGACATCCTCCTCTACAGGGCGGCGTACGTGCCGGTCGGTGAGGACCAGCGTCAACACCTCGAGCTGACCCGCGACCTGGCTCAGCGTTTCAACACTCGCTACAAGAAGACGTTCAGGGTGCCGGAGCCCTACATCCTCAAGGAGACCGCGAAGATCCTCGACCTCCAGGACCCGAGCGGCAAGATGTCGAAGTCGGCGTCCAGCCCCGGCGGCATCGTCGAGCTGCTCGACGACCCCAAGGCGTCGGCGAAGAAGATCCGCAGCGCAGTGACCGACTCGGAGACCGACATCCGTTTCGACCCGGAGGACAAGCCCGGCGTCTCCAACCTGCTGACGATCTACTCCGCCCTGACCGGCGACGCGGTCGAGACCCTCGTCGACAAGTACGCCGGCAAGGGGTACGGCGACCTGAAGAAGGACCTCGCCGACGTCGTCGTGGACTTCGTCACGCCGTTCCGCGACCGCACCTTCGAGCTGCTCGAGGACCGGAGCTACCTCGACAGCGTGCTGTCCGAGGGAGCGGCACGCGCCGGCGAGGTCGCGGACCGCACCCTCGCGGACGTCTACGACCGCGTCGGCCTGGTGCCCCGGCGCGGCTGAGGGACCGGACAGCTGAGGGGCCGGACATCGGTCGCAGGCGCGACCGGACCGGTCGCTAGGCTGGCCGACTGTGACGACGATCGGGGTGTCCATCGCGGTCCCGGACCCGTGGGGCAGCGAGCTGCAGGGGTACCGGGTCGACCTCGGCGACCCGACCGCGGCTTCGATCCCCACGCACATCACGCTCCTGCCTCCGATCGACGTCGACGAGGTGCTGCTCCCGTCCATCGACCGGCACCTCGAGGCGGTCGCCGCGGCGACCTGTCCGTTCGTCACGCACCTGCGGGGGACCGGCTCGTTCCGGCCGGTGTCGCCGGTGGTCTTCATCAACGTCGTCCAGGGCATCTCGAGCTGTGAGGTGCTGGCATCCGCCGTACGCCAAGGGCCGTTGGCGATCGACGCCCAGTTCCCGTACCACCCGCACGTGACCGTCGCCCACCACCTGGCGGAGGAGCTGCTGGACCGGGCGTTCGAGGACCTCGCCCCGTTCGACTGCCGCTTCACCGTCGACCAGATCTCGTTGTACGAGCACCGCGACGACCGCGGCTGGATGCCGGTGCGCGCCTTCCGGCTGGGCGGCTCCGCGGCCGACCGGACCACCGAGCAGGTGGCGGTGTGACCCTCACCCGCAAGCACGCCGTGCTCTTCCTGGCCATCGCGGCCTGGAACGTGCTCAGCTACGCCAACTTCGCCAAGAACCTCCTCGAGACGTACTCCTCCGGTGAGGACCGCGCCACCGGCTACTACGTGGCGCACATCGTGCTGATCGTGGTGAACCTGCTGATCGCCGTAGTCGTCGGCCGGCTGGGGCTGCGTGCCTGGCGGGCGGCGGCGCCGTCCACCCACGACCCGGTCACGTCGGACCGGTGACCGCCTCCGGCCCAGGGGTCCGCCGCGACGCCTGGGGGATCCCGCACGTCGTGGCCGGCAGCGTCGCCGACGTCGCCTTCCTGCAGGGCAAGGCCGCGGCCCACGACCGCACCTGGCAGCTCGAGCACGCCCGGTCGAAGGCCGAGGGAAGCACGGCGGCACTGCTCGGCCGTCGTGGTCTCGCCTGGGACCGGTTCGCCCGTCGGGCGCAGCTGGCCGAGGTGGGGCGACGGGCGCACGAGAACCTGAACGACGAGACGAAGGCGTTCCTGCGGAGCTACGTCGCCGGCGTGAACAAAGGGCTGGCGGAGGCCCCGCCCGCGCCGGAGCTCGAGTCGCTCGGTGCTCGTCCGGGGGAGTGGTCGGTGTGGACGCCGCTGGCGGTCTTCGCCGCCCATCACGTCCTCTTCGCGTCGTTCCCCGCAAAGCTGTGGCGCCGGCATGTGGAGCGGACAGCCGGCACCGAGCTCGCCGACGCGTTCCACCACGAGGGTCTGTGGGTCGCCGGGAGCAACTCCTGGGTGGTCGGAGGGGGACGCACGGCGAGCGGCCTGCCCCTGCTGGCCGGGGACCCGCACCGCGGGTTCGAGTCGCCGAACGCCTACCAGCAGGTGCGGCTGACCTGCACCGACCCGAGCGACGGCTTCGACGTCGCGGGGTTCACCTTCCCCGGCGTGCCCGGGGTGCAGCACTTCGCGCACGCGGAGAACGTCGCCTGGGGGATCACCAACGCGATGGCGGACTACCAGGACGTCTACCTCGAGCGGCTCGAGCGACGCGGCGACGCGGTGTGGGCGGAGGGCCCCGAGGGTTGGCGGGAAGCGGTCCGCTCGACGTCGCTGATCGAGATCCGGGGCGAGGCTCCCGAGGAGGTCGAGGTCGTCGTCACCGAACGCGGCCCGGTCGTGGTCGGCGGCCCCGGCGAGCCGGAGTCGTTCAGCCTGCGGACACCGTCGTACGTGCTGGGAGAGGTGGGCTTCGACTGCCTCCTCCCGCTGCTGCGGTCCCGGACCACCCGCGACGTCCTCACCGCGCTCGAGGGCTGGGTCGAGCCGGTGAACAACCTGCTCGTCGCCGACGCGCAAGGTGACGTGCAGCAGCGGGTGGTCGGCCGGGTCCCGGACCGCGCCGAGGACAACCGCCGTCGGCCGGTGCCCGCGTGGGAGTCCTCTACCGGCTGGGCTGGATGGGTCGCCCTGCCCGAGCAGGCCGTGGCAGCTGACGGTCACCTCGTGACCGCCAACAACCGGATGAACGCCGACTTCGACAAGGTGGGCGTCGAGTTCGCGCCCTCCGGCCGGGCGGATCGCATCGACGCACTGCTCGCGGGCCGGAGCGGGCTGGTCGCGGAGGACATGGCGGCCATCCACCGCGACGTCCTCGCCGGTCAGCCGGCCGTGCTCGCCGGGGCGATCGCGGCGTTGACGGGCTTGTCCGAGACGGGAACCGCGCTGCAGCAGGAGCTCGCCGGCTGGGACCAGCAGCTGCACGCCGACAGCACCACGGCGGCGGCGTACGTCGCGGTCCGCGACGAGCTCGTGGAGCGGATCGTGGGCACGCCCCAGCTCGCCGGTCTGGACGGCGCCTCGCCCTTCGGGGAGCTGTTCGACCCCTGGTTCGTGCTGACCGGGCAGGTCTACCTCGGTCTCGGGAACTTCCTGTCCCATCGGGGTCGGCGTCTCGTGCCGCAGGTCGAGGGTCTCCTTGCCGCGGCCGTCGAGGCGGTCGCCGCTCGCCGGCCGGGGCCCTGGGGGGAGCGCCACCGGTACCGGCCCCTGCACGCGCTCGGCCTCGACCTCGAGGACGCACCTCCGTTGGCCGGCGACAACGACTGCGTCCGGTGCACCGGCGCCCTGCCCGGATCCGACACCGTGCACCGCGGCTCCGTCGCCCGCTACGTCTGGGACCTCGCCGGGATCGACCGCAGCGGCTGGGTCGTCCCGCTGGGTGCTGCGGGCAACCCGACCGACCCGCACCACCACGACCAGCTCCCCGACTGGGTCGCCGGCACCCTCATCCCCGTCGCCCCCAGCTGACGGCCCCGGCGGGTTGTGCTTCTCACAGACAGTGGCTCGCAGCAGCCGTCGACCCTAGGCTGCGCCCCATGGAGCACCTGTCTCTCCTTGCCGGCAGGCAGGAGCACCCGAGCGCGGGCGAGGACCGGGCGGACCGCGAGCTGTGGGAGAAGGCCGCCGCCGACGTCCTGCGCAAGGCCGGTCGCATGAAGGCCGAGGACCCCGACGCGCTCGTGTGGGAGAAGCTCACCAGGACCACCCTCGACGGGATCGCGGTGGCTCCGCTGGCGACCCCTGAGACCGTCCAGGACATCGCCGCCCCCGGGGAGCCCGGCACCGCGCCGTACACCCGCGGCAGCGCGGTCTCCCGTCCGGAGGAGGGCTGGGACATCCGCGCGCACCTGGCCGATCCCGACGCCGTCCAGTCCGCCGCGGACGCGATCACCGACCTCGAGAACGGCGTCACGAGCCTCTGGCTGACCCTCGGTCGCGGCGGCATCGCGATCAGCGACCTCGCGCGGGTGCTGGACAAGGTGTACGTCGACCTCGCGCCGGTCGTCCTCGAGTCACCGTTCGACCCCGTCGACGCAGCGGAGGCATTCGGGGCCGTGCTCGAGGACCGCGGCGTCCGGTCCGCACCCGGCACCTCGCTCGGAGGGGATCCCATCGGTGCAGCGGTCCGGGGCAGCTCGGCGCCGGTCGAGGAGACCGTGGTCCGCCTGGCGGAGCTGGCCCAGCAGCACGGCACCTCGGCGCTCGTCGTCGACGGCACCGTCGTCCACGACGCCGGCGCCACCGATGCCCAGGAGCTCGGCTACAGCCTCGCCGTGGGCGCGGAGTACCTCCGGCTCCTCACCGGCTCCGGCCTCGACGTCGCCACCGCCGCTGCGCTCATCGAGTTCCGCTACGCCGCGACCGACGAGCAGTTCACGACCATCGCGAAGTTCCGTGCCGCCCGCAGGCTGTGGCACCGCGTCCTCGAGCTGTCCGGGGCGCCGGAGGCTACGGGGCAGGTGCAGCACGCGGTCACCAGCCGGCCGATGACCGCGAAGTACGACCCCTGGGTCAACATGCTCCGGGGCACCGTCGCCGCGTTCGCGGCCGGCGTCGGCGGGGCGACCTCGGTGACCGTGCTGCCGTTCGACTTCGCGATCGGGCTGCCCGACCCGTTCGCGCGCCGGATCGCCCGCAACACCTCGTCGTTGCTCGTGCACGAGTCGCACGTCGCGAAGGTGACCGACCCTGCCGGCGGCTCGTACGCCGTCGAGCGGCTGACCGACGACCTCGCGGTCTGCGGGTGGGCGCAGTTCCAGCGCATCGAGTCGGAGGGTGGAGTCCGGGCGTCCCTCGCCGCGGAGTCCGGTGGGCTCCTCGATCGCGTGCGTGAGCAGGCCAAGGAGCCCCGGCAGCGACAGATCGCGACCCGGCGCAGGCCGCTCACCGGCATCAGCGAGTTCCCGAACCTCGAGGAGCAGCTGCCCGAGCGGAGGCCCTACCCCGAAGGCGCCGCTGCACTGGAGGTCGAGCGGTACGGGAAGGCGTTCGAGCAGCTGCGCGACGATCCCGCGACCACGCCGGTGTTCCTGGCCACGATGGGCACGGTCGCCCAGCACACCGCGCGCGCCACCTTCGCCTCCAACCTGTTCGCCGCCGGTGGGGTCGACACGGTCGCCGCCGGCGCGACCGGCAACCCCGCCGACGTCCTCGAGGAGTACGACGGCCAGCCGGTCGTCTGCCTCGCCGGAGCCGACCAGACCTATGCCGACTGGGGCAAGAGCCTCGCCAAGGCCCTGCGCGAGGCCGGTGCCGCCTACGTCATCCTCGCCGGCAAGCCCGGCGACAAGACCGTGAAGCCCGAGCTGCTGGACGACCACTGCGCCATGGGCATCGATGCCTTGGCCTTCCTGGGCCGAGTCCGAGAGGAGCTCACCCGATGAGCGTCCCGAAGAGCTTCGCCGAGCTGCCGCTGACCGACGGCGAGGGCGGTGGTTTCGAGACGGCTCGCGAGATCGCTTCCTCAACCACCGAGAGTGCGCCAGCCGCGACCGACGAGGGCGCCAGGGTGGTCGGCGAAGGGACGAGCGCCGCATGGCAGTCCCCCGAAGGCATCGACATCAAGGCGCTCTACACCGAGGCCGACCTCGAGGGTCTCGACGCCACCGACACCTACCCGGGACTGGCCCCGTTCCTGCGCGGGCCGTACCCGACGATGTACACCACCCAGCCCTGGACGATCCGCCAGTACGCCGGCTTCTCGACCGCCGAGGAGTCCAACGCGTTCTACCGGCGCAACCTCAAGGCCGGCCAGAAGGGGCTCAGCGTCGCCTTTGACCTGGCCACCCACCGCGGCTACGACTCCGACCACCCGCGCGTGAGTGGCGACGTCGGCATGGCGGGCGTCGCGATCGACTCGATCTACGACGCGCGGACGCTGTTCGACGGGATCCCGCTGGACCAGATGAGCGTGAGCATGACGATGAACGGCGCGGTGCTGCCGGTCATGGCGCTCTACATCGTCGCGGCCGAGGAGCAGGGGGTGAAGCCGGAGCAGCTCACGGGGACCATCCAGAACGACATCCTCAAGGAGTTCATGGTCCGCAACACCTACATCTACCCGCCCCTGCCGAGCATGCGGATCATCTCCGACATCTTCGCCTTCACGGCCGCGAAGATGCCGCGGTTCAACTCGATCTCGATCTCCGGCTACCACATGCAGGAGGCCGGGGCGACCGCCGACCTGGAGCTGGCGTACACGCTGGCCGACGGTGTCGAGTACATCCGCGCCGGGCTCGACGCGGGGCTCGACATCGACAAGTTCGCCCCACGGCTCAGCTTCTTCTGGGCGATCGGGATGAACTTCTTCATGGAGGTCGCGAAGATGCGCGCCGCCCGCGCGCTGTGGGCGCGGCTGGTGAGCGACTTCGACCCCAAGAACCCGAAGTCGTTGTCCCTGCGCACCCACAGCCAGACCAGCGGCTGGTCCCTGACCGCGCAGGACGTGTTCAACAACGTGCAGCGGACCTGCATCGAGGCGATGGCCGCGACCCAGGGTCACACCCAGTCGCTGCACACCAACGCCCTCGACGAGGCGATCGCGCTGCCGACCGACTTCTCCGCCCGCATCGCCCGCAACACCCAGCTGCTGCTGCAGCAGGAGTCCGGGACCACCGGGATCATCGACCCCTGGGCCGGCTCCTACTACGTCGAGCGGCTGACCCAGGACCTCGCCGAGCGCGCGTGGTCGCACATCCAGGAGGCCGAGGGCGCCGGCGGCATGGCGAAGGCGATCGAGGCCGGCATCCCGAAGATGCGCATCGAGGAGGCGGCCGCCCGCACGCAGGCGCGCATCGACTCCGGCGCGCAGAAGGTCATCGGCGTCAACACCTACCGCCCCGACGAGATCGACAAGCTCGACGTCCTCCGCGTCGACAACGCCGCGGTCTACTCCTCGCAGATCGCCAAGCTCGAGCGGCTACGGGGGGAGCGTGACCCCGACGCCGTACGGCGTGCGCTGGCGGCGATCACCGGGTCGGCCGAGAAGGGCGCGACCTCGGGCTCGCTGGACGGCAACCTGCTCGCGCTGGCCGTGGACGCGGCGCGGGCCAAGGCGACCGTCGGGGAGATCTCCGACGCCATGGAGAAGGTGTACGGGCGGCACCGCGCGGTGATCCGTACGATCTCCGGCGTGTACAGGTCCGAGGCCGGCGAGAGCAACGACGCGGTCACCCGCGTTCTCGACGCCACCGCGAAGTTCGAGGAGGACGAGGGCCGTCGCCCCCGCATCCTCGTCGCGAAGATGGGCCAGGACGGCCACGACCGGGGCCAGAAGGTCGTCGTCACCGCTTTCGCCGACCTGGGGTTCGACGTCGACGTCGGCCCGCTGTTCTCGACGCCGGAGGAGGTCGCGCAGCAGGCCGTCGACGCCGACGTGCACATCGTCGGGGTGAACTCGCTGGCCGCCGGGCACCTCACGCTGGTGCCCGCGCTGCGCGCGGCGCTGGCCGAGCAGGGCCGCGAGGACATCATGGTCGTGGTCGGTGGAGTGATCCCGCCCGACGACGTACCGACGCTGCTGGAGATCGGCGCCGCGGCCGTGTTCCCGCCGGGCACCGTGATCGCCGAGGCCGCGCTCGGGCTGCTCGAGAAGCTGTCGAAGCAGCTCAGGCATGACGCCTGACGTAGAAGCTCTCGCCGAGCAGGTCCGCGCCGGCAAGCGCGGCGCGGTGGCCCGGGCGATCACGCTCGTGGAGTCGTCCCGGCCTGACCACCGCAGCGCGGCGCGGATGCTGGTGGCGGAGCTGGCCGAGCAGTCGGCGAGCGCGCCGACGGTGCCGCGGGTCGGGATCTCGGGGGTCCCCGGGGTCGGGAAGTCGACGTTCATCGAGACGCTCGGCACCCACCTGACCGGACAGGGGCTCAAGGTCGGCGTGCTGGCCGTCGACCCCTCCTCGGTGCGGACCGGCGGGTCGGTGCTCGGGGACAAGACCCGGATGGCGAGGCTGTCGGCGGACCCGTCGGCGTACATCCGGCCGTCGCCCTCCGCCGGCACGCTCGGCGGGGTCGCCCGCGCCACCGCACAGGCGATGGTGGTGCTCGAGGCGGCCGGCTACGACGTGCTGCTGGTGGAGACCGTCGGCGTCGGCCAGTCCGAGGTGACGGTCGCCGGCATGGTCGACACGTTCCTGTTCCTGACGTTGGCGCGCACCGGCGACCAGCTGCAGGGCATCAAGAAGGGGATCCTCGAGATCGCCGACGTGATCGCGGTGAACAAGGCCGACGACCGGGAGACCGAGACCCGGGGCGCGGCCAAGGAGCTCGCCGGTGCGCTCCGCTTCGTGCACCGGGGCAGCAAGGGCTGGGTCCCCCCGGTGCTCACCTGCTCGGGCCTGACCGGGCAGGGCGTCGCCGAGGTGTGGGAGCAGGTCGTGGCGCACCGGTCGTCGCTCGGCGAGACAGGACTGGCGGGCAAGCGTGCCGAGCAGCAGCTGGACTTCACCTGGTCCCTGGTGCGCGACGAGCTCGAGCAGCGGCTCCGCCAGTCGCCCGGTGTGCGGGCGGTCCGCGACGAGGTCCGCTCAGAGGTGCTGGCCGGTCGCCTGCAGGCCACCACGGCCGCGGACCGCATCATCGCTGCCTTCGACGGCAGCCCGGCCGGCAGTGCCGAAGGCGCCGAGGGCGCCGAGGGCGCCGAGGGCTGAGCCCTCTTCACGGACTTGGCGGCGACCGGCTGGCTCGACGCACTAGCCTGGAAGCGATGTCCCTCAATCCCTCTTCCGCCGCGCGCTCGCTCGACGCCATCGTCGACGTGCTCGAGGACGAGCTGATCGCGTTCCGGCGCGACGTCCACGCCAACCCCGAGCTGGCGTGGGCCGAGTCGCGGACCACCGAGCTGGTGGCGGACCGGCTCGCCGCCGAGGGCATCGACGTCCAGCTGCTCCCGAAGTCGGGGCTGATCGCGCGCGTCGGTCCCAGCGACGGGCGCGTCGTGGCGCTCCGCGCCGACCTGGACGCGCTGCCGGTCGCCGACCAGACGACCGACCCCTGGCGCAGCCGCAACGAAGGTGTCGCCCACGCCTGCGGTCACGACGTGCACACCGCCGCGCTGCTCGGCGCCGGCCTGGCCCTCCACCGCTTCCACGCCCAGGACCCGCTGCCCTGCGGCGTGCGGCTGCTCTTCCAGCCGGCCGAGGAGATCATGCCCGGCGGCGCCCTCGACGTGCTCGCCGCCGGCGCGCTGGAGGACGTCTCGCACGCGTTCGGGCTGCACTGCGACCCGTCCCTCGACGTCGGCCACGTCGGCCTCCGGGTCGGCCCGATCACCGGCGCCGCGGACAGCCTGCACGTCCGCGTGTCGGGGCGCGGCGGGCACACGTCGCGCCCGCACCTCACACAGGACCTCACCTACGCCCTCGGCACGCTGGTCACCCAGCTCCCCGCGGCGCTCAGCCGGCGCCTCGACCCGCGAGCGGGAGCGAGCGTCGTCTGGGGCATCGTCCGCGCCGGCTCGGCGACCAACGTCATCCCCGCCTCCGGCGAGGCCGCCGGCACCGTCCGGATGCTCGACTCGCTCGCCTGGGCCGACGCCGAGGCGCTGGTCCGCGAGCTCGTCCACCAGATCGTCCAGCCGTACGGCGTCGACGCGCACGTCACCTACGTGCGGGGGGTGCCGCCGGTGGTCAACGAGCCCGGGTCGACCGCGATCCTCGCCGATGCCGTGGAGCAGGTCCTGGGGGAGGACGGCATCGTCAGCACCACCCAGAGCCTCGGCGGCGAGGACTTCGGCTGGTACCTCGAGATGGTCCAGGGGGCGATGGGCCGGCTCGGGACCAGGACGCCGGGAGGACCGACCTTCGACCTCCACCAGGGCGACCTCCGGGTCGACGAGAGGGCCGTCTCGATCGGCGCCAAGGTGCTCGCCCAGAGCGCCCGGCAGGCTTTGCTACCAAACAGGTAACAACTTGCCATGGCCCTGTCCCGTGGGTCTGAAGTCACCGTTCGCTCGCCTATGGTGAGGCGGAGTTCACGCGGTGTGGACCATCCGAGACACCTACAGGAGGCGCTGTGAAGCGCACGGCACGATCCGCAGCTGCACTCGTCGGAGTGGCTGCCCTGACCCTGGCCGCCTGTGGCGACCGCGAAGAGTCGTCGACAGGGTCCAGCGACCCCAGCCCCAGCGAGAGCGCTTCGAGCAGCGAACCGGCGCAGAGCAACCCCGACTTCAAGGCCTGCATCGTCTCCGACTCCGGCGGCTTCGACGACAAGTCCTTCAACCAGACGTCGTACGCCGGCCTGCAGAACGCCGCCGACAAGCTGGGCATCGAGACCGGTGAGGTCGAGTCGAACGCTCCTTCGGAGTTCGCCGACAACATCGACGCGATGGTGCAGGAGGACTGCAACAGCATCACGACCGTCGGCTTCCTCCTCGGCGACGCGACTCTCGCTGCGGCGAAGAAGAACCCGAAGATCGACTTCTCGATCGTCGACTTCGCCTACGAGAAGGCTCCGCAGAACCTCAAGGGCCTGGTGTTCAACACCGCCGAGCCGTCGTTCCTCGCCGGCTACCTGGCGGCGGGCACCTCGGAGAGCGGCATCGTCGGCACCCTCGGCGGCGCGCAGATCCCCAGCGTCACGGCGTTCATGGACGGCTTCCAGCTGGGCATCGAGAAGTACAACGAGGACGAGGGCACCGACGTCCAGCTCATCGGTTGGGACAAGGAGACCCAGAAGGGCACCTTCACCAACGACTTCGAGAGCAAGACGAAGGGCCAGTCCGCCGCCTCCGAGATGATCACGCAGGGCGCGGACATCATCTTCCCGGTCGCCGGCCCCGCCGGTCTGGGCGCCCTCCAGGCTGTCCAGGACGCCGACGTCAAGGCCATCTGGGTGGACACCGACGGCTGCGTCTCCGCCGCCGAGTACTGCGACGTGCTCCTCACCTCGGTGATGAAGGGCATGGACGTCGCCGTGGAGGAGGCCATCACGGCCTCGCTCGACGGCAACTTCAGCAGCGAGCTCTACACCGGCACGCTCGAGAACGGTGGCGTCGGCCTCGCGCCGTACAACGAGCTCGAGGGCGAGATCCCGGCCGAGCTGGACGCGAAGGTCCAGGAGCTCAAGCAGCAGATCATCGACGGTGAGCTCAAGGTCCAGTGACCCGTTCGTGAAGCACAGCACCACCAGCTGAACCGGCAGACGGCCGGGGCGCGGCAACGCCGCCCCGGCCGTTTGCCATGATCTGACGTGACCGCCAGAGCCGGACGCGAGAGGCCGTCCGGACGGCACCAGGTTGAGGAGAGCAATGAAGCTCGAGATGAGGGGCCTGACGCGCAGGTTCGGATCGTTCACCGCGAACGACCACATCGACCTGACCATCGAGCCGGGCGAGATCCACTGCCTGCTCGGTGAGAACGGTGCCGGCAAGTCGACGCTGATGAACATGCTGTACGGCCTGCTCGAGCCGACCGAGGGCGAGATCCTCGTCGACGGCGAGCCGGCCGACTTCGACACCCCGGGCGACGCGATCGCCGCCGGCATCGGCATGGTGCACCAGCACTTCATGCTCGTGCCCGTCTTCACCGTCGCCGAGAACGTCATGCTGGGCCGGGAGCAGACCCGCGGGCTGGGGATTCTCGACCGCGGCAAGGCCGCCGAGCTCGTCCGCGAGCTCTCCACGCGCTACAAGCTGGCGGTCGACCCGACGGCCCTGGTCGAGAACCTCCCCGTCGGCGTCCAGCAGCGGGTCGAGATCATCAAGGCCCTCGCCAACGAGGCCAAGGTCCTCATCCTCGACGAGCCCACCGCGGTCCTCACGCCGCAGGAGATCGACGAGCTGATGGACATCATGCGGGCGCTGAAGAAGCAGGGCACGTCGATCGTCTTCATCACCCACAAGCTGCGCGAGGTCAAGGCGGTGGGGGACAAGATCACGGTCATCCGCCGCGGCAAGGTCGTCGGCACCGCATCGCCGGACGCGCCCGAGGCCGAGCTCGCCGAGATGATGGTCGGCCGCGCGGTCAACCTCACCGTGGGCAAGGAGCCGCCGAAGGTCGGCAAGCCGGTCCTGGAGGTCAACGGTGTCACCGTGGTCGACGACCGCGGGACGACCGTGGTGAGGGACGTGTCGTTCGACGCCCGCGGGGGAGAGGTGCTCGGCATCGCCGGTGTGCAGGGCAACGGCCAGACCGAGCTGATCAAGTCCCTGCTGGGGATCATCCGCCCCGACGCCGGCAAGGTCCTCCTCGAGGGCCAGGACATCTCCCGGCACGGGCCCAAGGACTCCCTCGAGGCCGGCATCGGCTACATCCCCGAGGACCGTGCCCACGACGGCTACGTCTCGTCGTTCTCCGTGCGCGAGAACCTCGTGCTGGACCTCTACCGCCGAAACGACTTCTCCCGCGGGGCGGCCCTCAAGCTCGACGCTATCGAGAAGAACGCCAAGGCGCGGATCGAGGAGTTCGACATCCGCACGGAGAACATGAACTCCAGCCTCGCCTCCCTCTCCGGCGGCAACCAGCAGAAGGTCGTGGTGGCGCGCGAGTTCTCGCGCCCGCTCAAGGTGCTGATCGCCTCGCAGCCGACCCGCGGCGTCGACGTCGGGTCGATCGAGTTCATCCACAAACGGATCATCGAGGAGCGTGATCGCGGCACCGCGGTGATCATCGTCTCGACCGAGCTCGACGAGATCTACGCGCTGTCGGACCGGATCGCGGTGATGTACGACGGGCGGATCGTCGGCACGGTCACCCCGGACATCCCCCGCGAGCAGATCGGCCTGCTCATGGCCGGCGCCCATGACGGCCACGAGACGCAGGCCCACGAGACGCAGGGAGGTGCGGCATGAGCGACGTGTCGGTGCAGGAGCCCGCCAAGTCACCTCCGCCCGAGCGCAAGGGCGAGGCACGTGAGGAGGGGAACCGCTGGGCGGCGTACCTCCCGACGATCAAGACGACCGTGGCCGCGGTCGTCCTGGCGCTGCTGATCGGGGCGCTGCTCATCATCTTCTCGACGCCGCGGGTGATCGAGTCGCTGAAGTACTTCTTCAGCTACCCCTGGGACTTCTTCAAGTTCGCCGGCATCGCGGTGTGGGACGGCTACACCGCACTGGTCAAGGGCTCCGTCGGGTCCTGGAACTCGATCGAACGCACCCTCGAGCGCGCGGCACCGCTGATCTGCGCCGGCCTCGGCGTCAGCCTCGCGTTCCGCAGCGGGCTGTTCAACATCGGCGCGCAGGGCCAGATGCTGGCCGGTGCGATCGCCGCGGGGTACGTCGGGTTCCACTTCGACTTCCCCCCGGGGCTGCACCTCCTGCTCGCCGCGGTGGCGGCCATCGCGGCCGGTGCCGTCTGGGGCGGGATCGCCGGCTGGCTCAAGGCCGCCACGGGAGCCCACGAGGTCATCTCGACGATCATGCTCAACTACGTCGCCCGGTTCCTGATGATCTACCTGCTCGGCAAGGAGCTGTTCCAGCGGCCGAACAGCAACGACCGGCTGTCGCCGCCGCCCGCGGAGAGCGCGACGTTCCCCCAGGTGTTCGGCGTCCACACCGGCGTCCTGCTGGCGTTCCTCGCGGCGCTCGGCGTCTGGTGGCTCCTGGAGCGGAGCACCACCGGCTTCGAGATGCGGGCGGTGGGAGCCAACCCGTCCGCAGCAGCCACCGCCGGCATGCACGTGCAGCGCACGTACTTCCTGGCGATGGCGCTCGCCGGCGCCCTGGCAGGTCTGGCCGCGGTGATGCAGATCCTCGGGCAGCAGGACTCGCTGACGGAGAACGTCGCCGGCACCGTCGGCTTCGACGCGATCACGGTCGCGCTCCTCGGGCGCGCCACCACGCTCGGCCCGGTGCTCGGCGGGCTGCTGTTCGGCGCACTGTCCTCGGGCGGGCTCGCCATGCAGGCTGCGGCCGGGGTGCCGCCGGAGCTGGCGCAGGTGCTGCAGGCGTTGATCGTGCTGTTCGTCGCCGCACCGGCCCTGGTCCGCGGCGTGCTGCGGGTGAAGGCAGAAGGTGACGGCGGGACCGTGCTGGCGAAGGGATGGGGCGGATGAGCACCACGGCAACAGCGACCGCGGCTCCGGAGACCCAGCCGACCCGGATCCGCGAACGCTCCGACGTGCACCGCCAGATCCGGCTCGTCGTCACGTTCGCGATCGCGACGGCGCTGTGCATCTTCTTCGCCCTGGCGGTCGACGACCCGAACGTGCGCTACATCCTCGGCGAGCGGGTCACCAAGGAGTTCCAGCCCAAGGACCTCAACGGCAGCTGGGTCGCGTGGCTGGCGGTGGCCGTCTCAGCGGTCGCGCTGGTGCTCGCTGCGGTCAACCGCTTCCCGCGCGGGGCTGCGGGTGTCGTGCTGGGCGTCCTCGTCGGGCTGATGTTCTACCTCGGCTTCCTGATGTGGGTGTACGCCGACCAGGGCGAGGGGTTCACCGCGGCGATCACGAACCCGATCCCCGGCACGATCCGGATCGCCACCCCGCTGGTCCTGGGGGCGCTGGCCGGTGTGCTCTGCGAGCGCGCGGGCGTCATCAACATCGCGATCGAGGGGCAGTTCCTCGCCGGCGCGTTCTTCGCCGCGATCGCCGCCAGCCTGGCCTTCCAGCCCTACACCGGCCTGCTCGGGGGAATCCTCGCCGGGGTCGGCATCGCGGCACTGCTCGGCGTCTTCGCGCTGCGCTACCAGGTCAACCAGGTCGTGCTCGGGGTGGTCCTCGTCGCGCTCGCGTCCGGGCTGACGAGCTTCCTGCTCGGCCAGATCCCCGGGGACCCCGACGTCAAGCAGTACTTCAACGAGCCGCCCACGCTGCCGCAGCTGCGGATCCCGGGACTGGCCGACATCCCGGTCGTCGGCGCCGCGCTCTTCGACCAGACGGTGCTGGTCTACCTCATGTACCTCTCGGTCGCGCTCGTGACCTTCCTGCTCTACCAGACCCGGTGGGGGCTGCGGGTCCGCTCCGTGGGGGAGCACCCCAAGGCCGCGGACACCGTGGGCATCAAGGTCAACCGCACCCGGTGGCAGGCGGTCCTGCTGGGCGGTGTCTTCGCCGGGCTCGGCGGCGCCTACTACACCGTCGGCTCGACCGGCGCCTTCGACCGCGACGTCTCCGCGGGCACCGGCTTCATCGCGCTCGCCGCGGTCATCATGGGGCGCTGGCACCCGCTGGGCGCCACCGCCGCCGCGGTGTTCTTCGGCTTCATGCTCAACCTGCAGACCCAGATCAGCTTCGTCGACAAGCTCCCCAGCGAGCTGCTCGGCGCCGTGCCCTACCTCGCGACGATCATCGCCGTCGCCGGCTTCGTCGGCCGGGTCCGGCCGCCGGCCGCGGACGGCGAGCCCTACGTGAAGAGCTGAGGACCGTGACGACCACGACGTCGCAGGCACCCGTCGCCGAGCCGTTCGACTGGGAGGCGCTCACCGCGGCCGCCCGCGAGATCACCGAGCGCGCCTACGTCCCGTACTCCGGCTACCCCGTCGGGGCGGCGGCCCGGGTCGACGACGGCCGTGTCGTCGTCGGCTGCAACGTCGAGAACGCGGCGTACGGCGTGGCGCTCTGCGCCGAGTGCGGACTGGTCTCCTCGCTCCACGCCTCGGGCGGGGGACGGCTCACCCACTTCGTCTGCGTCAACCGCGACGGCGCGGTCATCATGCCCTGCGGCCGCTGTCGGCAGCTGCTCTGGGAAGCCGGCGGGCCGGAGCTCCTCGTCCTGACCGTGCGCGGCGTCCGGCCGATGACCGACGTGCTCCCCGACGGGTTCGGCGCCGACGACCTCGAGGCGGTGCGGTGACCGAGCCGCACGACGCCGTCGAGGTCATCCTCGCCAAGCGCGACCACGGCGAGCTCAGCGACAGCCAGGTCGACTGGGTCGTCGACGCCTACACCCGCGGGGTGGTCGCCGACGAGCAGATGGCAGCACTGGCGATGGCGGTGCTCCTCAACGGGATGACCCGCCGGGAGGTCGCCCGGTGGACCGCGGCGATGATCGCGACCGGGGAGCGGCTCGACTTCTCCGGGCTGTCGCGGCCCACCGCGGACAAGCACTCGACCGGCGGGGTCGGGGACAAGATCACGCTGCCGCTCGCGCCGCTGGTGGCGGCCTGCGGGGTCGCGGTCCCGCAGCTCTCCGGACGCGGGCTCGGGCACACCGGGGGCACCCTCGACAAGCTCGAGTCGGTCCCGGGGTGGCGGGCCTCCCTCAGCAACGCCGAGGTGCGCGCACAGCTCGAGGACGTCGGGGCGGTGATCTGCGCTGCAGGCTCGGGGCTGGCGCCGGCCGACCGGAAGCTCTACGCGCTGCGTGACGTCACCGGGACGGTGGAGTCGATCCCGCTGATCGCCTCCTCGATCATGAGCAAGAAGATCGCCGAGGGCACCGGCGCGCTCGTCCTCGACGTCAAGGTCGGCACCGGGGCGTTCATGAAGCGGCTCGACCAGGCGCAGGAGCTCGCGGGGACGATGGTCGCGCTCGGCACCGACGCCGGGCTGCGGACCGTCGCGCTCCTCACCGACATGAGCACGCCACTGGGGCTG
>CADCUK010000154.1 GCA_902805865.1 uncultured Nocardioidaceae bacterium | reverse complement strand
AAAGGGCGACCGCAAGGACAAGGAGCCGGCAGGCGACGGCGACGGTGGAAGCAGCGGCCAGACCGTCCCGCAGCCCGGTCCCACCGAAGGCCCTGACACCGACCCTGAGGGGACCGACACCGAAGGTCCGAGCACGGAGGGCGGCGACGACACTGGCATTCTTCCGGAGGTGCCGGAGGTGCAGACCGACGGCGGCAGCACTCAGGCAGAAGGGCCCCCGAGCGTGCTCGATGGCGGCTCGAACGGCGGCGGCTCGAATGGCGACAGCAAGGACGACGGCGCTGTGAAGAGCGTCATCCCCAAGGATCTCCAAGACGCGGTCGAGACCCTCGTGCCCTGAGGCACGAGCGTTTTCTCCGACCCCATGACCAACTGGGCCGGCGACTCAGTGGAAGATCGACTTCCGCCGCATCAGCAGTGAGTAGAGCGTCTGCTGGATCGTCTCGCGCACCTGGTCGGTGACGTTGAAGACCAGCATCGGGTCGTCCGCGGCGCCGCTGTCGTAGGAGTCGGTGCGGATCGGCTCACCGAACTCGATGATCCACTTCGAGGGCAGCGGCACCAGGCCGAGGGGCCCGAGCAGCGGGAAGAACGGCGTGACCGGGATGTACGGCACCCCGAGCAGCCGCGCCAGGATCGGGATGTTGCCGACGAGCGGGTAGATCTCCTCCGCGCCGACGATCGAGCACGGGACGATCGGGACACCGGTCTTGATCGCGGCCGAGACGAAGCCGCCCCGGCCGAACCGCTGCAGCTTGTAGCGCTCGGAGTAGGGCTTGCCCACGCCCTTGAACCCCTCGGGCCAGACGGCCGCGAGCTCGCCCTTGCTGAGCATCCGGACCGCGTCCTCGTTGCAGGCCAACGTGGCGCCGGACTTGCGGGCCAGCTCGCCGATGAACGGCAGCCGGAAGACGAGGTCGGCGCCGAGCGGGCGCAGGCTCCGCCCGGTGGTCTCGTGGACGGCGAACATCGTCACCAGGCCGTCGATGGGGACGGTCCCGGAGTGGTTGGCCACGACGAGCGCACCGCCGTCGGTCGGGATGTTCTCGACGCCCCGGACCTCCACGCGGAACCACTTGGTGGCCAGCGGGCGGACCAGCTCGAGCAGGAACCGCTCGGTGAGCTCGGGGTCCATGCCGTACTCGTCGACCTCGTAGTCACCGGTGACCCGGCGCCGGAGGAAGGCGAGCAGCTGGGCGAGCTTCTGGTCGGCGTCCTCACCGAAGACCACCTGCGCCGCCCGGGTGGCTGCCGCCAGGAGCTCGCCGAACGGGACGTCGGTGACCCCTGCCGGAGTGGTGGTCACCGGCGGCCGCGCGGCCTCGTCGAGTGCCTCTCCGAAGACAGGGTCGACCGCCGACGCGTCAAGCTCCACCAGAGTGGGCGGCACATCGGTCACCGGCTCGATCGGCAGCTCGGCGGGTGCCTCGGCCGGCACCTCGTCGGTCAGGTCGGTGGGCACCTCGGTGTCCTCCCCGGCACCCGGCGCCGCGGGAGAAGCTCCCCCGGCAAGACTCCGGGAGGAGGAGGACGGCTTGTCGCGACCGGTGCCGCGACCGGGTCGACCCCGGGTCCCCAGCGGAATGATCTCGGCGTCACCCATGCTGCTTCCCTCCCAATGCTCCCGAGAGCAGGCTCTCCATCGCCACGATCGGATGGTTCCCGAGCGGGCTCGGGGCAAGCACGGTGGCGAGCTCCGCGACCGCCTGCTCGGTGGTGTACCTCGGCTCGAAGCCGAGCACGGTCCGCATCCTCGTGGTGTCGAGGCCGCGACCGTAGGTGAAGTAGGCGAGGTGCTCCGGCGAGAAGTCCTCGAGCCCGAGCCGCACCTGCTTGGCCAGCGACCCCAGCGAGCTGATCGCGAACGGCGGCAGCGGCAGCGCGACGCGCCCCAGCCTGCGGATCACCTGGGACATCATCAGCACCCCGTCGCCGGCCACGTTGAACGTGCCGTGCACGCCGGCGAGCGTCGCGTGGGGCAGCACCGAGACGAGGTCCTCGTAGTGCAGCAGCTGGATGCGGGCGTCGAAGCCGAGCACCTTGGGGGTCGGGCTGAGCCGCAGGTACTCCGACAGCGGCGAGCTCGCGAAGGACGCGACGGTGGGGGCCTTGCGGAGCATCGTGACCGTGACGTCCGGGCGACGCCGGGAGAAGCCGCGGACGTAGCCCTCGACCTCGAGGACGTCCTTGGCGTAGCCGCTGCGCGGCATCCGCTTGGCGGACATGTCCTCGGTGAACATCGCCGGGTCACGGCTGGAGGATCCGTAGACCTCGGCGGACGACTTCACGACGAGCCGCTCGAGGCCGGGCGCGCGCTGGCAGGCGGCGAGGAGCTGCATCGTGCCGATGACGTTGTGCTCCTTCATCGACATCCGGCCGCCCACCTGGCTGGCCGACTCCGCGACGGAGGTGTGCACGACCGTGTCGACGTCCTCCCCGGCGATCACCTTGGCGATCACGGGGTTGCGGATGTCGGCCCGCACGAAGCGGACGGCGCCCAGGTCCGAGCGCGGGGGTACGACGTCCACGCCGATCACCCTGCTGACCTGCGGGTCCGAGGCGATCCGACGCGCGAAGCGTCCGCCCAGGTCGCTGGACACACCGGTGACCAGCACGATCCGTCCCACTACGACTCAGCTGTCACTTGCCGAGACGACGACGCTGGACCCGGGTCTTCTTCAGCAGCTTGCGGTGCTTCTTCTTCGCCATGCGCTTGCGGCGCTTCTTGATGACAGAACCCACGTGGAACCTTTCGAGTGCGGACGGACGAGGCCCAAGCCTAGCCGCCCTTGCCGAGGGGTCGGACCACGTGCGGTCCAGGGATGAGACGAGGGGCGTGGAGCACGTGCTCCACGCCCCTCGTCGCTGACTTGCGTCGACTGTCCTGGGCAGCGCCGACCGGCTCGGATCAGCCGGTCTGGAAGTAGCTGCGGTGCAGGTACTCGTTGACGGCGTCCTCAGGGACCCGGAACGAGCGGCCGACCCGGACCGCCGGCAGCTCGCCCGAGTGGACGAGGCGGTAGACGGTCATCTTCGACACGCGCATCACCGCGGCCACTTCGGCCACGGTGAGGAACTTGACCCCGGAGATGTCCCCGGAGCTTGATTCGGCCATGTTGCACCGCACTTTCGTCGAGCCCACGCCCCCGGCTTCCCCACCGGAGGAACGACGATGCGCTCTCGAGACGAGAGCCTAGTGTGACGGATGGGGCGAAGGACACCACTTGGGCAAAAAGTTAACTCCGCACCGCGTGTCGTCTGGACAACCCCCGATCGCCTTGACCCCAGGTCAGGGCAGCGGGTCGAGCCCGTGCAGCGGGAAGACCGCCGTCCGCGTCTCGTTGATCGCCCGGTCGAGCCAGGTCGCGGGGTCGTAGCCCTGGCTCCAGTCGCGGTAGACCGGTGACCGTCCGTCGGTCATGCGCAGGGGCCCCCGTCGCCCGAGCAGGTGCAGCACGTGCTCGCGCCACCCCTCGGGCACCTCGGTGTCGGGAGTCAGCGGCCGGCCGCCCACGATCGCCAGCAGGTGGGTCCAGGAGCGCGGCACCACGTCGACGATCGCGTAGCCCCCGCCGCCGGTCGCCAGCCACTTCCCACCGGCCACCTCGTGCGCGAGGTCGTGCAGCGCCTCGTACGACGCGCGATGACCGTCGACGGTGAGCATCAGGTGCGCCAGAGGATCCTCGGTGTGCGAGTCGCAGCCGTGCTGGGTGACGAGGATGTCGGGGTCGAACTCCCGGACCAACGGCGGCACGACGGCGTGGAACGCCCTCAGCCAGCCCGCGTCCGAGGTGCCCGGCGGCAGCGCGACGTTGGCCGCGGACCCCTCGGCGCCCGGACCGCCGACGTCGCCTGCGAAGCCGGTCCCGGGGAAGAGCATCTGCCCGGTCTCGTGCAGGCTGATCGTCAGCACCCGCGGGTCGTCGTAGAAGATCCGCTCGACGCCGTCGCCGTGGTGGACGTCGACGTCGACGTACGCCACCCGCTCCGCACCGTTGTCGAGCAGCCACTGGATCGCCACCGCGACGTCGTTGTAGACGCAGAAGCCGCTGGCCCTCCCCGGCATCGCGTGGTGGAGCCCACCGCCGATGCTCGCCGCGTGCTGCACCTCACCGGTCCACACCCGGCGGGCGCCCTCCACGGTGGCGCCGACGACGTGGGCGGCGGCGTGGTGCATCCCCTCGAACGTGGGGTTGTCGTCGGTGCCGAGCCCGCGCTCGAAGTCGAACCGGCTCGGGTCCGCGCCGATCCGCTGCACCGACTCGATCAGCGCCTCGTCGTGCACGGTGAGGAGGAGGTCCTCCGACGCCACCGGCGCCGGCACCAGCTCGAGGCCGTCGGTCGAGGACCCGTGCTGGACCACGCCGAGCTCCTCGGCCAACCGCATCGTGAGGTCGACCCGCAAGGGGTTCATGGGGTGGGTCGCGCCGAAGTCGTACTCCACCAACGACTTGTCGAAGACGGTGCAGGCCGGACCCGTCACGGGGCGCTCATCATTGGGCGCCCTCGGCCAGCGCCCGCGACCGGTCCCGCGCGGCCTCCATCGCGGTGAGGAAGGCGGCACGCACCTTGTGGTCCTCGAGCTGGCGCACCGCGGCCGCGGTGGTGCCGCCGGGCGAGGTGACCTGCTCGCGGAGCACGGTCGGGTGCTCGCCGGTCTCGCGCAGCAGCTTCGCCGAGCCGACCACGGTCTGGACGACGAGCTCGGTGGCGGTGGTGCGGGGCAGCCCGAGGTGCACACCGGCCTCGATCATCGACTCGACCACGAAGAAGATGTACGCCGGCCCCGAGCCGCTGATCGCGGTGATCGCGTCCTGCTGGCGCTCGGGGACCTGGACGACACGACCGGTCGAGGCCATCAGGGACTCCGCCTCGACGAGGTGCTCGTCGTCGCAGTGCGAACCGCGGGAGATCGCCGCCATCCCCTCGTCGACGAGGGCCGGCGTGTTCGGCATGACGCGCACCACCGCGACGCCCTCGGGGATCCGGGTCTCGATGAACGCGGTGGTGATGCCGGCGGCGAGCGACACCAGAAGCTGGCCGGGACGCAGGTCGGGGGCGATCTCGGCGAGCAGCTCGCTCATGTCCTGGGGCTTGACGACGACCACGACGGTGTCGGCCTTGCGCGTTGCGGCGCGGTTGTCGAGCACCGTCACGCCGTACCGCTCGGTGAGCTCGGTGGCGCGCTCGGACCGTTTCTCCCCGACCAGCAGGCTGTCGACGGACCGGCCGGCGCGGATCAGTCCGGACAGGAGGGTCTCCCCCATCACGCCGGCGCCGAGGATGGCGACCTGTGCGCCCATGACCTGCTCCGTTCCCTCTGGTGGCCCTACTTGGTGGAGATCAGCGACTTCGCGAAGAAGCTGAGGTTCTGCGGCCGCTCCGCGAGCCGCCGCATGAGGTAGCCGTACCACTCCTGACCGTAGGGCACGTAGACGCGCACCGTCGCGCCCTCGCCCACGAGCCGCAGCTGCTCCTCGGGGCGGATGCCGTAGAGCATCTGGTACTCGAACGTCGACGGATCCCGCCCGGTGCGGCGAGCCAGCTCGCCGGCGATCTCCACCATGTGCGGGTCGTGGCTGGCGACCATCGGGTAGCCGCTGCCCTCCATGAGGATCCGCAGGCAGCGCACGTAGGCGAGGTCGACCTCGCGCCGCGACTGGTGGGCGACGGACTCCGGCTCCTTGTAGGCGCCCTTGCACAGCCGCACCCGGGACCCCTCGATCGCCAGCTCCCGGCAGTCGTCCTCGGTGCGTCGCAGGTAGGCCTGCAGGACCGCACCGGTCTCGGGGAAGTCCTTCCGCAGCTCGCGCAGGATCTCCAGCGTCGAGTCGGTGGTGGTGTGGTCCTCCATGTCGAGGGTGACGGTCGTGCCCGCGTCGCGCGCCGCCTGGCAGATCGTCCGCGCGTTGCCGGCGGCCACCTCCTCGCCACGTCCCGGCAGCGCCTGCCCGACCGCGGAGAGCTTCACCGAGACCTCCGCGTCGGCGGCGAGCCCGCGCTGGGCCAGCTCCGCCAGCAGCTCCAGGTACGCCGTGACGGTCGCCTCGGCCTGGTCCTCGTCGAGGGTGTCCTCGCCCAGGAAGTCCAGCGTGACCTTCCGGCCCGACGCAACCAGCTCGGACACCACGTCGACCGCCTCCGGGGTCGACTCCCCCGGCACGTAGCGGGCCACGATCGCGGAGGAGACCGGCATCGTGGTCACCAGCCCCTTGACGCGGTCGCTGCGCGAGAGCATCAACAGTGCTTGCCTGATCACAGGGACTGCCTGAGCAACGCGCACCTCCGTGAGAGAACCGGACGCTCAGGTTACGCCGTACGCCGCCGGAGGGTGGCCGCACCCAGCGCGAGCAGCGCCAGCGCGAACGCCCCCACCACCAGGAGGTCGCCCCACACCCCGGCGGGCATCCCCACGACCGTGTCCGCGGCACCCTGCGCGACTCGCGTCATCGCGTCGACGGCGTAGGACAGCGGCAGGAGGTCGCTGAGCACGTCCAGCCCCGTGGGCAGCTGGTCGCGCGGCACGAAAAGCCCGCACAGCAGGATCTGCGGAATCACCAGGGCCGGCATGAACTGCACCGCCTGGAACTCGGTCCGGGCGAAGGCCGAGACGAAGAGGCCCAGGGCGGTGCCGAGCACGGCGTCCGCGACGGCGACCGCGACGAGCCCCCACAGCGGCCCCTCGACCGACAGCCCCAGGAGCCCGACGCAGAGGCCGACCGCCAGGGTGGCCTGCACGACGGCGACGGCGCCGAACGCCACGGCGTAGCCGAGGAGGAAGTCGAGCTTCGCGGTGGGCATCGCGAGCAGCCGCTCGAGCGTCCCCGAGGAGCGCTCCCGCAGGGTGGTGACGCTGGTGACCAGGAACATCACCGTGAAGGGGATGAGCGCGAGCAGCGCAGGCCCGAGCCGGTCGAAGACGGCGGGCTGGGCGTCGTAGATCCAGCGCAGCAGAGCGAGGATCAGGCACGGCAGGGCGACGAGCATCCCGAGCGTGCGGTGGTCGTGGCGCAGCTGGGCGAGGACCCGGGCTGCGACCGCGGAGGTGATGCGGGGGGTGACGACGGTGCTCATCGGGACACCTCCACGAGGTTGAGGAAGGCGGCCTCGACATCGGCCGCGCCGGTGGTCTGCAGGAGGTCGGACGGGGCCTCGTCGGCGATGACCCGGCCGTCGCGCATGAGGAGGAGCCGGTCGCACCGTTCCGCCTCGTCCATGACGTGGCTGCTCACGATCACGCAGGCGCCGTCGGCGGCGAGGCGGTGGAACAGCGCCCACAGGTCGCGCCTGAGCACCGGGTCGAGCCCGACGGTGGGCTCGTCCAGGATCAGCAGCTCCGGCGAGCCGAGCAGCGCCACTGCCAGGCTGGCTCGGGAGCGCTGCCCGCCGGACATCCGGCCGACCGGCTGCTCGGCGTGCGAGGTCAGGTCGACGAGGTCGATCACCCGGTCGGCCTCGGCCAGGTCGACCCCGAGGACACGGGCGAAGAACCGGACGTTCTCGGAGACGGTGAGGTCGTCGTAGACGCTCGGCGCCTGGGTCACGTAGCCGATCCGGTCGCGCAGCGGAGCGCTGCCGGCCGGGTGCCCGAGCACCGTGACCTGTCCGCTCTCCACGACCTGGACGCCGACCACCGCACGCATGAGCGAGCTCTTGCCGCAGCCGCTTGGTCCGAGCAGCCCCGTGACCTCTCCGGCACGGGCGGTGAACGTGACGCCGTCCACTGCGTGTCGTCCGCCGCGGACGACCAGGAGGTCCTTGACCTCCACCACTGAATTCATCATGTGATGAATTATGGTCCGCAGTCTTCCCCCCGACAAGTCGAGGATGCGGTGGCCTAGCCCTCTTGCTGGGGCTGACCGGTGAAGTAGCGCTGGAGGTTCGGAGCCACCCAGGCCACGACCTCCTCGCGCGGCAGCGAGGCGAGCGGCTCGATCGCCAGGACGTACCTCGCGACCAGGAGCCCGATCATCTGCGTGGCCACGAACTGCGCACGCCGCACGGGGTCCGGGCCGGGCAGCCGCTCGGCCAGCGGCGCGAGGATCAGGGGCAGCAAGCCGTCACGCAGCGGGTTGGACTCGGCCGGCGACGCCAGACCGGCCCGCGCGACGGCGACCAGCTGCAGCCGAGCGGCCGGCTCGTCCCACAGCGTGAGCACCGTCCGCAGCAACCGCCACGCCGCGGTGTCGAGGTCGCCCGCCAGCACGGTGGGCAGCACCGTGCGCGGGTCGAGCGGCAGCTCGAGGGCAGCGAGGAACAGGTCCTCCTTGGCCCCGAAGTAGTGGTGCACCAGCGCCGCGTCGACACCGGCGGCCCGGGCGACGCCTCGCATCGTCGTGCCTTTGTAGCCCTGCGCGGCGAAGGATTCGCGGGCAGCGGTGAGGATCGCTCTCCGCCGGTCGGCGCCGTCGTGCTCGGACCGCGGCGGCCGCCCTCGCCGGGCCGGGGTGCTCACGGCGACTCCTCACCCGCTCCCAGCTCTGCGGGTGCCGCGAAGTGGAGCCTGGTGAACGCCAGCCCCTCCATGAGGTCGGACTCGCGCGCGCTGCGACCGCCGGACCGCCTCGTGTTGACCTCCAGGACGAGGTGACCGTCGAAGCCTTCGCCCGCCAGGTGCTCCAGCAGCTCGGCCACCGGCTGGTTGCCCCGTCCAGGGATCAGGTGCTCGTCCTTGGCACTGCCAGATCCATCGGTCAGGTGGAGGTGACGCAGGGTGGGAGCCATCTGCCTCGCCAGCTCCAGACAGTCCTCCTGGGCGGTTGAGGCGTGCGAGACGTCGAGGGTCGTGTTGGCGTAGTCGAAGCCGATCGGGTCCCAGTGCGGCGCGTACACCTGCATCTCCCGGCGCGACGCACGCCAGGGGTACATGTTCTCGACCGCGAAGGCGATCCCGGTCCGCTCCTCCAGCAGCGCGATGCCCTCGACGAAGCCGCGGGCGTAGTCGCGCTGCCACCGGAACGGCGGGTGGACGACGACCACGTCGGCACCGACCGCGTGCGCCATCTCGGCGCTGATCTCGAGCTTGCCCCACGGGTCGCTGCCCCAGACGCGTTGGGTGATCAGCAGGCACGGCGCGTGCACGGCGCAGACCGGCATCTCGTGGTACTCCGACAGGTGCTTGACCTGCTCGATGTCCTGGCTGGTCTCGTCGATGCCGACCATCACCTCGACCGCGTCGTACCCGAGCCGCACCGCCATCTCGAAGGCGGTGGCAGTGGTCTCCGGGTAGACCGACGCCGTCGAGAGCGCGATCGCGTTCTTGATGGTCATGGCAGCCACCTCACTGGGTCACCCGGCGCTGCTGATCGCGTCGAGCCGCTCGAGGATGATGCCCTCGCGCAGGGCCCAGGGGCAGATCTCCAGCTCGCGCAGACCGAAGATGTCCATGGCCGCATCGGCGACCAGGGCGCCGGCGACCAGCTGGTGCGAGCGGTCCGGCGAGACACCCGGCAGGTCGCGCCGCTGGGCGGCGGTCATCGCGATCAGCTCCGGGAGCCGCGCCGCGAGTGCGTCCGCGGACAGCGTGCGGCGCACGAACGGCCCCTCCCCCGACGGGGCCGCGCCGCAGACCCGGGCCAAGGAGCGGAACGTCTTCGAGGTCGCCACCGCGTGGTGGGCGCCGCCGAAGCGCAGCACTGCCCCGGCGTTGCGGGCGATCTCGGCCCGCACGAACTTGCGCAGCTCGCGGACCGCGCGGTCGGCCGGCGGCTCCTCCCGCAGCCACTCCCGGGTGAGCCGTCCGGCGCCGAGCGGCAGGGACTGCGCCACCAACGGGGCCTCGTCGGCACCGGCGGCGATCTCGAGCGAGCCGCCGCCGATGTCGAAGACCATCAGCCGCCCCGAGGACCACCCGAACCAGCGGCGTACGGCGAGGAAGGTCAGCCGTGCCTCGTCCTCACCGGGAAGCACCTCGATCTCGACCTTCGCCTCCGCGCGGACCCGGTCCAGGACGGCCTCGGCGTTGGTGGCGTCGCGGACGGCGGAGGTGGCGAACCCCAGCATCTCCTCGCAGCCCTTGTCCTCGGCGACCTCGAGCGCCGCGGCCACGAACTCGCACAGCGCGGACGTGCCGGAGTCCCGCATGCTGCCGTCGTCGTCGAGGTGCTCGGCCAGCCGCAACGGCCGCTTGAACGAGAAGGCCGGCAGCGGCGCGGCACCACGATGCGCGTCGACCACGAGCAGGTGGCCCGTGTTCGATCCGATGTCGAGGACGCCAAGTCGCACCCTGACAACCTACCCAGGTACGCGGGTTAGGCTGCGCGCGTGCCAGAGGTCGAACCGCTCTTCCCCCGTGCCTGGGTCGAATTCCTCGATCCCGAGGACGATGAGCAGGTGTTCCGGTGCGACCTGACCTGGCTCACCTCGAGCTGGACCTGCATCTTCGGGCGCGGCTGCCAGGGCATCTACGCCGAGCGGCCCGACGACGGCTGCTGCACGCTCGGCGCCCACTTCGCGGACGAGGACGACGAGAACCGCGTCGCCGCCCATGTCGCCAAGCTCACCGACGAGGACTGGCAGAACCGCAAGGCCGGGCAGCGACGCTGGGTCGAGACCGATGACGACGGGGCTCGCAAGACGCGGGTCCACAAGGGTGCGTGCATCTTCCTCAACCGTCCGGGCTTCGCCGGCGGCGCCGGCTGCGCGCTGCACGGCTACGCCCTGCGCAACGACGTGCACTTCGTGCAGACCAAGCCGGACGTGTGCTGGCAGCTGCCGATCCGCCGCACCTACCGCACCGTCGAGCGCCAGGACCAGACGAGCTACCTGGAGATCAGCATCGGCGAGTACGAGCGCAACGGCTGGGGGCCCGGCGGGCACGACCTCGACTGGTACTGCTCGTCCAACACCGAGGCGCACGTCGGTGTCGAGCCCGTCTACGTCTCCAGCGAGGCCGAGCTCGTCGAGCTCATGGGCCGCCCGGCGTACGACGAGCTGGCCCGGCACTGCGAGGCGCACCTGCGCTCACGGAGCGCCCTGGCCCTGCACCCGGCGAGCCGGCCGGTCGACTGATCACGTGGGCCGGATCTTCGCGGCGATGTTGTCCGGCACCGGCTCGTAACGCGCGAAGGACCGGGTGAACGTGGCCGCACCGTGCGAGAACGCACGCAGGTCGATCGCGTAGCGGGCGATCTCCAGCTGCGGGACCTCGGCCCGCACGAGCGTGCGGTCGTCGCCGGCCGGCTCCGAGCCGAGCACCTTGCCCCGGCGGGACGACAGGTCGCTCATCACCGTGCCGACGAGGTCGTCGGGGACCGTCACCGCGATCTCGTCGACCGGTTCCAGCAGGCACGTCCTGGCCGCGGCCGCGGCCTCGCGCAGCGCCAGCGCCCCTGCCGTCTGGAACGCCATGTCGGAGGAGTCGACGCTGTGCGCCTTGCCGTCGGTCAGCGCCACCCGCAGGTCGACGACGGGACAGCCGGCGGCGACGCCCTTCTCCATCTGCTGGCGGATCCCCTTCTCGACCGAGGGGATGAACTGGCGGGGCACCGCGCCGCCGACCACCTTGTCGACGAACTCGAACCCTGCGCCCTGCGGCAGCGGCTCGACCTCGATGTCGCAGACGGCGTACTGGCCGTGACCACCCGACTGCTTGACGTGCCGGCCGTGCCCCTTCGCCGCGGAGGCGAACGTCTCCCGCAGGGCGACCTTCAGCTCGACCTGGTCGACCGTCGCGCCGTAGCGCGTCGCCAGCCGGTCGATCACGACGTCGGCGTGCGCCTCCCCCATGCACCACAGCACGATCTGGTGGGTCTCGGCGTTGTGCTCGATGCGCAGCGTCGGGTCCTCCGCCGTCAGCCGCTGGAGCCCTTGCGCGAGCCTGTCCTCGTCGGCCTTGGCCCGGGCCTGGATCGCCAGCGGCAGCAGCGGCTCGGGCACGTTCCACGGCCGCAGCACGAGCGGCTTCTCCCGTTCGGACAGGGTGTCCCCCGTCTCGGCACGGGAGAGCCGGGCGATCGCGCAGATGTCACCCGCGATGACGCAGTCCGCCGGGCGGTGCACCTTGCCCAGCGGGACGGAGAGGGCGCCGATCCGCTCGTCCTCGTCGTGGTCGGGATGCCCGGTCTCCTCCCCGAAGAACGACGAGAAGTGTCCCGAGACGTGCACGACCGCGTCCGGTCGGATGGTCCCGGAGAACACCCGGACCAGCGACACCCGCCCCACGTAGGGATCGGTGGTGGTCTTGACGATCTCGGCGACCAGCGGGCCGTCGGGGTCGCAGGAGATCGCCGGTCCGGCAGCACCGGCCGGGGTGAAGACCTCCGGCAGCGGGTGCTCGAGCGGCGACGGCAGGCCGGACACGACGAGGTCCAGGAGCTCCTCGGCGCCGGCACCGGTGCTGGAGTCGACGGGGATCACCGGGTGGAAGGAGCCACGGGCCACCGCGCGTTCGAGGTCGGCCACGAGCAGGTCGCGGTCGATCTCCTCGCCGCCGACGTAGCGGTCCATCAACGTCTCGTCCTCGGACTCCTCGATGACCGCCTCGATCAACGCCCCGCGCTGCTCGTCGTGCGCGTGGTCGTCGCCGAGCAGCCCGACTAGGCCGCCGCCCTCACGCAGGTAGACCGGCACGACCTTCTCGCCGAACGCCGCACGGGCCTGCTCCACCACCCCGTCGTAGTCGGCGCGGGCGTGGTCGAGCTTGGTGATCACCACGACCCTGGGCATGCCGACGTCGGCGCACTCCCGCCAGACGGTCCGGGTCGGCTCGTCGATGCCCTCGTTGGCGGCGATGACGAACATCGCGCAGTCCGCCGCTCGCAGGCCGGCGCGGAGCTCGCCCACGAAGTCGGCGTACCCGGGCGCGTCGAGCAAATTGATCTTCGTCGTGCCGCGGACGACCGGCGCCAGGGCCAGCCCGACCGACCGCTGCTGGCGGCGCTCGGCATCCTCGAAGTCGGTGACGGTGGTGCCCTCCGCCGTCGAACCGGCCCTGGACAGCACACCGGCCGAGACAAGCAGCGTCTCGACCAGTGTCGTCTTGCCCGAACCCGCCGGGCCCACGAGGACCACGTTGCGAACGGCATCACAGCGCTGGGCCACCGGCCCGCGATCCCCCTTCCCTGGCTGCGTGCCTCCCGACCTGACTGCCACGCCCACCGCCTCCTCCGTGCCCCGGACCGTGCACCGTGCGACCTGATCTCACTCAACTCCTGTGAGGGCCGGTCGCACAAGAGCCTCCGCAGGTGCCGGGGCAGACGTCAGCACCCCACTGTCCGGGGTCTCTCGCGATGGGGTGACAATGACGGGATGCGACTGGACCATCTCTCGTACGCCGCCGGGCCGGACGGCCTCGCCGGCACCGCACGCCGCCTGGGTGAGCTGCTCGGGGAGCCCTTCGTCGACGGCGGCATCCACCCGCGCTTCGGCACCCGCAACATGGTCCTGCCGCTCTCGCAGGGCACCTACCTCGAGGTCGTCGAGGTCCTCGACCACCCGGCCTCCGACAAGGCGCCGTTCGGGCAGGCGGTCCGCGCGCGCTCCGAGCTCGGCGGCGGCTGGCTCGGCTGGGTCATCGCGGTCGAGGACCTGCAGGTGCTCGAGGCGCGACTGGGACGCGAGGCGGTGCCGGGCAACCGGTGGCGTCCCGACGGCCACGAGCTCCGCTGGCGCCAGCTCGGCGTCAAGGGGCTGCAGTCCGACCCGCAGCTCCCGTTCTTCCTCCAGTGGGAGGGCGACGGCAGCGACCACCCGAGCACCGGCGCCTCCGACCGCATCCACCTCGAGGCGCTCGAGATCGCCGGCGACCCGCACCGGGTGAGCGAGTGGCTCGGCACCCCGGTCGAGGGTCCCCTCGACGACGTCAAGGTCGAGTGGGTGGGCGTCAACGGTGTCCCGGGCGTGGTCGCTGCGCAGTTCAGCACGCCGACCGGCCTCGTGCGCATCTGAGTGATCCCCTCCCCCAACATCTGGAACCACCCCGAGACCTACGAGGTCGAGAACCTCGCCTTCGACCCCGACGGCCTCGTCGAGCACGCGATGCGCGACGTCGACGACTGGGCCGGCCGCGACGTCCTCGACATCGGCTGCGGCTCCGGCTTCCACCTCCCCCGCTTCGCCGTCACCGCCCGCTCGGTCACCGGCGTGGAGCCGCACCGGCCCCTGGTCTCGCTGGCCCGTCGTCGTACGAGGAGGTTGGCGGACGTCAGCGTGCTCGAGGGCGCCGCGGAGGCGCTCCCAGTCCGACCTCGCTCGATGGACGTCGCGCACGCGCGGTGGGCGTACTTCTTCGGCCCCGGCTGCGAGCCGGGGCTGCGCGAGCTCGACCGGGTGATGCGCCGCGGCGGCACTGCGTTCGTCGTCGACAACGACGGGAGCCGGTCGACGTTCGGACGCTGGTTCCGCGCCGGGTACCCCACCGTCGACGCGGGCGAGGTGGAGCGGTTCTGGTCCGCCCAGGGTTGGTCGCGCACGCCGATCAGCACCGAGTGGCGGTTCCGGGACCGAAGAGCCTTTGAGGCCGTTGTGCGCATCGAGTTCGACCCGCGGACCGCCGATCGCATCGTCGCCGAGCACGAGGGGTGCACGGTCGACTACGCGGTGAACGTGTGGTGGCGCCGCTACTGAGCCGCCGGCCGCCCGGTCACGAGGTGTCCCGGACCCGGAGCTCGGGGGTGAGGATGATGTTCTGCTCGTCGCTGGTGCGCATCGCGAGCCGGTCCTCGAGCAGCCGGACGATCTGGACGGCGATCTCCTCGAGCGGCTGCCGCACCGAGGTCAGCCCGGTCACCTGCGCCGCGAGGGAGTCGTCGAAGCCGACGACCGCGACGTCGTCGGCTGCAGCCCGCCGTCCGAGGTCGACGAGCGCCTGGAGCACCCCCATCGCGACCGTGTCGCTGACGCACACGAACGCGGTCGGGTGCTCACCCTCCAGGAGCGCGTGGGCGGCGCGACGGCCGAACTCGATCGTGTCCTCGCCGCGCGCGCTGAGCCTCGTCGTGGGCAGCTCCCGCTCGTGCATGCGGTCGAGCCAGCCGTTGCGCCGGTCCTCACCGATGTACGACGACTTCTGCCACCCGACCCAGGCGATCCGCTCGTGGCCCTTGTCGGCGAGGTGGTCCACGGCCAGGCGGACCCCGGCGCGACCGTCGACGTCCACCCACGGGAAGCAGGCCTGCGGGTCCTCCCAGGGGCGGCCGAAGGCGACGAACGGGACCTGCCGCGCCTCCAGCCAGGCCGCCTGCGGGTTGCCCCGGTAGGTGTCGGTGACGACGAAGGCATCCACGGCGGCGGACCGCAGGAGCGCGTCGTAGCCGTCGAGAGGGTTGTTGACGTCCTCGGGCGTGAAGAGCAGGACGTGCAGCCCGGCCTCCCTGGTGGACTCGACCAGCGAGTGCAGGAACCTGTCCATCAGACCGCTCGCCGACCCCTCGACCGCGGGCTCGAGGCGCAGCCCCACCAGGTGCGAGGTGCGGGTGCGCAGGTTCCTGGCCGCGCGGTTCGGGGTGTAGCCGAGCCGTTCGATGGCGCGCTGCACGCGTTCGAGGGTGTCGGGGCGCAGCAGCTCAGGGCTGTTGAGCGCGTTCGAGACGGTCTGACGTGAGACTCCTGCCGCGGCGGCAACCGTGGCCAGGGTCGCCACCGATCGATGTCGTGACGGCATCCGCTTCCTCTTCACCCCGAGTGTTGGCTCGACCTCGCTCTGGATCGTTCCAAACCTGCCATATGTTCGCTTCCGGACCACCCCCACGTCAAACAAGCGCGCCTGCCCCGGTTCTGTCGGTGCGGTCGCCTAGCGTCCCGGTCATGAGCAGAAGCACCCCCCGACCCCGCTCCGCGCACCGCTGCACCGAGTGCGGCTGGGAGACGCCCAAGTGGGTCGGCCGGTGCGGCGAGTGCCAGGCGTGGGGCAGCCTCGTCGAGGTGGCCGCCGGCGGCGGACAGTCGGCGTCGCGGACCCAGCCCTCCGCGGTCACGGCCGCGGCGGTGCCGATCGGCCAGGTGCCCATCGAGGAGTCGCGGTCGCGCTCCTGCGGCGTCCCCGAGCTCGACCGGGTGCTCGGCGGCGGGCTGGTCCCGGGAGCGGTGGTCCTGCTGGCCGGCGAGCCGGGGGTCGGCAAGTCGACGCTGCTCCTCGAGGTCGCCGCGCAGACCGCGCGCAGCGGCAGCCGCACCCTCTACGTCTCCGGCGAGGAGTCCGCCGCACAGGTGCGGCTCCGTGCCGACCGGTGCAGGGGCGTGCACCACGACCTCTACCTCGCCGCAGAGACCGATCTCGGCGCCGTGCTCACCCATGTCGAGCAGCTCAAGCCGGACCTCCTCGTCGTCGACTCGGTGCAGACCGTCAACGCGCCGGGCATCGAGGGCGTGCCGGGAGGCGTGACCCAGGTCAAGGAGGTCACCGCGGCGCTGGTCCGCCAGGCCAAGAGCCGTGGCATGGCCACCGTCCTCGTCGGCCACGTGACCAAGGACGGCGGCATCGCGGGACCACGGGTGCTCGAGCACCTCGTCGACGTCGTGCTGCAGTTCGAAGGTGAGCGGTCCAGCCGGCTGCGGATGGTCCGGGCGGTGAAGAACCGCTACGGCCCGGTGGACGAGGTCGGCTGCTTCGACCTCTCCGGCGACGGCATCAGCGCGGTCACCGACCCCTCGGGGCTCTTCATCTCCCGCCACCACGAGGCGGTGCCCGGCACCTGCGTCTCGGTGACGCTCGAAGGACGCCGCCCGATGCTCGCGGAGATCCAGGCACTGGTGACGCACAGCGCGTCGGAGCGGCCGCGCCGCACGACGAACGGCATCGACCCGTCGAGGGCGGCGATGGTGCTCGCGGTCCTGGAGGCTCGGGCGCGGCTGCCGCTGGCCACGCGTGACGTCTTCGTCTCCACCGTGGGCGGCGCCAGGGTGCACGAGCCCGCCGGCGACCTCGCCACCGCCCTTGCCGTGGCGTCGGCTGCCCAAGGGCTCGTGGTCCCGCCGGAGGTGATCGCGTTCGGCGAGATCGGGTTGGCCGGCGAGCTGCGCCGGGTGCCTGAGGTCGAGCGACGGCTGGCCGAGGCCCAACGGATCGGCTTCACCTACGCGATCGTCCCGGCCGACAGCGGCGGACGGGGCTCGCGGCAGCTCGACGGCATGGAGGTCTTCGCCGCTCCGGACCTGCGCACGGCGTTGCGGGTCCTCGACCTCAGGGCGGGCAAGGCCGCACGCACGGCACCCCAGCAGGGCCGGACGCCCTAGACTCAGGGCGACATCTCGGACGATCACAGGAGTGACGTGGCAGCCCCAGACCGATCAGCCGAGCAGCTCAAGCTGCGGGCGACGCTGGCCAACGTCGCCCCCGGCACTCCGTTGCGGGACGGCCTGGAGCGGATTCTCCGTGGCCGCACCGGCGCGCTCATCGTGCTCGGGACCGACAAGACCGTCGAGTCGATCTCCAGCGGCGGCTTCACCCTCGACGTGCCCTTCTCCGCGACCGGGCTCCGCGAGCTCGCGAAGATGGACGGCGCGATCGTCCTCGACCGCGAGGCCAACCGGATCCTCCGCGCGGCGGTCCACCTCATGCCCGACCAGTCGATCCACTCCGAGGAGACCGGCACCCGGCACCGGACCGCCGACCGGGTCGCCCGGCAGACGGTGTTCCCCGTCATCTCGGTCTCCCAGTCGATGCAGATCATCGCGCTCTACGTCGGCGGCACCCGCTACGTGCTCGAGGACTCGGGCTCGATCCTCTCCCGCGCGAACCAGGCCCTCGCCACGCTCGAGCGCTACAAGATGCGGCTCGACGAGGTCAGCAGCACGCTGTCGGCGCTGGAGATCGAGGACCTCGTCACGGTCCGTGACGTCGCCGTCGTGGCCCAGCGGCTCGAGATGGTGACCCGCATCGCGCGCGAGATCGAGGACTACGTGCTCGAGCTCGGCACCGACGGCCGGCTGCTCTCCCTGCAGCTCGAGGAGCTCATCACCGGCGTGGACGCCGACCGCGAGCTGGTCGTGCGCGACTACCTTCCGACCACCAAGAAGTCGCGCACCCCCGAGGCCGTGCTCGACGACCTCGAGGGGCTCGACGCCACCGACCTCGTCGACATCAACGCCGTCGCCCGCGCGCTCGGGCTGGGCACCAACGAGCACCTGGACAACCCCGCCTCCCCGCGCGGCTACCGGCTCCTCGCCCGGGTGCCCCGTCTCCCCGGCGCGGTGGTGGAGCGGCTCGTCGACCACTTCGGCGGCCTCCAGAAGCTGCTCGCAGCCAGCATCGACGACCTCCAGACCGTCGACGGCGTCGGCGAGCTGCGGGCCCGCAGCGTCCGCGAGGGGCTGTCGCGGCTCGCGGAGTCCAGCATCCTCGAGCGCTACGTCTGATCCCTGGCTCCGCTGAGCCGGCAGCGTCAGCGGTCCTGGTCGTCCTCGGCACCACTGGTCGGGGACGGCGTCGCTGAGGGCTTCTCCGACGACTCGTCCGACGGCTCCTCCGACGGGCCGGACTTCTTGCGCTTCGGCGTGGGCGTCGGGGTCGCGGTCTCGGTGACGGTCGGGGCGACGGCTCCCCCGAGGAAGAACCCCGTGGCCACCGGGGTCACCGACCCGCGGACCGCAGCGACCGCGGTGTAGCCGCCCAGCACGTCGACCCACGGGCTCCAGGTCGGGCAGCCCTCGTCGGACTCCTTGCCGTCCCACCACATCGCGACCTTCGCGGCGCGCTCGCGACGAGGCACCACGGTCTCGGTGGGCACCGCCTCTGGGCAGTGCTGGCTCGACCAGAGCGTCCGGGTCTCGCCATCGATGTTGACGAAGACCGACTCCGGGCTGACCTCGAAGTAGCAAGCCGCCGACTCGACCGTGGTCAGCTCCAGCACGACCTTCACCGGGCTGCCGGCGTGCGCGTCGCTGATCGTGGGCGTGACGAGCACGTCGCTGTCCTCGCACGTACCGTCCGGCCGGGCCAGCTGCTCCTTCCCGTCGCCCTTCTCGCGCTCCTCCTTCCCCGGCTTCTTCTTCCGCGGGCGGGACGAGGGCTCCACGCTGGAAGACGGCTCGGGTGACCCGGCGACGGGCGAGGCCTGCTCGCCGCCGGACCCACCGGTCGAGTAGTCCAGGAGCTTGGCGATGCCGAAGACCAGCGCGAGAGCCACGCCCAGCACGAGCATCCGGCGAAACCAGTAGACGCGTCGAGGCAGGGGTCGACGAGATCTGGTCGCAGGAGCCACCGGCCCACGGTAATCAGCGTAGGGCGGCCTGTTCGGGTGCCACACCGCCCGCCGGCCGATTCGGGCACCGAACAGTGCCGTCCGAGCCCCGACTACCGTGGGCGGCGCCATGGAGCCGACCGATCCCACCGCCACCCGGGCCCTGCACGACCGCGTCCTCGCGTGGTACGACGTCACGGCGCGCGACCTTCCGTGGCGCCGTTCCGAGGCCACGCCGTGGGGCGTGCTGGTCTCCGAGGTGATGCTGCAGCAGACCCCCGTGGCCCGGGTGCTGCCGGTGTGGGAGAGCTGGATGGCGTCCTGGCCGGAGCCGGCGGACCTGGTGCGCGCGGGGGCGGGCGAGGCGGTGCGCGCGTGGGGGCGGCTCGGCTACCCGAGGCGGGCGCTGCGGCTGCACGCGGCCGCGACGGCCGTCGTCGAGCGTCACGGCGGCGAGGTGCCCGACGACCACGATGCCCTGCTGGCGCTCCCTGGGGTCGGCGAGTACACCGCAGCCGCTGTCGCGTCGTTCGCCTTCGCGCAGCGCCACCCGGTCCTCGACACGAACGTCCGCCGGGTCCTCGCACGCCTGGTCTCCGGCACGGAGCACCCGGGCACGTCCGTCAACCGCGCCGAGCGCGACCTGGCGCGGTGCCTGCTGCCCGAGGACCCGCCGGAGGCGGCGAAGTGGGCCGTCGCGGTGATGGAGCTCGGAGCGCTGGTCTGCACCGCAGCCCGACCTCGTTGCGAGGCGTGCCCTGTCGAGCAGCTGTGCCGGTGGCGTCTGGCCGGACACCCGGCGCACGACGGGCCGCCGCGCCGCGGGCAGAGCTACGCCGGCACCGATCGGCAGTGCCGCGGCCGCCTGCTCGAGGTCCTCCGCACCGACTCCGGCCCGGTGCACCGCAGCCGGCTGGACGCCGTCTGGCACGACGAGCCGCAGCGGTCCCGTTGCCTCGACAGCCTGCTGGTCGACGGGCTGGCGGTGCAGGTCACCGAGGACGTGTTCGCGCTGCCCAGCTGACCCTCGAAAAGCCGAACCGCCCCCGTGCCGGGCACGGGGGCGGTTCGTTCGATCGTGTCAGTCGGCCTCGGCGGGCTCGACCTCCTCGACGGTCTCCATCGGAGGCATGTCCTCGATGTCCATCATCGGGGTCTTCGAGCGGCCGACGAACGTGAAGACGGCGGTCGGCCCCTCTCCCTCGACGTCGACATCGATGACCTGGCCGGGCCGGACCTCGCCGTACAGCATCTTTTCGGCGAGGGCGTCCTCGATCTCGCGCTGCACCGTGCGCCGCAGCGGACGCGCACCGAGCACCGGGTCGAAGCCCCGGGTCGCGAGCAGGTCCTTGGCGGTCTGGGTCAGCTCGATCGACATGTCACGGTCACGCAGCCTCTTGTCGACGCCGGCCACCATGTTGTCGACCATCGAGACGATCTGCTCCTTGCTGAGCGGCGGGAACACCACGATCTCGTCGACACGGTTGAGGAACTCCGGACGGAAGTGCTGCTTGAGCTCCTCCGAGACCTTCGCCTTCATCCGGTCGTAGGAGCCCTGGACGTCGCCCATCTGCTGGAAGCCGAGGTTGACGCCCTTGGAGATGTCCCGGGTGCCGAGGTTCGTCGTCATGATGATGACGGTGTTCTTGAAGTCCACGACCCGGCCCTGGGAGTCGGTCAGCCGACCTTCCTCCAGGATCTGCAGCAGCGAGTTGAAGATGTCCGGGTGGGCCTTCTCGACCTCGTCGAACAGCACCACGGAGAACGGCTTGCGGCGGACCTTCTCGGTCAGCTGCCCGCCCTCTTCGTAGCCGACGTAGCCGGGAGGCGAGCCGAACAGCCGCGAGACGGTGTGCTTCTCGGAGAACTCCGACATGTCGAGCTGGATGAGCGCGTCCTCGTCACCGAAGAGGAACTCGGCCAGCGTCTTCGACAGCCACGTCTTGCCGACACCGGACGGGCCGGCGAAGATGAACGACCCGCCGGGACGCTTGGGGTCCTTGAGCCCGGCGCGGGTGCGTCGGATGGCCCGGCTGAGCGCCTTGACGGCCTCCTCCTGGCCGATGACCCGCTTGTGGAGCTCGTCCTCCATCTTGAGCAGCCGTGTCGACTCCTCCTCGGACAGCTTCACGATCGGGATGCCGGTCGCGACGGCGAGGACCTCGGCGATGAGCTCCTCGTCGACCTCGGCGACGACGTCCATGTCACCGGCGCGCCACTGCTTCTCGCGCTCGCCCTTGGCCAGGATCAGCTTCTTCTCCTCGTCGCGCAGCGACGCGGCGAGCTCGAAGTCCTGGCTGTCGATCGCGCTCTCCTTGCGGCGACGCACGTCGGCGATCTTCTCGTCGAACTCGCGCAGGTCCGGCGGCGCGGTCATCCGGCGGATCCTCAGCCGGGAGCCGGCCTCGTCGATCAGGTCGATGGCCTTGTCCGGCAGGAACCGGTCGGAGACGTAGCGGTCGGCCAGCGTGGCGGACGCGACAAGCGCCTCGTCGGTGATCGTCACGCGGTGGTGCGCCTCGTA
>CADCUK010000153.1 GCA_902805865.1 uncultured Nocardioidaceae bacterium | reverse complement strand
GACAGCAACGGTTGGGACCTGACGTCGATGGCGTCCGGCCTGGGGGCGCGGGTGCAGCTCAGCCCGGGACAGAGCATGGTCGTCCGTGCCGACGTGGTGGTCAGCCGCAGGGCCAAGGTGGGAGCCGTTCGGCCGGTCGGGGTGGCGGCAACCTGGGAGGGCGACGGCATGCTCGTCGACGCGGTCCAGGCGACGGTCAAGGTCAAGCGGTAGCGACCGGCCCGAACAGCCGCACGCCGTTGTCCCAGCACACCGCGCGCAGCCACTCCTCCCCCAACGCGAGGGCGTCGAGGGACTCGAGCTGGTGGGCGTAGGGGTACGGGATGTTCGGGAAGTCCGAGCCCATCAGGACTCGCTCACCGAGCGCCTGCAGCCTCGGCACGAGGTCGGCCGGGAACGGCGCCTCGGCCTCGAAGAACGACGTGAACGCCATCGTGGTGTCCAGGTGCGTCCGCTCGAACCGCTCGGCGAGCTCGAGGAACTCGTGGTACTCCGGTGCCCCCATGTGCGCGATCACGGCGGTCAGCCGCGGGTGGCGCTCGAGCACCCCCAGCATCGGTTCCGGTCCGGTGAACTCGGTCGGCACCGGCCCCGAGCCGGCGTGCACGACGACAGGGGTGCCGGCCTCCGCCAGCAGTCCCCAGACCGGGTCGAGCGCCGGGTCGCGGAGGTCGAAGGCGCCGACCTGCACGTGCACCTTGAAGACCTCCACCCCGAGGTCGATGCGCCGCGCGACGTGCTGCTCGACGCCGGGCTCGGGGAAGAACGTCCCCGAGCGCAGGGACTCCGGCACCCGGTCGGCGAAGGCGTGCGCCCAGTCGTTCAACGACTCCGCCATCCTGGGCACGTGGGCGTAGGACAGTGCGGAGAAGCGGCGTACGCCGAGGGTGCGCAGGTGCTCGACGCGCTCCTCATCGGTGCCGCGGTAGAGGATCGGCCACGGCCGGCCGATGAGAGGCCCCGCGTTGTCGAACTGCGCCCACACCTTCGCCTGCATCCGCGGCGGCAGGAAGTGGACGTGGACGTCGAAGAGCCCCGGAATCCCGAGCCGCTGCCACCAGCCGGGGACGTCGGCATCGCTCATCGGTAGGTTTCGAGACGCTCGCTTCGCTTGCTCCTCAACCACCGAGGCTCAGCCCATGCCCTTGAACTTGCGCCCGACCGCGATCTCCGCCTCCCGCTTGGCGGTGCGTTCAGCGATCGACTGCCGCTTGTCGTAGAACTTCTTGCCCTTCGCCAGCGCGATCTCGACCTTGGCCCGGCCGTCCTTGAAGTAGAGCGCCAGCGGGATCACCGTGAACCCCTTCTCGCGCACCTTCGCCTCGATCTTGTCGATCTCGACGCGGTTCAGCAGCAGCTTCCGGCGGCGGCGGACCTCGTGGTTGGTCCAGGTCCCCTGGGCGTACGTCGGGATGTGCACCTGGTGGAGGTAGACCTCACCGTTGTCGATGTCGACGAAGCCGTCGACCAGCGAGGCGCGGCCGGCCCGCAGCGACTTGACCTCGGTGCCCTGCAGGACGATGCCGGCCTCGTAGGTGTCGTCGATGTGGTAGTCGTGGCGCGCCTTCTTGTTCTGCGCGATGAGCTTGCGCCCCGTCTCCTTGGCCATGCCCCGATTCTGTCAAACCCCAGCGCGGAGCGCTGATCCAGTCGGTCTGCTAGAACCAATTCATCGGGTCGACCGGGACGCCGTTCTGGTTGACGGTGTAGTGCAGGTGGCAGCCGGTGGACCAGCCCGTGGTGCCGACGTACCCGACGATCTCGCCGCGCTCGACCTTCGCGCCGGTCGCGACGGCGTACCCGCTGAGGTGGTTGGAGATCGTGGAGACCCCGACGCCCTTCATCACCCCGTGGTCGATGATGATCCGGTTGCCCCAGGCGGAGTGGTAGTACTCCGAGATCACCACGCCGTCGGCGGCCGCACGGATCGGGGTCCCGCATCCGGCGCCGAAGTCGACGCCGTCGTGCAGCGAGCGGTAGCCCCAGATCGGGTGCGTGCGCCACCCGAACGGCGAGGTGAGGTAGCCGTCGACCGGCATCGCCAGGAGTCCGGTGCCGCTGACCGCACCGCTGAAGCTGGTCATCGTCGTGCGCTTGGCGATCAGCGCCTCGATGCGTGCCCGCTCGGCCTCGAGCTTGTTGATGATCGCGAGGTCGGCGTTCTTGGCTCTGACTGCGGCCGTCATCGCCTTCTGGCGCGCGAGGACGAGCTCGGCGACGTCCTGCTTGGCCTCTCGCGCCTGCAGCTCGAGCGCCTCCTTGCGTCGCAGGTTCGCGGCCGCCTCGCGCCGCTTCGCTGCGACGTCGGCCTTGGCCTCGGCGAGCTCGTTCTCCTTGACCAGCAGGAGGACCTCCCCCGCCTCGAGCTGGTCGAGGATCGTCGTCTCGACGTCCACCACGGTGTCGTCGGCGTTGAGCTGTCCGGTGAGCTGTGCGGGGTCCTGGGTCGTGAACACCATCGAGAGCCCCATGAGCGCGGGGTCACCCTGCTCGTAGGCCGAGACCACCATCTGCCGAAGCCGGGCCTCCTGCTCGGCAAAGGCCTCCTGGCCCTGGTCGACAGCGAGCTGGGCCCGGTTGAGCCGCTCGACCGCCGCCTCGAGGCGGGCCTGCATCTCCCGGTCGAGTGCCTCGGCAGCGGCGAGCTCGCCCTGGGTCTGCGCCAGGTAGTCCTGGGCGGCAGTGAGGTCCTCGCGCGCCTTGAGCAGCTTCGCCGTTGCGGCCTCGAGCTCGGCGTTGGAGTGGTCGAGGTGCTCCTCGGCCTCGTCGATCTGCCCTTCGACCTTCTCCTTCTTGTCCTCGAGGTCCTCGGCGAAGGCCGAGCTGACCACGGAGGGCACGACGACCGGGCCGACGAGGAGGCCGGCAGCGGCAAGCGCCGTGACGGCGCGACGGCTGCGTGACTTCTGCGCCGTCCGCCGTGTGGCACGGGGGAAGTGACGAACCACAGGGTGAACCTTTGGGGAAGAGGAGCCGTAGGGACGAATCGGGCAGTTGTTGACTCTTGCCTCGACGGTAACGGCTAAAGGTCACACCTTCAGGTATTTCCGGGTAAGTAGGAGGGTCGGAATCAAGGTGAGCGCCAGACCGACAACGGCGATAGCCCCCATGGTCCACAGCCCGTCCCCCCAGTCGACCCATGCCACGAGGTTCGAGTTGGGCCTGAGCTGCTGGTAGACGACCAGGTACAGGAACAGGCTGATCGCCCCCGCGGCGAGCAGGACGCCGACCACCGCCGCGAACAGCGCCTCGAGGAGGAACGGCAGCTGGATGTAGAGGCTCGAGGCGCCGACCAGCCGCATGATGCCGATCTCCTTGCGCCGGGCGAAGGCGGCGAGCCGGATCGTGTTGCCCACCTGCAGGATCGCCGCGAGCAGCAAGCACCCGGCGATGACGAACGCGCCGATCTTGAAGGCGTTGATCCAGAAGTAGATCGGCTGCAGCACCTCACGCAGGTCGCGGACGGTGCCGACGCCCTTGAGCCCGCTGACCTCGCTCTTCACGCTCTGGAACTCGCGCGGGTCCTCGAGCGTGATCCAGTAGGTCTCGGCCATGTCGCTGGGCCGGATCGCCTCGATCACCTGCTCCTGGGTCTCGTCCTCACCGGCGTAGACCGAGCGCCACTTGTCGTACGCCTGCTGGCTGGTCTCGAAGTGGTACTTCTCGACCTCCGGGTTGGTCTTCAGGACGTCCTCGACCGCCGCCTTCTCCGTTTCGGTAGCGCGACCGTCGATGCAGTTCGTGGTCGGCGAGTTCTCCGTGCACAGGAACACCGTGATCTGGAGGCGGTCGCCCCAGAACTCCTCGGCCTTGTTGGCCTGGGCGTTGAGCAGCAGCCCGAGGCCGACGAGGGTGAGCGAGACGAACAGCGTCACGATGACCGCGACCGTCATCGAGACGTTGCGGCGCAGCCCCGTGCGGAGCTCGGAGAAGACGTAGGTCAGCTGCATGTGGTTGGGGCTCTCCCGATCAGTTGCCGGTCAGTTGCTGGTCAGTGCTGGTAGCCGTAGACGCCGCGGGCCTGGTCGCGCATCACGCGGCCGCCCGACAGCTCGATCACGCGCTTGCGCATCTGGTCCACCACGCTCGAGTCGTGGGTGGCCATGACCACGGTGGTCCCGGTCCGGTTGATCCGGTCGAGGAGCTTCATGATCCCGACCGAGGTGTTCGGGTCGAGGTTTCCGGTCGGCTCGTCGGCGATGAGGATCATCGGCTTGTTGACGAAGGCCCGGGCGATCGCCACCCGCTGCTGCTCGCCGCCGGAGAGCTCGTCGGGCATCCGCGTGCCCTTGCCCTCGAGGCCGACCATCTCCAGGACGTCCGGGACGACCTTGTTCACCTGCGAGCGCGGCTTGCCGATGACCTGCAGGGCGAAGGCGACGTTCTCGGTGACGGTCTTGTTCGGCAGCAACCGGAAGTCCTGGAAGACCGTGCCGATCTGGCGCCGCAGTGCGGGCACCTTCCAGCCGGCCAGCCGGTTGATCTCCTTGCCGGCGACGTAGACCTTGCCCTGCGTCGGCCGGGCCTCCCGCAGCACGAGCCGGAGGAACGTCGACTTGCCCGAGCCGGAGGCTCCGACGAGGAAGACGAACTCCCCCTTCTCGATGTCGACGGAGACGTCATCGAGGGCGGCTCGCTGCTGCCCGGGGTAGGTCATGGTGACGTTCTCGAATGTGATCACAGCGTGGGTTGGCCGGTCTCGGGGGCAGAATCATCTACGGGTCTTCATCAGGCTCTTCACACGTCCGACCAACTGCGAAGTCTAGGTGACCGGTGGGCACTAGCCTGGGCGCCATGCGCGAGGACCGACGAGCAGTACGCCGCCGGCCGCTCGCCCGGCTGGCCTCGGTTGTGCTCGTCGCGACCGGGCTCACCGCCGG
>CADCUK010000152.1 GCA_902805865.1 uncultured Nocardioidaceae bacterium | reverse complement strand
GCGCGGCGTTCCCCTCGGGTCCCACCGGACGGATCTCGGCGTCGCGGCGGCCGGGGCCGGTCCAGCTCTCGACGATCTTCATGGGCTCTCCTTCGGTTGGTCGGTGGCGGGTCAGCGGCGGGTCAGCGGCGGAGGGCGCTGCTCGCGTCGAAGGCCGCCTCCCGGCCGGCCATCTGCGCCTTCCACCAGCTCATCCGATGGGCGACCATCGCGTGGTTGTGCAGCTGGCGCAGCCCGGGCAGCCGTCGCAGCAGCTCGACCGCCGTGACGAGCGGGATCCGCGCGACCGGGAGAAGGATCCAGGGGAACGCTCGCGGCATGTCGTACTGGTTGCGGGTGGCGGGGTTCATCCACAGCGCGCAGTAGGCGGAGTAGATGCGGTAGTTGTAGGCCGAGCGCAACCGGGCAGGTCCGGCCTGCCCCTCGCGGGGCGCAAAGGCCTCGGGGAACGACTCGATGAGCTCCTTGCCGTGCTGACCGGAGTCGTAGGAGCGGGCCGCGGTGGCGAGGGCGAGCACCTGCAGGCAGTCGCGGACGGTCTCGGGCATCCACTGCGGCTGCACGCCGAGCAGATGGCCCATGTAGCGGTTGAAGTGGAGCAGCGCCCGCATCTCCCGCGGGGTGGTCTGGTAGCCCAGCAGCCAGAGAGCCAGGGCCGGGGCGACGCTCCCGCCCACCTGCGTCAGCATCATGTAGGTCTGGCTGATCGGCAGCCCCCACTTCTCGTGGTCCCACTCGGGATGGTCGCCCACTCGCTTGCGTACGGCGACGTGCATGATGCGCACCTGCATGGCGGTCGTCCGGCCGGGCGAGCCGGGACGGAACAGGTCGCCGGGCGACGACGTGTCGATCCAGAACTTCGCCGACTCGAGGAAGCGCCGCAGGGCGTTGTCGCCCGCGTAGCCGCCGGCCAAGGACAGGGGAGTGGCGACCCCGCTCTCGGTGTAGATCTCGAGGGTGATCGCGCCGGCGACGCTGAACAGCATCGTGCCCCAGCGTCGCCAGATCTCCGCGCCGAGCTCGACCTGGTCGCGGTCGACCCAGTCCGGGACGGTGTCGAACTCCGCGAACAGCGCCTTCATCGACTCGGGCGCGTCGGGCACGGCGTCGATGCCGTGCTCGAGGGCGTGCATCAGCTGCTCGCGGCCCTTCTGGTGACCCGTCTCCCCGAAGAACACCTCGTCGACGTAGCGCTCGGCGACCGGGTCGCCGACGTACAGGTCGTCGCAGAGCATGCGGGCCCGCTCGTCGGTCGGGAAGAGGTCGTGGCCGAACAGCCGCTTCACGACCTTCTGCCGGCGCTGCCAGGCAGGCTCGGCCCGCGCCGCCCAGTAGCGGAAGCTCGTCGGACATCGGCTGGACACGTCCGTACCGTACGGTACGGTGTGGTGGCTCGCAACCCCCTCTAGACTTGACCGCGCGACGTGAGGGAGGCGTGCGGTGACGTCAGAGACCGTTCAGCGAAGGGCGACTGGGGCCGGTCGGCTCTCGACCCAGGACTGGACGACGCGTGCCCTCCAGCTGCTCGTCGACGAGGGGGTGGGCGCGGTCAAGGTCGCGCGCCTGTGCCGGGAGCTGGGCGTGACGAAGGGCAGCTTCTACTGGCACTTCCACGACCTCGAGGCACTCAAGAAGGCCGTGGCGGACCGCTGGTGCGCCGAGACGCGGGTCGCCCTGAGCGAGATGGCGTCCCTCGGGGACCTGCCACCGCTCGAGCGCATCAGGATCATGGCCACGCAGCTCGTCGACGACCGGTCGTGGAGCGTCGAGCGCGCGCTGCGGGACTGGGCGCGCAGCGACGAGCAGGTGGCCGCGACGATCGCGGACAGCGAGCAGCACGTCTTCGGCCTCGTCCAGGACGCGCTCGAGCAGCTCGGTCACGACAGCCGCAGCGCCCGCATGCGCGCCGGTCTGCTGACCTACGCAGGCATCGGCTTCGCGCACGGCCAGCAGTCGCTGCCGAAGCCGACACTGGAGGACATCGACGACCTGGTGAACTTCCTGTCCAGCGAGATCGAGGCGCGCCGCCCCTGACCGGACGGCACTGACCGGACGGCACTGGGCGGACGGCACTGACCGGACGGCACTGGGCGGGCTACGTCCAGTAGAGCAACGGCGCTTGCGGCAGCCGCTCGGCGACGGCGTCGGTGAACCAGCTGCGCAGCTCGCCCATCACCTCGCGCGGGTAGACGTGCTTGGTGCCGCCGAACTTCGTGCGCTTCTGGCTGCGCAGCGTCTCGTCCATCTCGAGCTTCGTCCGCGGGTACCACTCCTCGAGGACGGCCTTGCTGCTGTCGGTGAAGCGGTGGGTGATCGCCTCGACCGTGAGGTCCACCTCCGGCACCCCCTCCACTGCGGAAGCGACGTCGTCGAGCAGCCGGCCGTACTCGGCGCGCCAGTCGCCCAGGGGCATGATCGGCGCGACGGTGAGCCCCACCGGGTAGCCCGCCGCGGCCATCCGGCGCAGCGCGGTGATGCGGGCGGGGACGGACGCGGTCCCTCCCTCGAACCGGCCGGCGACCTCGTCGCTGTTGACCGAGATCCGCATCCGGGTACGCCGTCCGTGCCGAAGGTCGAGCAGCTGGTCGACCGCGTCGAACTTCGTGGTGAACCGTACGGCGGCGTCGCCGTACCGGCCGGAACCGGCCCGCTCGATGGCAGCGGACAGCGAACCGGTGAGGTGCTCGATCGCCAACGGGTCGGTGTAGCAGGACAGCTCGAACGTCGTGCCCTCATGGTGCCGGGCAGCCGTCCCGGTGGTCACGGCTCCGCGCCCGGTGTGGGTGGCCATCCCCTCGAGCACGTCGTCGAGGTTGGCGTAGACCCGCGTCACCGGCGGGCCCTGGAGCGAGCCGGCGAGGTAGCAGTACTGGCAGTGCGCCGGGCAGCCCCGCGCGAGGTCGAGACGCCAGTCGGCGCTGGGCGGGATCGGTTGCGGCTTCAGCACGCTGGGCGGTGCGACGACCACGGCCATCGTCGCCTTCGCCCGTGCATAGACCTCGCGCTCGGTCCCGTCGTTGAGACCGACGAGGCGGTTCGAGCGCAGGATGCGGACGTCGTCGACGCCGGCCGCCTCGACCCGGCGCAGGATCTCGGCGGCGTGCGGCTGCTCGGCGGCGGCCGCGGTGACCTGCACGTGCTTCGGCAACCACAGTCTCGCCCGGGGAGCCGGCGGGGCGGGTGCGCCGCGGGTCGGCGGCGGGATCTCGGGCACGACGGCTGCGGGCGGTGTCATCACTCGTACAACGCCTGTGCAGGCCGGTTGCTTCCCTTCTGAGGCGGTGCGTCAGAATTCACGGACCAACGACGCACGGACGGAGCAACCCCATGGCAACGATCTCGGCAAGCCTGTTCATGGCACTCGACGGTGGCATCGACCCCGGCATCGGTGAGTGGCACTTCCCGTACTTCAGCGACGACATGGGCGCGGCCGTGGGCGCCACGCACGAGGCCGACGTGATGCTGTTCGGACGCGTCACCTACGACAGCTTCGCCGGGGCGTGGCCGGAGAGGGAGGCCGCCGGAGGGGAGGACGCGGAGTTCGCCAAGCACCTCGGGGACATGCGCAAGGTCGTCGCGTCCCGGACCCCGCAGGAGTTCTCCTGGCGGAACTCCGAGCAGCTCCAGGGCGAGCTCGCCGAAGCCGTCGCCGAGCTCAAGAACGACGAGTCGGTCGACCGCATCGCCCTGAGCGGCTCGGTCTCCGTGGTGAGGCAGCTGCTGGACGCCGGGCTGCTCGACGAGCTGCACCTGTTCCTCCACCCGGCGACTGCGGGGTCCGGCCAGAAGCTGTTCGCCGACGGGGAGCCGGGTCGGCACCTGCGTCTGGTCTCCTCGGAGGCCTACGAGAAGGGCGTCGTCCACCTGGTCTACGCGCCTGCCGACGACGCACCCGACGGGTCGTGAGCCCGACCGGCCAGTCTTAGCGGCGGGTTGGTCGCGCCCCGCATGCTTTCGGGGTGAGCGACGAGGCACAGGAGGCGCCCGACCCCAGGCGGTGGCGGATCCTGGGCGTGACCCTCGTCGTCGGCTTCATGACGCTGCTCGACGTCACGATCGTCAACGTGGCGCTGCCCTCGATACGAGCGGGGCTCGACACCAGCGCCGGGACGGTGCAGTGGGTCGTCAGCGGCTACGCGCTCGCCTTCGGGTTGACGCTGGTGGCGGGTGGTCGCCTGGGCGACGCGTTCGGGCGGCGGCGGCTGATGCTCATCGGGCTGACCGGGTTCATCGCGTCGAGCGCGGCTGTCGGCCTGGCCCCGACTGCCGAGCTGGTGGTGGCCGCCCGGCTGCTGCAGGGTGCGACCGCCGGACTGCTGACGCCGCAGAGCTCGGGGCTGATCCAGGAGCTGTTCCAGGGACCCGAGCGCGGGCGGGCGTTCGGCCTGTTCGGACTCACGGTGTCGATCTCCTCGGCCGTCGGACCGATCCTCGGAGGAGCGATCATCGCCGTGGCCGGTGAGGAGGACGGCTGGCGCTGGCTGTTCCTCGTCAACGTGCCGATCGGGCTCGTCGCGCTGGTCGCGATCGCGCGGCTGGTCCCCAGCCCGACCGAGCAGCAGCGCGCCGCCGGCGACGCACGCATCGACGTGCGCGGCGCAGTGCTGCTCGGACTCGGCGTGCTCTGCCTGCTGTACCCCCTGGTCAGCCTCGAGGGCGGTGCCCGCCTGCCCCTGGTCCTGCTCGTCGCCGCGGGACCGCTGCTGTGGGCGTTCGTGCGGTGGGAGCTGGCGCTGCGGGAGCGAGGCGGTGCGCCGCTGCTCGACGTGGCGCTGCTGCGCACCCTGCCCGGCTACGCCGGCGGACTGGCCGTCGGCACGCTCTACTTCACGGGATTCACCGGGATCTTCCTCGTCCTGTCGGTGCACCTCCAGGACGCGCGAGGGCTGAGTGCTCTCCAGACGGG
>CADCUK010000151.1 GCA_902805865.1 uncultured Nocardioidaceae bacterium | reverse complement strand
CATCCCCGACACCCCACCGCCGTGTCCGGCGGACACCGCGACGAGCCCCAGCAGCAGTGACAGCACCAGGAACTGTCGGTGCGGGTTGCCGCGCAGCATCAGCCCCGCGGCGCCCAGCACCAGCAGCACACCGGCGTCGAGGATCACGTAGCCGGTGGTAAGCAGGTCGTTGCCCGCCTGCCACGTCGAGTCGACGTACGGGACCCAGTGCGACGTCCCGCGGAGCACGTCGACCACCGAGGTCGGGAACGTCGTCACCGCCGCGGTCTCGATGAAGTCGAGGAACGGCGGGCTGTAGCGACCGAGCAGGAGCAGCGGCACCAGCCACCACGCCGTACCTGCAGCCACGAGGAGCGGCCACCAGGTCATGAGCGCGCGTCGCCGAGGACCAGGTGCCCGGGTCAGCAGCCACAGAGCCCCCAACGGGACCACCACGAACGTCGCCGCGGCGTTGACGCCGCCGACGGCCGCGACGCCGAGCGCGGACAGGGCCGCGGCCCGACGGGGTGAGCCCCGCGCAGCCCCGGCGACGAGTGGGATGAGGACCCAGGGCACCAGCGCGGTGGGCCAGGACTCGATGGAGATGGGGCCGAGGGTGGTGAGGATGCGCGGGGACAGCGCGTACGCGAACCCGGCCACCAACCGGCTCACCGGGGTGCCGATCCCCAGCAGCCCGGTGAGCTTGACGACGCCGAGGAAGGCCACCACCAGGATCAACGACCACCACAGCCGCTGGACGACCCAGCCCGGGACCGTGAGGAGGTCACCGACCCAGAAGAACGGACCCATCGGGAACAGGTATCCGTACGCCTGGTTCTGCACCTGCCCGAAACCGCCCTCGGGGTCCCACAGGTGCAGAGCACGCCCCAGCATGCCGCCGGGGTCGACGACGAGGTCGAGCTTGGTGTCGCTGACGAGCCTCCCCGGTCGCTGCGCGAACGCCACGGCCACCAGCACCAGGCAGCAGGCCAGCAGCCGGAAGCGCCACCCGAACCCGGGCGACGCCTGATGAGCCTGCGTCGTCACCGGCGGCGCAGCACCAGCGCGAGGTTCCACGTCACCAGCTCCCGCAGCACCGGGATCCTCGTCAGCACGTAGGCGAGCCGAGGGTTGTACCGGGGCACGGCGGCAAGCAGCTCGGCCTCCGTCTGCGTGGTCGCCCACGTGAGCCCGGCAGCAACCGTGACCGGGAACAACGACTCACCGAACCGGTTCTTCGGCTCCTTGCCGTGGCGACGCCGGTAGCGGCGTCGGGCCCGGTCACCGCCGAGGAAGTGCCACGGCGACGTCTCGTGCCCGCCCCACGGACCGAACCACACGGTGTAGGAGATGAAGACGAGACCGCCCGGCTTCGTCACGCGCACCATCTCCTCGGCCATCCGCCAGGGCCGGGGCACGTGCTCGAGGACGTTGGAGGAGTAGCAGACGTCGACCACGCCGTCGGCGAACGGCAGCTCCATGCCGCTCCCGATGACGGTCCCTGGACCGATCTCCCCGAGCCCGGAGAGCTCCCCGACGTCCGCGTCGAGCGAGAAGTAGCGGCTGCCGGCCTCCTCGAACGCGGTGCGGAAGTAGCCAGGTCCGCCGCCGACGTCCAGCAGGAGCCGGCCTTCGAGGTCGACGTACTGCGAGAGCTGACCGACCGAGTCACGAGCAAGCGCGTTGTAGAAGACCGCCGGCTCGGTCTGCTCCTTCCGGAAGGCCGCGAAGAGCTCCACGGACCGCCGGAGGGTGGGCGACCACGGACGAGTCTCGCGGCGGACGGGGTGGGACACCCGGGCACGGTAGCCGATCACCGGAACCCCTCCGCCGGCTCGAGTCCGCTGTCATGGTCCGGCCTCAGCGCCAGCCCGACCGCCAGGCCCACCGCGAGGGCCGCGAGGGCGTCGGACGGCTGGGGCGGCGACAGGATCGAGTCGCTCGAGGCGAGGGCCAGGACCGCCGCCAGGGGCAGCAGGCCGAGCGCAGCCGACAGGAGCTGGCGCTGTGCCTGTGCCGGGAGGTGCCCGGATGCTCCTCCGACCGCCGCACCCACAGCCAGGAAGGGTGAGACGAGCGCCAGCAGGAGCAGGGCGACGACGAGGGCCGGTCGCCGCAGGCGCGATGCCGGACCGGACCAGCGGTACGTCGGCGCCGCCTGCCCGCCGTCCGGCGTCGCGCCGCGCTGACCCGTTGTCCGTGGAGCTGCCCGGCGCCGCCACAGCAGCACCCCTGCCAGAGCCAGGGCGCCGGCAAGCACCGCCCCGGCTCCCAGCCCGACCGAGAACGTCCGCTGCGGTGCGTACGTCATCGTCACGGTGCCGGCGGCGCCCTCGGGGAGGAGCCACCCCTGCTTCCACCCGTCCACCCTGACCGGCTCCAGCCGTTGCCCGTCGAGGGTCGCCTCCCACCCCACGTTGTGGCTCTCGGGAACCGTCAGGACGGCCTCATCGGCTGCCCCCACCTCGACCGTACGGCGGACCGGACCCCAGTCACGGACCGTGACGTCGCCTGCGGCGCCCGCGTCGGCGGACGGCGTGGAGTCGCCGGTGTCGGCGGGCCGGAGGACCAGCTCGGAGACGCTGAACCCCGCTCCGTTGGTGACCTCGAGGAGGTGCTCGCCCTCGGGGAGCTGCACCGGCTCGGCGCCGCACCTGGTCAGGGGCAGCCGCGCCCCGCCCACCACGTCGGCGAGGGTCCCCCTGACACCGAGCCGGATCGTGCGACCTGCGACGGAGACCGTGGGGCCGAACCCGCAGAGGACACCGGTCTCGGACTCCAGCTCGGGACGGTGCCGGAGGTCCTCGATCCCGTCGACGTCGAGCTCGGAGATCCCGATCCCCTCGCTGTCGTCACCGGTGTCGTCACCGGTGTCGTCATCGGTGTCGTCATCGCTGTCGTCGTCGCTGTCCTCGAGAAGGGCCGTCACCCGGAGCCGGTTCGTGCGGACGCTCTCCAGCTCGCCGGCGTCCGGACCGGTGACGTCGACGAGCTGCGGCTCCTCGCCCTTGCGGAGGGGGTCGACGAAGAAGGTGTCGGGCAGCCGACCCGGCGCACCGTCGGACAGGGTTGCGAGCACCGAACGGATCGTCCTCGGCTTCTTCCAGCGCAGCTCGAGGACGGGCTTGCCGTCCGTCGGCGCGGCGTACCAGCTGGTCTCCTCGTCGCCGTCGTGGACGTTCGCGGCGGTGACCGCAGCATCTCCCCCGAAGGTCGAGCTGGCGGTGACTGCCACCTGCTCCGGACCGAGCGGGTCGAACAGCGCCGTCACGGTCGGCCCGTTCGTCGCCACCGCCCAGCCGTCCAGCTCCCACGACCCGGACTGCGCGACCTCGAAGGTCCGCGCGAAGCCGGCGGCCTCGGTCGTCTCGACCTGCCTGCGCTCCTCGCAGGAGACCTGCTCCGGTGCACGCGCGCAGGCCCGTTGGGGCGTCTCGCTGCGCAGGTGGAGGGTCGACTCGTCGTCGAGGACGCCCGGAAGGCGAAGGCTGCGCCGCAGCTCCTGACCCTCGACACGCAGGTCGCTGAGCCGCACCTGGCGACGGGATCCCACCGTCTCCCGGACGACGACGCGCAGCCGGTCGGTGGCTCCCTCGGTCGGGGCCGTGCTGTCGAGCCGGCCGTCGGAGCCCACCGGAACGACCCGGCTCCCGGCGTCCGTCACCAGCTCGACCGAGGCCACCTCGGCGCCGTTGGCGACGTCGAAGAGCAGGGAGACCTCGCCGGGCTCGACCGGTTCGCGGAACCGGAGCTCGAGCCACTGACCTTCCGGCGGCAGGAACGCATCACTGCCCCAGGAGGTGAACGGCGACGGGTCGATCGCGGCGTACGGGTGCTCCTCGGGAGACACCTGGCCGAACGTGTCGGCGTAGCCGGCCGAGCTCGAGGCGACCACCTGCTCCAGGCCGTCGTACTCCGCGACCGTCTGCTGCTCGGGGACCTCCTCACCCAGGAAGTCGTGCACCCGCCGGTCGAGCCTGAACTCGTCGATGGCCGACATCACCCCGGACACCGCGCCGTGCACCCGGCCGAAGCTGCGCTCGACCCGTCGGTTCCCGTCGGTGACGACGTCCGCGACCTCGCCGCCCTCGGCGACCAGCATCGGACGATCCGGATCCAGCAGCCCGGCGCCGACCAGATCGACCACTGCCTCGGGTCCCCCGTCGACCAGCACCCTCTCCTCCCAGTCGAGGACCGAGGCCCGCCGGTCCTCCGTCCCGTCGACGCCGTAGACCGCGAGCAGGGGGGACGGGCCTGCGCCGTCGCCGAACCCGGCCAGCGGCGTCAGCCCCGTGTCACCGGAGACGCTCGCGCGCACCAGCTCCGGGTCCGGGGCGTCGGAGTCGGCGGGGTCGAGGTCGCCGCGTACGACGACGTGGGTGATCCCGAGGCGTCGGAGCAGCTCGGCGAGGCCAGGGATCGGGCGTCCCTCGGCCACGCGGCGCTCGAGTGCGTCGAGGATCCTCAGCGTGCCGGCCGGCGCCACCGTCACCTGGGCCCGGGCGACCCAGGGTGGACCACCGAGCACCTGGATGGGCTCGTCGATCGTGCGTCCCCACTCCTGCACGGCGAAGCCGGAGCCGGGGAGGACGAGGACAGCCGCCGGGCCGGGGACCGCCTCGAGGAAGGCGGCGGTCTCCCGCCACTCGTCGGGCAGGTCGGTCATCCCGTCGGCACTGCGGAGGTGTCCGGCGAACGCTGGCTGCGCGGCTGCCAGCACGAGGAGCGCTGTCACGCCGACCATGGCCGCCGTGCCGCCACGGCGACGACCAGCAGGGATCCGGGTCGCCAGGACCGGCACGATCCCGGTCACGAACGCTCCGACACCGAGGCTCAACGGCAGCCTGACGAGCGGGTCGAACTTGTGCACGTTGCGGAACGGAGCCAGCCAGGAGTCGAGCGCGTCGAGCCACGGGACCGCGAGAGGTGAGCCGGCCCATCCGCCGCTGCCGAGCGTCAGGCACGCCAGCCCCACCAGGAGCGAGAGGACGAGCGGCAGCCGGAAGGCGAGCCGGCCACGGGCCAGGCCGGCGAGCCCCAGCACCGCCACGAGGACCGTCGTGACCAGCAGCAGTCCCGACGTCGCCAGCTCCCATCCCCCCAGCCACCCGGAGGGGCCGCCACCGGGGAAGTACGCGACCCAGTGGTTCGTGCCTCTCAGCGAGGTGAGCCAGCCGGTGCCGCCTGCGGTGTTCGTCGAGGACTCGATGAAGTCGAGGAACGGGGGTGCGTAGGAGCCCAGCAGCACGAGCGGCACGAGCCACCAGAACGTCGCGACGACGACGAGGACGGACCAGCCGGCGACGTCGACCAGCACCCGGCGCACGGGACGCCCGGCAGCGGTGAGCAGCAACAGGCCGGGGAGGACCAGGCACGCGACCACGAGCGTGGCGTTCTGACCACCCATGAAGAGCACCGACACCGCCGACAGCACGAGAGCCGGCCAGCGCCGCCAGCGCCCGCACAGGTACAGCGCGAGCGGCAGGACGGTCCACGGGAGGACCGCCGTCGGCAACGTCTCACCGCTGAGGGGACCGACGGTGGTGAGCACCCGGGGCGCGGCCATGTAGCTCAGCCCGGCGAGCACCGCACCCCACCGCCCCACCCCGGGCCAGGCGCGCGCCAACCGTCGTGCACCCTCGTAGGCGAGGAGCATCACCGCGGCGGACCACAACCGCTCCCAGACCCAGGACGGCACCCCGAGCAGCTCTCCCAGGACGAACGCCGGCCCCATCGGGAAGAGGTAGCCGGATGCCTGGTTCTGCAGCCCGCCGAAGGCCGCGTCCGGGTTCCACAGGGTGAGGCTGCGGGTCAGGAAGTCGAGCGGAGCGAACTGCAGGTCGAGCTTGGTGTCGAAGGTGATGCGCCCGGGCTGCTGCACGAGGTTGAGGACCAGGACCCCGACGACCACGAGCAGGGTGACCAGTGCGGGTCCGTCCCTGTCGGGCGAACGCGGATCGAGCTGCCGCAGGCGGGCACCGAGAGGGCCGCGGTCGGACACTGCGGCTGCCTCCTGCTCGATCCGTCGTGACCTCCGGAGTCTATATGCTGCCCTCTGCTCGACCCGCGCCCTCCGACCGCCTCCACGAACTGCGAGAACCGCCCGTGCCCGACGCCGCCCGCACCTCGTTCGACACCGTGTGGGCGACCGCGGACACCGTCCCGGGATGGCTGACCCAGGGGCAGGGCCGGTTGCTCTGGGACGCAGCCCAGGAGCTGGGTCCCCAGCCGGTGGTGGTGGAGATCGGCAGCCACCAGGGGCGGTCCACGCTGGTGCTGGGAGAAGCGGTCCGGGGCCTGGGTGGTCGGCTGGTGGCCATCGACCCGTTCGTCGAGGGGCGGCTCTTCGGCGGGCAGAGCACCCGGTCGAAGTTCGAGGACAACGTGCGCGCCGCCGGGCTCGACGACACCGTCGAGCTGCTGGCCGAGTACAGCACCAAGGCCCGTCCCACCTGGCAGGGCACGATCGACCTGCTCTACATCGACGGCAAGCACGACTACTGGACGCTGTCCGACGACCTCCGCTGGTCGCGTCACCAGTCCGCGGGCTCCCCGATCCTCGTGCACGACTGCTTCTCGTCGTTCGGGGTGACGCTCGGCGTGCTGGTGCACGTGCTCTTCTCGCGACGGCTGCGGTACGAGAGCCGCGAGGGGTCGCTCGCGCTCTTCCGGGTCGGTCGCCCCTCGGCCGCCGACCGGATGAGGATCGTCGGCGAGCTGCCGTGGTGGGTCCGCAACCTGCTCGTGAAGCTGCTGCTGCGGCTGCGCCTCCGCTCGGTTGCCGGTGCGCTCTTCGGTCACCGCGGTCCGTACGACCCCTACTGACCGCCCCTACTGACCGCCCCTACTGACCGCCAGGGCGGTAGATCTGCTTCCTCAGCCGCTGCCGGGTTCCTCGGCGCAGCTCCGGCTTGACGAGGTCGTCGTACAGCAGCTCCGGTCGCCCACGGCGTCGCCGGGCCGGAGCGGTCAGCACGAAGGTGAGCCCTTGGACCAGCACGGTCTCCCAGGTCCGCCGGTGGCCCTCCTCCTGCATCGCCCGCTCCACGAAGGCGGGATCGAGCTCGCCCTCGACACGCAACCTGACCGTGCCGGTCCAGTGGTAGCGGATGACCCGGTGCTCGAACCGGCTGTTCAGCACCGCGTCGAGCTCGCGGCGCACCCCTGCGCGCTCGATGTAGCCGGCGATCTCCGGGTCGTGGTACGGCGCGGACTTGGCCGTGAACACGAGCGTCGGACCCTCGGGCTCCTCCGCAAGGCGGCACCACCACAGGTGGCTGGGGAAGTCGACGATCTTGGCGCTGGCCGCCTCCGGCACCTCGATGTACCCGGCGCCGGCCACCCGGGACAGCTCGCGCGCCACCCCTGCCGGGTCCGTGACGTGCTCGAGGACGTTGGAGCAGATCGCGTAGGCGAAGACGCCGTCGGCGAACGGCATGTCCGCTGCGTCGGCGTCGAACAGCGGTCTACGGACCGCGGCGCGCCGGCGGCCCGAGCGCTGAGCCGCGTGCTCGGCGCCCGTGTACCGGTCTAGGAGCACGTCCGCCCGCCACGAGGGCTTGTCCCCGCTGCCGACGTCGAGGACGAGGCCGTCGTCGTCGACGGGCACCGCGATCCGGCGCTCGTAGAAGACCTTCCAAGCCCGCAGCCACGACATGGAGCGGGAGTATGTCAGGCCGCTGGACGGCGTCGGGTCCCTGTCGCCCCCCGGTAACATCGAGCCAATGGAGAGAGGGAGCGGCGGGCAACCGTCGGTGCAGGGCAAGCACGTCGTGATGTTCAACTGGCGCGACGTGGCGAACCCCGAGGGTGGCGGTTCGGAGCGGTACGTCGAGACCATCGCACGCGGCCTGGTGCGCCAAGGCGCCCGCGTCACGATCTTCTGCGCCGCCCACGACCAGGCTCCGGATGACGAGACGGTCGACGGCGTCCGGTACATGCGTCGCGGCAACCGGCTCGACATCTACGTCATCGGGATGCTGTTCCTGCTGCTGCGGCGGTTCGGCCACGTCGACCTCGTCGTCGACGTCCAGAACGGGCTGCCGTTCTTCACCCGGTTGGCGACCCGGCGTCCCGTCGTCGTGCTGGTGCACCACGTGCACCGCGAGCAGTGGCCGGTGGTCTTCCCCGGTCCACTGTCCCGGGTCGGCTGGTGGATCGAGAGCCGGCTGGCACCCGCGCTCTACCGCCGGTCCCAGTACATCGCGGTGTCGCGTGCGACCCGACGAGAGCTCATCGCGCTCGGGATCGACGGGAACCGCATCGCGGTCGTCCACAACGGCACCTCGCCATCGCCGTTCCTGCCCGGCATCAGCGAGACGCCGCGGCCGCTGCTGACCGTGGTCGGCCGGCTCGTTCCGCACAAGCAGGTCGAGCACGCGATCGACGCCGTCGCGGCGCTGCGCGAGCGGTTCCCGGACGTCCGGCTCGCGGTCGTGGGCTCGGGCTGGTGGGAGGACCACCTCCGCAAGTACGCCGCCGAGACCGGAACCAGCGACCTCGTGAGCTTCGAGGGTCACGTCACCGAGGAGCGCAAGCACGAGATCCTCGAGCGTTCGTGGCTCCTGCTCCTGCCCTCGCTCAAGGAGGGCTGGGGGCTGGTCGTCGGTGAGGCGGGAGGCCACGGCGTGCCCACCGTTGCGTACTCCACCGCGGGCGGCACCCGCGAGTCCGTGCAGCACGGCGTGTCGGGGCTGCTGGTCGAGGACCAGGCAGGGTTCACCGCGGCCGTCGAGCGGCTGGTCGAGGACCCCGCCTACCGTCACCAGCTGGGTGACGCCGCGAGGGTCGTGTCGCGCACGTTCGCCTGGGAGCACTCGCAGGACTCGTTCGCGCTGGTGCTGGCCGACGTCCTGGACGGGCGACGCGTGAGCTCCGAGGACCCGGAGGGTCCTCAGGGATGACCGGGAGAGGTCACTCCGTGGTGGTCGTCCCGTAGTCGACGACCTCACGGTCGGGCTGCGCGGACGTGCCACTGACCGTGTTCACCACGCCGAATGCAGTCGCCGTGGCAAGACCCGCTCCCACGAGCGCCGCCACTCCACCGGCCATGAACCTACGCACGTCGCCTCCCAATTGCATCGACAAACGAAGAATAGCACCCATCAGGTGACGTTCGAGGACATACGCGCGCGGCGCCGGGTCGCTCTCCGGGCCCCGCTGCGGAGCGCCGCGACGGCTGCGAGGAGGACCGTCGACAGGGTGGCCAGCCACGCGAGCCCCAGCGCCAACCGGACCGCGACCGGCTCCGGATCAGCGGCCGGTGTGCCCTGCAGCTCCCACACGACCAGCTCGTCGCCCTCGTGCACGACGCGCTGCGCAGGGAGGTCGGCGGAGGGGACACGGTCGCCCAGCTGTTCCTCGGCGGACCGGTCCAGCAGGACCCAGCCCACCCCCTCGGCGAGCAACGCACCCACCAGCTCCTCCTCGGACGGCGCCGACTCCAGCAGCTCGTGCACCCGGCGGGCCCTGGGGTCCTCCCCCTCGATCTCGTCGCCGGAGACGAAGAGCGTGTCGCTCGCGAGGTAGTCGGGCGTCATGACGCGGCCGAGCGGGTCCAGCGTCCGCCGCCCGTCGTTCCACACCGGCAGGCGATAGCTGCTGAAGGGCAGGACGAGCAGGTCCCCCGTGTCCTCGCCGGCTGTCACCTCCGCGGCGAGCGCGGCCCGTGCCTGCGCGTACTCGTCGGGGAGCTCCACGGGATCCAGCCGCCCGGCCACTCCCCCTGCCAGGTCGGGCAGCAGCGCGACCGCGGCGAGCACGAGGACCGTCGCCAGCACCGTGCGCGCCGCCCCGGCTGAGAGCCGGCCGGTCAGGGCGCAGACCCCGTGCGCCACGAGCACCGCGAGGAGCGGCGCCAGGAGGACCAGCCCCCGGGTGCTGTCCCGCAGCAACCCTGCCCCGGGCACGTGCTGCACCAGGTAGCCCATCGCGCCCGGTGCGAGCGTCCCGGCCAGGGCCAGCACCACGCCCAGGACCGCCGCCGCGACCAGGGCGGCGCGGCCGTCGTTGCGGCTCCCGGGGACGGAGAGGCACCGGCGCGCGCCCGCGGCGACCAGCACGACGAGCACCGCCAGGGCAGCCCAGGCGGGCCAGCCGGTCCGGGACGCAGGCACCGCCTCGGCGTTCCAGATCCCACCGAGGCCGAGCACGGTCAGCCAGGCCGGCATCCCTGCCTCCCCTCGGGCGGCGAAGAGCTCGACGGCAGCGGGGTCCGACAGCGCGGCCCCGCCGTGCAGGACACCGGCGACGAGCCACGGCGCATTGACCGCCAACGCCAGCCCCGCGACGCCGAGCGTGCGTCGGGCGAGCGTCCTGCCTCCCGCGACCGCGATGAGTGCGAACACCGCCGCGAGCACCCCGCCGGCCGGGCTGAGGCCGGCCAGCGCGAGCCACAGCGCGACCGGCCCGTAGCCGGCGCGGCCGGACCGGAGCCGGCGCACCGACAGGAACAGCCAGGGCAGCGCCGCGTAGGTGAGCAGCAGCGGCCAATGGCCGATCACGAGCCGTTCGGCGACGAGCGGCGACCACACGTAGAACGTCGTCGCGGCAAGCCTGCCGACCGGGGCGTCCTCCGGCACCAACCGCCCTGCGCCGTACCCGGCGAGCACCAGCGCTCCGAGGAGGACGACCTTTTGCAGCACCATCCCGGGGAGGATCTCGTCGAGCACCGCGACCACCGCGTCGGACGGCACCGCGCGAGGCAGGCCCGAACCGAGCCCGAGGAAGTCGGGGCGCAGCGCCAGGTCGGGGACGAAGACCATGTCGTAGCTCAGGACGTATCCCGGGGCCAGCACCGGCCACAGCACCGCGAGCGCCAGCAGCCACGGCCAGCACCGAGCAAGGAGGTCGAGGGCCCGGTGCGCCACGGACACCCTCCCTCACCCTCGACCATAGGCTTCCCGCGGAGAACCTATCCTCCGTGAGGACCCCCGCAGACAGAACGGAACCGCTCCCGATGATGACCCCATGGCGCCGCCACGGCGCCGTGCTCGCAGGCAGTGGCGTGATCGCCGTCGCCATGGGGCTCATGAACGTGTCGACCTACGGCTTCACGATCCTGGCGGCGCGGGTGCTCGGTCCGGCGGAGTATGGCGCGCTCGCTGCCGTAGCCGGACTGCTGCTGATCCTGAACGTGGTGTCACTGGGGCTCCAGGCGACCGGGGCACGGCGGGTGGCGGCTGCTCCCCACGACCGGGTGGCCATCGAGCGCGAGGTGCTCCGGACGACGTACGCCTGCGCGGCGGGGCTCGGCCTGCTGGCCCTCCTCGCGGCCCCCGCTGTCTCCGCCTGGCTGAACCTCGACTCCTGGGCGGTAGCGGCGATGATCGCGGTCACGGTGGTGCCGCTCACCGTGATGGGTGGCCAGGCCGGCATCCTGCAGGGCGAACGCCGGTGGCGGCCGCTCGCGGTCATCTACCTGGCCGTCGGCTTCGGACGGCTGGCGTTCGGCTGCGCAGCGCTGGCGCTCCGTCCCGACACCCTCGGCGCGATGACCGGCGTGGCCCTCGGCGCGTTCGTGCCGGCGGTGGCGGGCTGGTGGACGCTGCGCCACCCCGACCAGCAGACGGCCGATGCGACCACGGCCGCCGCCGCGGGACCACCCCCGGCCTCGCGCCGCAGCGTCCTCGCAGAGACGCTGCACAACTCGCACGCGCTGCTGGCCTTCTTCGCGCTGTCCAACATCGACGTCGTCGTCGCCCGCGCGGTCCTCGACGAGCACCAGGCCGGGCTGTACGCCGGCGGGCTGATCCTCACCAAGGCGGTGCTGTTCCTGCCGCAGTTCGTCGTGGTCGTGGTCTTCCCGGCGATGTCGGGATCGGGATCCGCGCGGCGGACCAACGTGCTGGCGCTCGGTCTCGTCGGCACGATCGGGGTGACCACGGTGCTCGGCGTGGCGGTCCTCTCCGGGTTGGCGGTGACCTTCGTCGGCGGGCCCGAGTACGCCGAGGTGGAGTCGCTGCTCTGGGGCTTCGCGCTGCTCGGCACCCTGCTCGCCCTGCTGCAGCTGATGGTCTACAACCTCGTCGCCCGCCAGCAGCAGCGGGCCGTGCTCCTCATCTGGATCGCGCTGGCCGTCGTGGCGGCGGGTGGCTCCACCGCGGACTCGGTGTCCTCGCTGCTGACCACCGTGGCCGTGGTCGACGCGGTCCTGCTCGTCGTGCTGGTGGTCCGCGCCGGGCTGCGCGGGCCGGCGATCGCCCCACGGAGCAGCAACCCGCAGCCGGCTCCTCTCTGAACCCTGCCGCCTCAGTGGGCGGCAGCGTGCCAGCTGGCGCCGGTGCCGACGGAGACGTCGAGCGGGACGGCGAGGTCGGCGGCGCCGGCCATCTCCAGGCGCACGAGCTCCTCGAGCGAGTCGCACTCCCCCGGCGCCACCTCGAACACGAGCTCGTCGTGCACCTGGAGGAGCATCCGCGACTTCATCCCCGCCGTCTTGACAGCCGCGTCCACGCGGAGCATCGCGACCTTGATGATGTCCGCGGCAGAGCCCTGGATCGGCGCGTTGAGCGCCATCCGCTCGGCCATCTCGCGTCGCTGGCGGTTGTCACTCGTGAGGTCCGGCAGGTAGCGGCGTCGACCGAGGATCGTCTCGGTGAAGCCGCTGCGTCGCGCCTCGTCCACGATCCCACCGAGGTAGTCCCGGACGCCTCCGAACGTCTCGAAGTACTCGTCCATCAGACCGCGCGCCTCGGTGGTGTCGATCTTGAGCTGCGCGGAGAGGCCGAACGCCGAGAGGCCGTAGGCCAGCCCGTAGTTCATGGCCTTGATCTTCGCCCGCATCTCGCCGGTCACCGCGGTCGGCTCGACGTCGAACACCCGGGCAGCGGTCACGGAGTGGAAGTCCATGCCGGAGCGGAACGCCTCGATCAGCCCGGCGTCCTCGGACATGTGGGCCATGATCCGCATCTCGATCTGGCTGTAGTCGGCGGTCAGCAGCGTGTCGTAGCCGGGCCCGACGACGAACGCCTCCCGGATCCGACGACCCTCCTCGGTGCGGACCGGGATGTTCTGGAGGTTCGGGTCGGTGCTCGACAGCCGCCCGGTGGCCGCGATGAGCTGGTTGAAGGTGGTGTGGATCCGGCCGTCGGGCATCACCGTCTTCAGCAGCCCCTCGACGGTCTGCCGGAGCCGGGACACGTCACGGTGCCGCAGCAGGTGCTGCAGGAACGGGTGCTCGGTCTTCTCGAACAGCGTCTGCAGCGCGTCCGCGTCGGTCGTGTAGCCGGTCTTCGTGCGCTTGGTCTTCGGCATGCCGAGCTCGTCGAACAGCACCACCTGGAGCTGCTTCGGCGAACCGAGGTTGATCTCCTGGCCGATGACGGCGTACGCCTCCTCCGCCGCGTCGCGGACCGCCGTCGCGAACTCGCCCTCGAGGGCCTCGAGCCGCTCGACGTCCACGGCGATCCCGGTCTGCTCCAGCTCGGTGAGCACCTCGACCAGCGGCAGCTCGACGTCGGAGAGCAGCGCGGTGCCGCCCCGGTCGGCGAGCTCCTCGTCGAGAGCGGCGGCCAGGTCGAGCACGGCACGGGCCTGCAGCATCGTCGTCTCCCCCGCGGTGCTGTCACCGACGGAGTCGAAGCTGAGCTGCCCCTCGTCCTCGGCCGCGCCCGTCCTCAGCTCGCGCTTGAGGTAGCGCAGGGTCAGGTCCGCGAGGTCGTAGGAACGCTGGTCCGGCCGGGCGAGGTACGCCGACAGCGCGGTGTCCCGGACGAGCCCGCGCAGCGTCCAGCCGCGGGCGGCCAGGGCCAGCATCGGCCCCTTCGCGTCGTGGAGGACCTTGGGCCGGTCCCCGTCCGCCAGCCACTCCGCCAGCGCTGCGTCGTCCTCCGGGGTGATCTCCGCGGCGTCGACCCAGGCCGCACCCGACTCGGTGGCGACCGCGACGGCGTGCACGTCACCGCTGCCGGCACGCCAGATGCCCTCGAGCTGGACCCCGGCCCACTCCCCGCGGTGGGTGCGCTCGGCCAGCCACCCGGCCACCGCGCCCGGCGCGAGCCGCGCCATCTCCAGCTCGAACCCCTCGGCGTCGATGACCTCCTCGGACTCCAGGGTCGTGAAGAGCCGGTCCCGCAGCACCCGGAACTCCAGGCCGTCGAAGACCTTGTGCACCTCCTGGCGGTCCCACGGCTGCACCGCCAGGTCGGCCGGCTTCAGCGGCAGGTCGAGGTCGCAGACCAGGGCGTTCAGCTGCCGGTTGCGCACGACGTCGCCGAGGTGGGCACGCAGCGCCTCCCCCTTCTTGCCGGTGATCTTGTCGGCGTTGGCGATCACACCGTCCAGGCCGTCGTACTGCTTGATCCACTTGGCCGCGAAGCCGGGACCGACGCCCGGGACACCGGGCAGGTTGTCGGACGACTCACCGACGATCGCCGCCAGCTCCGGGTAGCGGTGCGGCGGCAGCCCGTAGCGCTCCTCGACCGCCGCGGGGGTCATCCGCTTCATCTCCGAGACGCCCCGCATCGGGTAGATCACCGTGGTGCGGTCGTTCACGAGCTGGAAGGAGTCGCGGTCGCCGCTGCAGATCAGCACCTCGAAGTCCTCGGCCATCGCCTGCGTCGCCAGCGTGCCGATGACGTCGTCGGCCTCGAACCCAGGCTTCTCCACGAAGGGGATGCGCAGCGCGTTGAGGACCTCCTTGATCAGGGAGACCTGCCCGGAGAACTCCTCCGGCGACTTCGACCGGTTGGCCTTGTACTCGACATAGGCCTCGGACCGGAACGTCTGGCGGGACACGTCGAACGCGACCGCGACGTGGCTCGGCGCCTCGTCGCGCAGCACGTTGATGAGCATCGAGGTGAACCCGTAGACCGCGTTCGTGGACTGGCCCGTCGTGGTCGAGAAGTTCTCGACCGGCAGCGCGAAGAACGCCCGGTAGGCGAGGGAGTGCCCGTCGAGGAGGAGGAGCCTCTTGAGGGGCGACTTGGTGGGCGCGGCAGCAGCAGGCACGGCAGGGGTCAGAGCGGGCTCAGGCACCCTGCGACTCTAGTCGGCCCAGCCGACACCCAGCCGACACTCAGTCGGCCGCTCGGTCGGCCACGGCCACCCGGGTCCTGCCCGAGACGCGACGCTGGTAACGCCGCGCCGCCACCACCTGGCCCACGCTCCTGCCCATCCGGCCGCTCTGTCGGGCGGCCGCCGACGGGTGGTGGGGCAGCCTGACCCGCAGCGCAGCCACGGAAGCCGCACGCAGCGACGCGGCGGGCGTCATGCCCAGCCGCGCGAGGAACCGGTTGACCTCCCGGTCGTGGGTCGGCACCGAGGTCACCACCGAGTCGAGGCCGTGCTGCTCCGCCCAGGTCAAGGTGGCCTCGACCAGGGCGGACCCGACCCCCTGGCGGCCGTACCCCGCCGCGACCTTGACGTGGCTGAGGTGCACCACCCGGCCCTCGTCCAACGGCGTGGCCACCCCGATGCTCATGAACCCGCAGCCGACCACGGTGCCGTCGACCTCGGCCACGACGATGCGTCCCGAGTCGTCTGCTGTGTAGCGCACCACGGCCTTCTCGACGAGCCGCTCCGGCGGTTCGCCGCCGACGGTCTCGGCACCCGGGAGGCCGACCAGCTCGGACCACAGCGCGGACACCGCGGCCGCGTCTCTCTCGATCGCATCGCGCACCTGTACAGGCATGACTCTCCGGTCTTCCGGGCCCGTAGACCCCTGCATTCGGACACCCCATGCCGGTCGCGCGCCCCCGCGCTCTCCCAGTGACCGGCCGTGATGAGATTACCTGCTGGCTCACTCACCTTCGGAGGTCGGATTGTTCCCCGGCATCGGGACGCTCGTCAACGTCGCGACCGTTCTCGTCGGGGCGACCCTGGGCGTGCTCGTGGGCCACCGCCTCCCGCAGCGGACCCGGGACGTCGTGACCGACGCGCTCGGGCTGGTGACGCTCCTCATCGCTGCGGCGACCGCCGCCTCGGTCACCGACCCCGCTCTGGTCGACGCCGTCGGGTCGAGCGCGCCGATCCTGATCGTGCTCGGCTCGCTCGTCATCGGTGGGGTGGTCGGCTCGCTGCTCGGGGTCGAGTCCGCGCTCGAGCGGTTCGGCGGGTGGCTGCGCAGCAGGCTGCTGCGCGGCGGGGGCGACCAGCGGGACCGCGAGCGGTTCGTCGAGGGGTTCGTCGCGAGCTCCCTGCTCTTCTGCGTGGGTCCGCTGACGATCCTCGGCTCGCTCAGCGACGGTCTCGGGCGGGGAGCCGACCAGCTGTACCTCAAGGCGGCGCTCGACGGGTTCGCCGCGATCGCGTTCGCGGCGTCGTTCGGGTGGGGCGTGGCGGCCAGCGCGCTGGCCGTGCTCGTGGTCCAGGGGTCACTGACGCTCGGCGGCGTGCTGCTCGGCGACGTGCTCCCGGAGGCGCACGTCGCCGCACTGGGCGCCACCGGCGCCCTGCTGCTGGTGGGCGTGGCGATCGGGCTGCTCCGGCTGCGCCACATCCCGGTCGGCGACATGCTTCCGGCGCTCGTCGTCGCCCCGCTGCTCACGCAGCTGGTGATCGTCCTGGGCTAGCCCGGTCCGGCGTGCCGGCCAGCGCTCAGACGTCCCCGCCGAGGTATGCCGCCTTGACCGAGTCGTCGCCGGCGAGCTCCGCCCCCGTCCCGGAGCGGACGATCTCGCCGGTCTCGAGGATGTGCGCGGTGTGCGCCCGCTTGAGCGCCTGGGCTGCGTTCTGCTCCACCAGGAGCACGGTGGTGCCCTGCTGGTTGATCTCGGTGATGATCCCGAAGATCTGCTGGATCAGCATCGGCGCCAGCCCCATCGACGGCTCGTCGAGGAGCAGCAGCCGCGGCCGCGCCATGAGCGCCCGCCCGATCGCGAGCATCTGCTGCTCGCCGCCGGACATCGTGCCGGCCACCTGGGTCCGGCGCTCCTCCATCCTCGGGAACAGCGTGAACACCCGCTCGACGTCCTCGCGGTAGGCCGCGCTCTTCCGGTCGGTGCGGACGTAGGCCCCCATGTCGAGGTTCTCGGTGACGGTCATGCCGGGGAAGATGCCCCGTCCTTCGGGCGACTGGCTGATCCCCAGCTTGACCCGCTCGTACGGCGGCAGGGCGGTGATGTCCTTGCCCTCGAACTTCACCGTGCCGGCCCGGACCTTCCGCAGTCCGGACAGCGTCTTCAACGTCGTGGTCTTGCCGGCACCGTTCGCCCCGATGAGCGTGGCGATGGTGCCCTCCTCGACGCCGAACGAGATGTCCCTGATCGCCTCGATGTGCCCGTAGTTGACACAGAGACCCTCGACCTCAAGAAGCATCTTCTTCGTCAACTCCCAGGTAGGCCGCGATGACCGCGGGGTTGTCACGGATCTCGGCAGGCGTGCCCTCGGCGATCTTGCGGCCGAACTCGAGCACGACGATCCGGTCGGTCACGCCCATCACCAGCCTCATGTCGTGCTCGATGAGGAGCACGGTGTAGCCCTGGTCGCGGACCTTGCGGATGAGCTGCATCAGCGTGGCCTTCTCCGCGGGGTTGAACCCGGCGGCCGGCTCGTCCAGGCAGATCAGCTTCGGCCCGGTCGCCATAGCGCGGGCGATCTCGAGCCGTCGCTGGTCGCCGTACGAGAGGTTCGTGGCGAGCTCGTCGGCCGAGCGCGCGATGCCCATGAACCGGAGCAGCTCCATGGCCCGGTCGTGCCCCTCCTGCTCTTCCCGCCGGTGCCGGGGCAGCCGGAACAGAGCGCTCAGCATGCCGGTCTTGTGCCGCGCGTCCGCTCCGACCAGCACGTTCTCGAGCGCGGTCATGGAGGGGAACAGACGGATGTTCTGGAAGGTGCGGGCGATGCCGAGCTGGGTGATCTCGAACCGCTTCTTGCCGGTGATCGACGCGCCGTTGAAGCGGATGTCCCCGCTGGTCGGTCGGTAGACGCCGGTCACCGCGTTGAAGCAGGTCGTCTTCCCGGCTCCGTTCGGTCCGATGAGGCCGAGGATCTCGCCCTCGGCGATGTCGAACGACACGTCGTCCAGCGCCACCAGGCCGCCGAAGCGCAGCGTGAGGCTGTCGACCTCGAGGACCTTCGGTCGGTTCGTCGTCGTCTCAGACACGGACCCTCGTCTCCTCTCCGTGGTCGCCTTCCTCCGCGGCGGCCAGCTCCTGCCCCGCCTGTTTCGCCCGCAAGGTACGCCGCGGTGGCAGCAGCCCCTCCGGCCGGAAGATCGCGAGCACCATCAGAGCAAGCCCGAAGACCAGCACGCGGAACTCGGAGAAGTCCCGGAACCGCTCGGGCAGGTAGGCAACCAGGAACGCACCGACCAGCACGCCCCAGCGGTTGCCCTGGCCGCCGACGACGACTGCGGCGAGGAAGAGGATCGAGAACAGCAGCAGGAACGACAGCGGGTTGATGAAGCTCTGCCGGCTGGCGTAGAGAGCGCCGGCGAGCCCGCCGACGAAGGCGCCCGTCGAGAACGCGAGCAGCTTGAAGCGGAACGTGGGCACACCCATCAGCTCCGCGGCGTCCTCGTCCTCGCGCGTGGCCTCCCACGCTCGGCCGACGCGGCTGTCCTTGATGAGCCGGTCCGCGATGAGCATGAGGATGACGACGGTGAGTCCGAGCCAGTAGTACGGGATCTGGTCGAGCACCCCGAACTCGAGGAACACCGTGGTGTCGTCCGGGTCGAGCAGCGGGGTGCCGCCCTCCCAGAAGAGGTGCGGGATCTCGAAGAGCTCGATGCTCGGGGGGCGGTCGATCTTCGAGATGCCGCGCGCGTCACCGAGCCACTCGGTGTTGACCGCTGCGAGGCGGATGATCTCGCCGAAGCCCAGGGTCACGATCGCGAGGTAGTCACCACGGACCCTCAGGGTGGGCGCGCCGAGGAGGACGCCGGAGACCATCGTCGCCACGACCGCGACCGGGACGGCGAGCAGGAAGGGCCAGTTGGCGTGGAAGGAGGTCAGGATCGCAACGGTGTAGGCGCCGATGGCGTAGAACCCGACGTAGCCGAGGTCGAGCAGCCCGGCGTAGCCGACGACGATGTTGAGGCCGAGGGCGACGAGGCAGTAGATCGTGACCGTGAAGAGCACGCCGCCGAAGTCGGTGCCCGGGGTGGACAGCAGGGGGGGCTCGAGGAGGGGCAGGGCGTAGAGGAACAGCGCCAGCAGCACCCACAGGAGGATCTTGACCAGCTTCGGCAGGTTCGTCAGCCGATCGACGAAGCCGAGCCTGGACTTGGACTTGGACTTGGTGCCTGAGGTGGCGCTGACGCTGGTGCTCATGTGCGGGCCTTTCCGAGCGACTCACCGAGGATGCCGGTGGGACGAAAGAGCAGGATGACCACGAGCAGCACGAACGCCACCACGTGGCGCCACTCGCCACCGAAGAGAGCCGAGCCCCAGTTCTCCACGACGCCCAGCACCAGTCCACCGACGAGGGCACCGCGCAGGTTGCCGATGCCGCCCAGCACTGCCGCGGTGAACGCCTTGATGCCGAGGAGGAAGCCGACGTCGAACTTCGTGGTCTCGATCTTCAGCATGTAGAGGAAGGCGGCCACTCCGGCCATGAGCCCGCCGAGCAGGAACGTCATCTGGATGACGCGGGTGGAGTTGACACCCATCAGGGCCGCGGTCTCGGGGTCCTGCGCCGTGGCCCGGATCCCCCGGCCGGTCTTGGACCGGCGGACGAACTGGTCGAGCCCCACCATCATCAGGATGGCCGAGAGGATCACGATGACGTCGACCATCCGGATGTTGTACTCACCGATGGCGAACAGCGTCCTGTTCTGCACGATGTTCGGCATGCTCTGGTTGACCCGCGCCCCGCCGACGTAGTCGTCGAGGGTCTCGCGCAGCCCGAACCAGCCCGCCACGTCGTCGCGCACACCCATCAGCTCGGCGAGCACGAACGACGCGCCGATGGCCGAGATGAGCGCGATCAGCCGCGGCGCGTTCCGCTTGATCAGCGGCCGGTAGGCGAACTTCTCGAGCATCAGCGCGATGGCACCCGACACCACCATGGCCGCCAGCAGCGCCGCAGCCATGATGCCGAAGGTCTGGAGGCCCCCTGGGTTGCCGCTGCCCACCAGCGTGATCGTCATCCACAGCGTCGCGAAGGTGCCGTACATGAAGACTTCGGAGTGTGCGAAGTTGATCAGCTGCAGGACGCCGTACACCATCGTGTAGCCCAGCGCGATGAGCGCGTAGACGGCACCGAAGGCGAGCCCCGTGACCGTCAGCTCAGCGAAGTTGTTGAACAGGAACGAAAAGTTCACCAGGCCTCCTCGGCCCCAGAGTCTGGCATGGGTGCGGCCGGGGAGCACGCTCCCCGGCCGCATTCATGACAACGGCTCAGCGAGCCGTCATCGAAGGGTCACTCGATCTCCTGGTCGGAGACGATCTCGCCGCCCTCGACCTTGTACGCGTACACGGCGACGTCGGAAGGCTCGCCGGTCTCGTCGAACGTGAGCTGCTTGGTGATGCCCTCCTGGTCGTACTCGTTGATGAAGGTCAGCATGTCCTCGCGGTTGTCGATGCCCTCCGCGATGCCGTCGAGGAAGATGTTCGCCGAGTCGTAGGCTTCAGCCGCGTAGGTGCCCGGCGCCTCACCGAACTCCTCCTCGTACGCCGACGCGAACTCCGACACCGCCGGGTCCTCGGCAGGGATGCACGGGCAGGTGATGATCGTGCCCTCGGCCGCCTCCTTGGCGCCGTCCACGTAGGCGGGGTCCTTCACTCCGTCAGCGACGACGAAGTCGCCCTCGAAGCCGCTGTCCCTCAGCTGCGCCACGATCAGCGCCGCCTCGGCGTAGTAGCCGCCGAAGAACACCGCGTCGGCCTTCGACGAGGTCACTGCGGTGACGGTCGCGGAGAAGTCGGTGTCACCGACCTGGATGGTGTCCTCCCCGACGACGGTGTCTCCGAGCTCGTCCTTGACGATGGTCGCGAGGCCGGCGCCGTACTCGGACGCATCGTCGATGACGAAGACGCTCTGCGCGCCTACCGTGTCCTGGATGTACTTCGCAGCAGCCGGACCCTGGGTCGCGTCGTTGCCGAGCGCACGGTGGAAGGTGTCCCACCCTTCCTCGGACAGCGTCGGGTTCGTGCCCGACGGCGTGACCGTCGGAAGCCCGGCCTCGGCGAAGATCGGCCCTGCTGCGGCCCCCTCACCGGAGAACGCGGGACCAACGATGCCGATGATGGCCTCGTTGCCGGCTGCCTCGGTGGCGAGGGCAGGTGCCTGGTCGGGGCTGCCCTGGGAGTCGAACTGCTCGTAGCCGACCTCGCACTCCGCCTCTGCGTTGTGCTGGTCGATGGCGAGCTGGGCGCCCTGGATGATCGGCTGGCCGAGGCCGGCGGCGGGGCCGGTCTGCGGACCGAAGAACGCGAGGCTGACGTCACACGCGGCGCTGCCGCTGTCGCCGCTGGCGCTGTCGGACTCGTTGTCGCTTTCGTCGGCGGTGGAGCCGCACGCGGCCAGCGTGAGGCCGGCAGCGACGGCTGCGGCAGCGACGCGCCAGCTCCGGATGTTGCGGATCATGGATCCTCCGTGATTGTTGCTTACGTCAGCCACCAGCGTCCCGCGGGCGGCTCTGTGAGGCGGAAACTAGCACTGCGGAAGGGTCGAAAGAGCGTCCGAAGGTCATTCGAAAGAGGCGTGTTGCCAACTTGTGACCTGGCCCACGGTCATGGACGGTCTCCGTCAGGCCTCGGGCGCCCCGTCGGCGATGCCCGGACCGTGGGCGATCACGCCCTCTGCCACCTGTCGCATCGAGAGCCGCAGGTCCATCGCGGTCTTCTGGATCCACCGGAACGCGTCCGGCTCACTGAGGGACAGCTGCTGCTGCAGGACTCCCTTGGCGCGGTCGACGAGCTTGCGGGTCTCGAGCCGGTCGGTGAGGTCCACGACCTCGGACTCGAGCTGCTGCAGCTCGGCGAACCGGCTCATCGCCATCTCGACCGCAGGCACCAGGTCGTTCTTCGTGAACGGCTTGACCAGGTAGGCCATCGCACCGGCGTCGCGCGCCCGCTCCACCAGGTCGCGCTGGCTGAACGCCGTGAGGATCACGACCGGAGCGATGCGCTGGGTCGCGATCCGCTGCGCTGC